>JANNZD010000059.1:0-14657 GCA_031410435.1 Betaproteobacteria bacterium | reverse complement strand
TGACGCCGATCCGCGAGAGCGACATCCAGAGCAAGGCCATGACCGACATCGCGCCCAAGCTGGGCGGTCTGGTCGAGTTCTACCGCAGCCCGGCGCGGGTGGCCTGGACCCCCACCGGCACCAATGTGCCCGACTACCCCAAGCTGGCCCAGCTGTGGTGGAAGAACGTGGCAGTGGCCGTGACCGGCGAGAAGACGCCGCAGGCCGCGATGGACAACCTGGCCGAGGAGATGGACCAGGTGATGGCCCGGCTGGAGCGGGCCGGCATGGCCAAGTGCGCACCTAAGCTCAACAAGAAGGAAGATCCGAAGAAGTACCTGAGCGACAAGGGTGCGCCGTGGGCCAAGCTGGCCAACGAGAAGCCCAAGGGCGAGACCATCGCCTATGAAACCCTGCTCAACGCCTGGAAGGCCGGCAAGGTGCGGTAAGGCCCCGGCCCCGGCCAGGGTCGGGGCCGACGGCCGGGCCTGGCCATGGCGGCGTTGCGGTAGCGTGGCGCCGCCCACATCCCTGCGTCACCTGGGCTGTCTGGCCAGTGCCCTGCGGATGGCGCGGGCCAGCTCAGCGCGCGGGTAGGGCTTGCCCAGCAACTGCGCGTCGGTGTCGAGCCGGCCCTGGTGCACGATGGCGTCCTCGGTGTAGCCCGAGGTGTACAGCACCGGCAGCCCCGGTCGCAGTTGCCGCGCCGCGTCGGCCAGGGCGCGGCCGTTCATGCCGCCGGGCATCACCACATCGGTGAACAGCAGGTCGACATCCGGCCGCTGCGCCAGCAGCGCCAGGGCTGCCGGGCCGTTGGCGGCGGTGAGCACCGTGTAGCCGAAGGATTGCAGTGCCGCCAGTGCCACCTGGCGCACCGCGTCGTCGTCTTCGACCAGCAGGATGGTCTCGTCGCCGCCATCGGGGCCGATGCCGCTCGCCGCGCTGGACGGCGCCGCAGCGGCGGCATCCGGGCGGGCCCGGGGCAGTTGGAGTGCGACCCGGGTGCCGCGGCCGGGCAGGGAGTCGATCGCCAGGTGCCCGGCCGACTGCTTGATGAAGCCATACACCATCGACAGGCCCAGGCCAGTGCCCCGGCCCTTGGGCTTGGTGGTGAAGAAGGGCTCGATGACACGTGGCAGGTGCTCGGGCGCGATGCCCTGGCCGGCGTCCGAGACGGTCAACACCACATAGTCGCCGGGCTGCAGGTCGCCCTGGCGTGCGGCTTCGGCCACATCCAGGTGCAGGTTGGCAGTCGTCAGGGTCAGCGGGCCGCCGTCCGGCATCGCGTCGCGGGCGTTCAGACACAGGTTGAGCAAGGCGTTTTCGAGCTGGCCGGGGTCCACCAGGGCCGGCCACAGGCCGTCTGCCAAGGCCAGCTCGATCTGGATGCTTTCACCCAGTGTGCGCCGCAGCATCGGGTCCAGGCCGGCCACCAGCTGGTTCAGGTCCACCGACCTCGGGTCCAGCGCCTGTTTGCGCGCAAAGGCCAGCAGGCGCTGGGTCAAGGCCGCGCCGCGCTGCGCCGCCGCGGCGATCATCTCGACCAAGGGGCGCTGTGCTGGGTCGATGCTGTCGTCCTCCAGCAACAGCTCCGCATTGCCCGACACCACCGTGAGCAGGTTGTTGAAGTCGTGTGCGATCCCGCCGGTGAGCTGGCCGATGGATTCCATGCGCTGCGAATGCTGCAGGCGGATGTCGAGGTCGGCGATCGCGCGGCGCTGCTGCTCCAGCGCCGTCGCGGTCTGGTTCAGCACCGCCATCAGCCAGCCCAGCTCGCCACGCGGCAGCGGCAGCGCAATGCGTGCGCTCAGGTCGCCGCCGGCCAGCCGGTTCGCCATCTGGGTGATGCGCGCGACCTGGCGCCGGATGCTCATTTCAGCCAACAGCCAGACCGCCATGAACAGCACCAGCGCCGCCGCCGCCAGCAGCGCCAGGTCCTGACGGAAGCGCCGGTCGGCCTCCTGCACCAGGGCCTGCTTGGGCACGCCCATGACCACGTGCAGCTGCGCCAGCCGCATGCCCGGCGCATCGGCGTGGGCCCAGACCTGGGGCCGGCCATCCGGATCGTCCACCTGGGCGGTACGCGCGCCACCGCCGGCCTCGATGAAGCGCATCAGGGGCGTGCCGACGAGCGAGGCCCCCGCCGGCGCGCTGCCCGCGGCCGCGCGCGAGCGCGCCAGCACCAATCCCTGGGCACTGATCAACAGCAGCTGTGCGCCGGGCAGGGCCAGCGCCTGGTTCTCCACCAGCTTTTGCAGGTTCAAGGACGCCAGCAGCACAAATAGCAGATCGCCCTGGGCCGAGCGCACCGGGTGGGCCACCTGCAGCACCGCAGTGCCGGTGAGGCGGCCGAAGGTCGGTTCCAGCACCACGCCCCTGGCCGCTGCACTGGCGGCCTTGAAGTAGGCGCGGTCGCGCAGATCGAGCTCGCGGCCCGAGCGCAGTGAATCGCAGAACAGGCGCCCGTCAGGGCGGATGGTCAGAATGCCGGTGTATTGCGGGTAGGCCTCGCGCACCTCGGACAGGAAGGCCGAGCAAGCCGCCCGGTCGGCCGGGGTCAGCAGATCGCCGGCGCGCGCCAGCCCATAGAGCAACTGCGCCGTGCCTTGCACCCGCTCGTTGAGCATGTCGCCATGCTGTTGCGCCAGCTGGGACAGCAGGGCCGTGTCGGCCTCGATCGAGGCTTGGCGCGCCTGCAGGAAGCGGGCGAGGCCCAGCAGCGCGGGCAGCAGGGTCGCCAGCAGCGTCAAGAGCAACAACCGCGATCGAATGCTCATCAGGCCTTCCTGTTGTCCGGCGGGCGCCCGCCTGTGGCCGCCCAGGCGGTCTGAGGGCAGGATGCTGACCCAGGCAGCCGCCGCGCGCAGGTGCGGATGCAGCCTGCGGTGATGCTACGCCGGCGCTGCCGATCACTGACAATCCGGCCGGAAGGGCCCCCCATGCCACAAGGACGACTGCTGGTGCTGGACGACGACGAGACGGTCGGCATGTTGCTCGTCCTGGTGGCCCAGCGCGCGGGCTTCGAGGCCCGTTTGATGACCCAGCCCCTGGCCTTTCTGGCGGCCCTGGACGACTGGGCACCGACCCATGTGGCGGTCGACCTGCAAATGCCCGAGATGAGCGGCCTGGAGGTCTTGCGCCGACTGGCGGCCCTGCAATGCCCGGCCCGGGTGATCATCAGCAGCGGTGCCGGCGCTGCCGAGGTGGCGGCTGCGCTGCAGGCTGCGCAAGACCTGGGCCTGCGCACGGCCGGTGTGCTGGCCAAGCCGTTTTCGCTGGCCGGCCTGCGCGGCCTGCTGGCCGGGCCGGGCGCGGGCGGCTGAGCCGCGCGGCCAGGCTGGCGCCGCAGTGCGGGCCCGCGCTCAGGTGGCCGGGGCGGGCTGGCGTGCTGCCGGAGGCGCTGCGGCCGATGGCGCCGCCACCTGACGCAGCGCCTGCGCCAGGTGGGCCACGGTGCGGTCAATGTGGGCCAGCTTGTCCAGCCCGAACAGGCCGATGCGGAAGGTCTTGAAATCGGCCGGCTCGTCGCATTGCAGCGGCACGCCGGCGGCGGTCTGCAGGCCCAGGCCGAGAAAGGTCTTGCCGCTGCTCAGGCCAGGGTCGTCGGTATAGCTCACCACCACGCCGGGTGCCTGGAAGCCGGCTGCGGCCACGCTGGGGAAGCCCTGGCGCACCAGCAGCGCGCGCACCGCGTCGCCCAGCGCCTGTTGCTGCTGGCGCAGGGTCTGCCAGCCGCAGGCCTGGGTCTCGCGCATCACGTCGCGGGTGCGGGTCAGCGCGTCGGTGGGCAGGGTGGTGTGGTAGGCATGGCCGCCGGCCTCGTAGGCCTCCATGATCTGCAGCCACTTCTTCAAATCGCAGGCAAAGCTGGTGCTGGTGGTGGCGTCGATGCGGGCGCGGGCGGCCTCGCCCAACATCACGAAGGCGCAACCCGGTGAGCCGGTCCAACCCTTCTGCGGCGCACTCACCAGCACATCCACCCCCAGCGCGGCCATGTCGACCCAGATCGCCCCCGAGGCGATGCAGTCCAGCACGAACAGGCCGCCCACGGCGTGGGTGGCGTCGGCCACGGCCTTCAGGTAGTCGTCGGGCAGGATCAAGCCGGCGGCGGTCTCGACATGGGGCGCGAACACCACCGCCGGTTGCTGTGCCTGGATGGCCGCCACCACCTCGTCGATCGGCGCGGGCGCGAAGGCCGACTGGTGGGCCTGCGCCACGCGGCGCGCCTTCAGCACCCGGCTGTCGGGGCTGATCGCGCCCATCTCCAGGATCTGGGTCCAGCGGTAGCTGAACCAGCCATTGCGGAGCACCAGGGTCTTGTGCCCGGTGGCGAATTGCCGCGCAACCGCCTCCATGCCAAAGGTGCCGCTGCCGGGCACCACGATGGCAGAACGGGCCTGATAGGCCTCCTTGAGCAGCGCCGAGATGTCGCGCATCACGCCCTGGAAGCGGGCTGACATGTGGTTGAGCGCGCGGTCGGTGTAGACCACCGAGTACTCCAGCAGACCATGGGGGTCGACGTCAGGCAGCAGTCCGGGCATGGCGTGTCCAGTACATCCAGGGGGGATCAGAGGGCCCGTGCGGTGGCTGTGGGCCAGCAAGCGCCGGGCATGGCCGGGCAGCTTAGCACCGGGCGGCCTCGCCGGGTGAGTGGCGGGGGGCGACCCTTATACTCGTTTGGCAAAGGGTGCGGGGTGGCCCGTGCGGATGCTGTGCGCCGAAGTCGAGGTGGGGGTCTGGCGCGTTATCGCACCGACATCGCCTGATCTACCGGCGACCATCGGCGCCTGAAGAGCAGTCAAAGGAGAGCGTTCGTGATCACACATAAATTCACCTGCCGCGTGGCCAGGCCGGGCCTGCAGGCCCTTTTCCGTCGCGCCGCGAGGCTGCGCCAGGTCGTGCCCAGCCTCGCCGCCATCGGACTGGGTCTGGCGTTGGGCAGCGCTGCGGCCCAGCCCAACAGCCCGCCCAGCACCGTCGAAGTGCATGCTGGCGATACCTTCTCGGCTATCGCCGCACGCTACCTGGGTGATCCGCGTGCCTGGCGCAAGCTCTACAGCGCCGAATTGAGCGGCCTGCCCAATCCCAACATGATTGCCGTGGGCACACGGCTGGAATTGGTCACCGAGGCCTCGGGCAGCAAATACCTGCGCGTGGTGGGCGGCAAGTCTGCCGCAGCGCCGGTGGCGGCTGCCAAGCCGGTGGTGGCCCCCCCGGCTGCAACGGCCCCGGTGGCCAAGGCGCCCGCCCCTGCACCGGCGCCGGTGGCTGCAGCACCGGCACCTGCACCCGCACCTGCGCCGGCACCCGCGCCAGCGCCAGCCGCTGCGCCGCCTGCGGTGGCCGCCGCGCCCGCTGCCGACGGTGCCTTGGTGATCGGCGTGCTGCCCAATGTGGCGGCCAACATCCTGATGCCGCAGTACGAGTTCATGCGCCGCTACCTAGAGCGCGTGGGCGGCCAGAAGGTGCGCATCGTGGTGCCGGCCAATTTCAAGATCTTTTTCGACGCCACGATGAATGGCGAGTACGACCTGGCCGTGGCCGCGCCGCACTTTGCCCGGGTGGCCCAACAAGAGCGCGGCATGGTGCCGCTGGTCACCTATGAGCCGCGCATCAACGCCCTGATGGTGGTGCCGGTCGAATCCACCGTCACCGGACCCAAGGACATGCGCGAGCGTGCGGTGGCCTTTGCCAACCCGCAATCGTTGGTGGCGATGTACGGCGTGCAATGGCTGCGCGGCCAGAACCTGGAGGCCGGCAAGGACTATGAGGTCAAGGGCGCGCGCACCGACCTGGGCGTGGGCCGCATGCTGCTGTCAGGCGACGCAGTGGCCGCGATCATGAGCAATGGCGAGTTCCGCGCGCTGCCGGCCGATGAATCGTCGCGCTTGAAGATCGGCGAGGTCTTCGCGCGCATACCGAATTTCATCACGATGGCACACCCCCGACTTGAGCGTGACAAGATCAACCGGCTGCGCTCGCAGCTCAAGGCTTTCCTGGCCGACAATGATGACGGGTCTGCATTCGCCCGCGCGACCGGCTTCAGTGGCATCGTGGATGTTGACGACGCGCAGATGCGCGAGCTCGATCCCTATTCGGCGCAGACCAGGAAGGCGATGGGTTTCGTCAAGTGACTTTCTGGCTGCTTGTTCAGCCGACAAGCAGTGAAGGTGACCGACCGTGATGGACTTCAAACTGCCTTTCTCGGCCACCGACCCGGGCCGTGCGCCAGGCGCCGGGTTGGCTCCGCTGTTGGCCCGCGACATGGCGCTGATGTTCGGCCAGCTGGGGGTGGCATCGGTGCGGGCATCGGTGGTGGACATGGATTCCATGGCCTTCCAGTCGGCCTGGAGCGTGACCGAGAAGGGCGAGGTCGGCGAGGATTTCCTGGGCAAGGGCCTGGACAGCACCTTTCCGGCAGCGATGGCCACCATTGCCCAGATGGGCGTCGCGCCGCCCGAGCAGACCGTGGTGCGCAAGCTCAACCCGCGCCACTGGGCCTTTGCCTGGCGCATTGACGAGCGCCTGGTGGCGGTGGCGGAGGCGCGCTACCGCGACCAGCGCGACATGATGAGCCCGGCCGACACGGCCCTGGTGCGCCTGATCTGCGACACCGGCATCCGCGCCCGCCAGTCCGAGGGCGAGGGCCCGCGCCCGCGGCCATTGCCCGCCAGTGCGGCGCGCGAGCATCCCCACCTTCAATGGCCCGAGGTCGACCGGCGGCAGGCCCCGGAACTGGCGCTGAGCACCCGCATCGGCGTGCTGTTGATGGCCATCAGCGCCTTGTTGTCGCTGTGGCTGACGGTGTTCGTCGCGCCGCGGGCGCGCGACGAGTCGCAGGCGCTGCAGGCCGAGGTGGTGCGTCTGCAGGCCATGGGCAACAAGTCGATGGTCAATACCCTGGCCACGGTGCTGGCTACCGGTGACTACGGTGAATTGCAGACCGCCTTGGCCAGCTACGGCGGCCTGGGCTATTTCCAGACTGCGGTGGTCACCAATGCCCGACAGCGGGTGGTAGCCGTGGTGGGGTCGGTGCCCGACACCCGCATCGGTGATGGCATCCCGCCTGCACTGGCGCGCACGGCCAGCGCCACCGAGCTTTCGCTGGGGGCCGAGCGCTATGGCCAGTTGCTGCTGGAGGGCGTTCCTGTCACAGGCACGCCGGCCGGCGGCTCGCGCACGGTGTCTCTTGTTGCGCTGGCGGTTTGCCTGCTGGCGGTCGCGGGTGTGCTGTTGCTGGTGTTGCGGCGCGGCCTGAGCGGCAACCCGTCGGTCTGATCGGGCCGGCCCGCAGTGCTGCGGGCCCCGGCAGGCTTTGCAATCGCGCCCGACGCGCGCCGCCGCCGCTCAGTTGCAGGCGCCGCCGTCGTTGAACAGGTCTGCGCAGCGGCTCAGCACCGCAGCCCCCACCAAGCGGCCGACGCGCCGGCCGCGCCGGTCACCGCGCTCGAAATGGATACCACCCAGCCGGCGTGACAGGCCGGCGTTGTCTGCGGCGGCGGCCAACGAGGTCCAGGCCAGCGTCACCGGGGCGGCCGGCACGGTCGGATCGAAGGGCACGCCCAGCGCCGGGAAGGTGAAGCGCAGGTCCACCGCATCGCCGCGGATGCCGGCCATCACCGTGGCGATGGCGGCGCTGAAGGTGCTGTGGCCCGAGATGAACTCGGGGAAGGGCGGGCTGGGGTTGCTGGGGCGCTGGTAGGGCTTCCAGTCTTCGCCGCGAATCCATGCCGCGCCCTGGCCCGGGCCGCCCCAGGCACGGATCATCTGGCCCTGGAAGTAGTAGCGGATGGCGGTGATCGGCCGCACCGTGTCGTAGGCGCGCTTGGCGTCCCAGGCGGCAATGCTGGCATCCAGTGCGGCCTGGCCGATGGCGAAGAACAGCTTGACGTCGCGGTTCAGGCCGTTGTCGTCCTGGGCCGACACGATCTCGGCAAACTTGGTCCATTGCCCCGGCGGGGTGACGCTGCCCGGGTTGTTGGCCCAGAAATCGACCACCACCTTGCCGCGATCGTCCAGCCCGGCGCTGAAGTCGATCAATTGCTGCATCTCGTCCTGGGTCGGCGCCGGGTTGAGCAGGGGCGGCCTCAGCGCTGACCCCGAAGGCAGCGCAAACGGCCGAACCAGGCCCCATTGCGGGGTGAGGAACTTCTGCACCGACGTGACGCCCGCTGCGGTGTTGATGCGCAGCGGCTGCCAGCGGATCGGGTCGACCACCAGGTCGGGGCCATTGACCGGCTGGTAGCCGGTGTAGTCGGCATAGGCGCCGGCGGCCCGATCGCCGAGCTGGTTGCTGCCGTCCTGGTAGCGGGCACCGAGCAGGCGCTGGCCGGTGGCCTGGCCCAGCAGCGCGGCGGTCAGGCCGGTCGGATGGGTGGTGGGCAGGCCGGCGGTCAGATCGAGCAGGGCTTGCTGGATGGTGGCCGCCTGGGTCGGGAACAGGTCCAGCATCACGCCGGCCGCAGCATGGCTGAGGGCGATCGACTTCCAGGGCGTGTCGTGCTCCCAGTAGGGGCGCTTGCGCAGCCCGCTGAGCGAGAACTCGGCGCGCCAGTCATAGGCCGCCCAGGCGTTGTAGACCGCCTCGTAGACCATGGACAGCGCCCGCGCCGCCACGGTGGGGCCCAGCGCCTGGGTGGCGATGGCCGCCGTCAGCACCTTGTTCCAGCCGATCACCACCGAAGGCCGGTCGGTGCTGGCCCGTGCGCCTATGCCCAGGCTCAGGGTTGAGGTGGCTGCGGTGGCCTGGGCCAGAAATTGCCTGCGTTTCATCGTCGATTCCAAACTGAGCGGCAAAGGCACATGCCCTGCATCTTGAATCGAGTTTAGATACAAGCGATAAAAATACTACACCCCAAAGCGGTGCTTGAAGCGGCCTGTGGCGCCAGCGGGCAGCCGGCCACGCCTGCCTGGCCTGCGGCCCTCCGTTACCCTCGAGCCATGTGGATCGGAACCCTGTGTGCGCTGGCCGCCGGCCTGATGTGGGGCCTGGTGTTCATCGGGCCGCTGCTGCTGCCCGACTACCCGGCGGCGATGCAGAGCTTCGGCCGCTACATCGCCTTTGGCCTGATCGCGTTGCCGCTGGCCTGGCTGGACCGCGCCTTGCTGCGCCAGCTGGGCCGGGCCGACTGGGTCGAGGCGCTCAAGCTCGGTCTGGTGGGCAATATCGTCTACTACCTGTTCCTGGCCAGCGCCATCGCCCGGGCCGGCGGGCCGCTGCCGACGATGATCATCGGCACCCTGCCGGTGGTGATCGCGATCAGCAGCAACCTGCGCGATGCGCGGCGCGACGGCCGCCTGCCCTGGGGCCGGCTGGCGCCGTCGCTGGGCCTGATCGTGGCCGGCATCGCCTGCGTCAACCAGGTGGAGCTGGACCACCTGCGCGCCGACCCCAGCGCTGATCTGGCGCGCTACGGCCTGGGCGGCGCGCTGGCGCTGGGCGCGCTGGCCTGCTGGACCTGGTACCCGATCCGCAATGCCGACTGGCTGCGCGCCCACCCCGACCGCAGCCCCCGCGCCTGGGCCACCGCGCAGGGCGTGGCCACGCTGCCGTTGGCGCTGCTGGGCTTCTCGCTGTTCTGGGCCTGGACGGCATTGAGCCCCAGCGCGCTGCCGATGCCGCTGGGGCCCCGGCCCGCGGTCTACCTGGGCCTGATGTTTGCCATCGGCTTGTTCGCCAGTTGGCTGGGCACGCTGTGCTGGAACGAGGCCAGCCAGCGCCTGCCCACCGCGCTGGTCGGTCAGCTGATCGTGTTCGAGACGCTGTCGGCGCTGGCCTATGCGCTGCTGTTGCGCGGCGCCTGGCCGCCGCTGCTTACCGGCATCGGCGTGGTCTTGCTGATAGCCGGTGTGAGCTGGGCGCTGCGCATCCGGCCCGAGCCGCTGCCCGAGGCGGCCGCGCAGCCGCATTGACAAGTCAATGCCGGTCGGCCACAGCGGCGCCGGGCCAGCGCGCACCACATCCGTATCATTTGGCCAATCTCCAGGAGTGTTCCGCATGACCAACGACATGTCCCACCGCCCGAAACGCAGCCGGTGGGGCCGCTTGTGGTGGTGGCTGGACGGCAGCCGCCGGGTGGTGCTGAACCTGCTGTTCCTGGCCATCGTGCTGGGCGTGCTGGTGGCGTGGATCAAGAGCGGCCCGCCCCGCTTGAAGAACAAGACCGTGCTGGTGCTGGATCTGCAGGGCGCGCTGGTCGAGCAGCGCTCGGGCAGCCCGCGTGACCAGGCCTTGCAGCAGGTGAAGGGCGAGCCGGGCGGCCAGGTGCAACTGCGCGACCTGATCACCGTGCTGGACGCCGCCGCTGCCGACGACCAGATCAGCAGCGTGCTGCTGGTGCTCGACGGGTTCCAGGGCGCGGGCCTGCCCAGCGTGCGCGAGGCGATGGCGGCGATCAGCCGCTTCAAGCAGGCCAGCGGCAAGAAGGTGGTGGCCTGGGGCCAGCACTTTGACCAGCGCCAGTACCTGCTGGCGACGTCGGCCGACGAGCTGCTGCTGCACCCGATGGGACTGGTGCGGCTCGAAGGCTACGGCCGGCTGCGCAGCTACTACCGCGACGCTTTCGACCGGCTGGGGGTCAGTGCCAACGTGATCCGGGTGGGCAAGTACAAGAACTTTGGCGAGCCCTACTTTGCCAACGGCCCGTCGCCCGCCACGCTGGAGGCCGATGCCGTGATCTACGACGCGTTGTGGGCCAGCTACACCGGCATGGTCGAGGCCGCACGCAAGCTGCCCGCCGGCGCGCTCAGCCAGGGCATCAGCGAGTTGCCGCAGCGTCTGGAGGCGGCGGGCGGTGACCTGGCCAAGCTGGCGCTGGACGGCAAGCTGGTGGACGGCCTGAAGACCCGCGATGAGCTGCGTGAGCTGCTGATCCAACGCGGCGCCCGCGACGACGAGGCCAAAACCTTCCGGCAGGTCGGCTTTACCGACTACCTGGCGCGCCAGAAGCCCAAAAGCAGCGGTGACGCCATCGGCGTGGTGGTGGCGCAGGGCGAGATCGTTGACGGCATGGTCGGGCCGGGCACGGTCGGTGGGCAGTCCACATCGGATTTGATCCGCAAGGCGCGCGAGGACGACAAGATCAAGGCCATCGTGCTGCGCGTCAATTCACCCGGAGGCAGCGCCTTTGCGTCCGAGCTGATCCGCCGCGAGCTGGAGCTTGCCCGCACTGCCGGCAAGCCAGTGGTGGTGTCGATGGGCGATGTGGCGGCCTCGGGCGGCTACTGGATCTCTATGGCGGCGGACGCGGTGATCGCCGACCCGTCCACCCTGACCGGCTCGATAGGCGTGTTTGCGATGCTGCCCACCGCTGAGGGTCTGATGGGCAAGCTGTCGGTCAACACCGCCGGCTACGGCACCACCTGGCTGACCAACGCCTACGACCCGCGCCGCCCGCTGGACCCGCGGATGAGTGCACTGGTGCAACTGGCCATCGGTCACATTTACGCCGACTTCACCGCCAAGGCCGCTGCCGCCCGCAAGACCACGCCCGACAAGATCGACGCCGTGGCGCAGGGCCGGGTCTGGACCGGCGAGCAGGCCCGGGCGCGGGGCCTGGTGGACCGCACCGGCAGCTTTGCGGATGCGCTGGCCACCGCGGGCCAGCTGGCCAAGCTGGACAAGGACACCCGTTTGACTTATGTCGAGCGTGAGCCCAGCCGCCTGACCCGGATGATGGGCCTGCTGGGCGTGCAGGTCGACGTGGCCGGCCTGTTCGACGCAGCGCTTGCACCGCTGGCCCGCCAAGCGGCAGGCCCGTCCGCCGCATTGGCCAGCGCTGTGCTGCCGGGCTGGCAGCAGGAGGTCGGCTGGCTGGCCGGCCTGCTCGACCGGCGCGAGCCGTTTTCTGCGGTGGTGCATTGCCTGTGCACACCGCCGTGAGTGGGTGCGGCCGGCGCCGTCATTCGCTGCCCCAAAACCCGTGGAGTTACCTATGACCGCCATCGGATTTGATACCCGCCACCTGCTGATCAACGGCCAGTGGCGCGCCAGCGCCAGCGGCGAAACCCTGCCGTTGCACAACCCCAGCGACGGCAGCGTGCTCACCGAGATCGCCCGCGGCCACAGCGCCGACATAGCCGCCGCTGTGGCCGCCGCCCAGGCCGCACTGACCGGTGAGTGGGGCCAGCTCACGGCCGCCGAACGGGGCCGCATCCTCTTGAAGATGAGCGCCATCACGCTGGCCCAGGCCGACGAGCTGGCGCGGCTGGAGGCGCTGGATGTGGGCAAGCCGCTCAAGCAGGGCCGGGCAGACGCGGTGGCGATGGCGCGCTACCTGGAGTTCTACGGCGGTGCAGCCGACAAGGTGATGGGCGACACCATCCCGTTTGCCAACGGCTACACCGCGTTCTCAGTCCGCGAGCCGCACGGCGTGACCGGCCATATCGTGCCCTGGAACTACCCGATGCAGATCATCGGCCGGTCGGTGGGTGCAGCCTTGGCGATGGGCAACGCCTGCGTGCTCAAACCCGCTGAAGAAGCCTGCCTCACTGCGCTGGCGTTTGGCCACATCGCGCAACAAGCCGGCTTGCCGGCCGGCGCGCTCAACATCGTCACCGGTCTGGGCGAGGAGGCCGGCGCGGCGTTGTCGTCCCACCCCGGCGTGGCGCATGTGTCGTTCACCGGCTCGGTGGCAGTGGGTCAGCTGATCCAAGCGGCTGCTGCCCGCAACACCATCCCGGTGACGCTGGAGCTGGGCGGCAAAAGCCCGCAGATCGTGTTTGCCGACGCCGACCTGGACGCGGCGCTGCCGTTTCTGGTCAATGCCGGCATCCAGAACGCTGGCCAAACCTGCTCGGCCGCCAGCCGCATCCTGGTGCAGCGCAGCGTCTACGGCGAGGTGGCCCGCCGCATGGCGGGGCGCTACCGGTCGATGCGCATCGCACCGGCGCTGGACGACGCGGACATCGGCCCGCTGATCTCGGCGCGCCAGCAGCACGCCGTCGAGGGCTATCTGGCGCTGGCGCGTGAGTCCGGCCTGGCAGTCATCGCCCAGGCACCGCGCCCTTTGGACCTGCCGGCAGGCGGCTGTTATGTGCCGCCCACCCTGCTGGGCCCGGCCTCGGCCGACCACCGGCTGGCGCAGGAGGAGATTTTCGGTCCGGTGCAGGTGCTGATCCCGTTCGACGACGGGCCGGGCGGTGAGGCGGACGCGCTGCGCATCGCCAACGGCACCGCCTACGGCCTGGTGGCGGGGGTCTGGACCCGCGACGGCAGCCGGGCGCTGCGTATGGCGCGTAAGCTGCACTGCGGCCAGGTGTTCATCAACAACTACGGCGCGGGCGGTGGCATCGAGCTGCCGTTTGGCGGCGTCAAGCAGTCCGGCCACGGCCGCGAAAAAGGCTTCGAGGCGCTGTACGGCTTTTCGTCGCTCAAGACCATTGCCATCAAACACGACTGACAGGAGATCCACCATGACGACAAGCGGCAGATTGCAAGGCAAAGTGGCCATCATCACCGGCGCTGGCTCGGGTTTTGGCGAGGGCATCGCCAGCAAGTTCGTCGCCGAGGGCGCCAGCGTGCTGATCGCCGACCGCGACCTGCCCAGTGCCGAGCGGGTGGCCCACCTGCTGGGGCCGGCGGCCCGCGCGCTGAAGATCGACGTGGCGGTGGCGGCCGACGTGCACCGCATGATGGACGCGGCGGTGCACTTTTTTGGCCGCATCGACATCCTGGTCAACAACGCCGGCGTCACCCACCTGCCGACACCGCTGGAGGACGTGAGCGAGGCCGACTTTGACCGCGTCGTCGCCGTCAACATGAAGGCGATCTACCTGGCGATGGTCAACGTGGTGCCGCGCATGAAGGCCAATGCAGCAGGCGTACACGGTATCCGCGGCATGGTGCTCAACATCGCCAGCACCGCCGGCGTCAGCCCGCGGCCTCGCCTGAGCTGGTACAACGCCAGCAAGGGCTGGGTCATCACCGCCACCCGGGCCAATGCGGTCGAGCTGGCGCCGTTTGGCATCCGGGTCTGCGCCCTCAACCCGGTGGCCGGCGAGACGCCGCTGCTCAAGTCGTTCATGGGCGAGGACACGCCCGAGATGCGTGCCAAGTTTTTGTCCACCATCCCGATCGGGCGGTTTTCTCTGCCCGAGGACCTGGCCAATGCCGCGTGCTATCTGTGCAGCGACGAGGCCAGCATGGTCACCGGCGTGTGCATGGAGATCGACGGCGGACGTTGCATCTGAGGCGCGCGTTGCCGCGGCGGCCAGCCCGGCCGCGGCTAGCTGCGCAGGCCGCTGAGCAAGCCGTCGGCCAGCCACTGCTGCAACGCAGCCACCACCTGCGGCACGGCGTCGTCAGCCTGTTCGACCGCCTCTGCGGCCAGCGCACACAGCGCGCCAAAGTCATCGCCACGGGCCACCGCTTGCAGCAAGCCGGCCTCGGCACTGTCCAGGGAGCGCCACTGGGTGTCCCAGCCCCGGCGCCACACCAGCAGGCAGTGGTCCAGCGGCTCGGGTGCGGGCAGCTCTGGCGCCGCATCCAGGTTGTCGGCGGCGGCACGCAAAACGTGCCAGGCCGGCCCCACGGCCCATTGCAGCGGCAGCAGTTGCACGCTGGGATGCACCTGCAGCACCAGGCTTGCCCAGTGTTCGGGCGCGACACGCGCCAGCGCCTCGTGGCCGATCACCGGCGCGTCAGCCGCGTCGAAGGCGCCTCGCAAGGCCCAGTCCAG
>JANNZD010000058.1:0-16050 GCA_031410435.1 Betaproteobacteria bacterium | reverse complement strand
GTGCTGCCAGTGGGGCAGGGTGGCCAGGCGGGCCTGGCAGGTGGCGGCGTCGAGGGCAATCAGCTTGGGCATGCAGGTCTCCTGCGCCAGCGTCAGCCGCTGGCCGCTGGATTGTGGGCGGCAGGCAATGCCCTTGGCGGGCCGGGGTCAGCCCGTCTGCAGCACGCCGCGGCGCAGCTGGTCGCGCTCTATCGATTCGAACAGGGCCTTGAAGTTGCCCTCGCCGAAGCCGTCGTCGCCCTTGCGCTGGATGAACTCGAAGAACACCGGGCCGAGCTGGGTCTGGGTGAAGATCTGCAGCAGCAGGCGTTGCCTGCCACCCTCGGTCGACCCATCCAGCAGGATGCCGCGCGATTGCAGCGCGTCCACCGGCTCGCCATGGCCGGGCAGGCGCTGGGCCAGCATCTCGTAATAGGTGGCCGGCGGGGCGGTCATCAACGGCACGCCGGCGGCGCGCAGTTGGTCGAGCGTGGCACACAGGTCGTCGCTGAGCAGGGCGATGTGCTGGATGCCCTCGCCGTTGAACTGCATCAGGTATTCCTCGATCTGGCCGGCGCCGCGCGACGATTCCTCGTTCAGCGGGATGCGGATCAGGCCGTCGGGCGCGGTCATGGCCTTGCTGGTCAGGCCGGTGTACTCGCCCTTGATGTCGAAGTAGCGGATCTCGCGGAAGTTGAACAGCCGCTCGTAGAAGGCCGCCCAGTAGGCCATGCGGCCGCGGTAGACGTTGTGCGTCAGGTGGTCGATCAGCTTCAGGCCTACGCCCTGCGGGTGGCGCTCGACGCCGGCTATCCATTCGAAATCGATGTCGTAGATCGACTTGCCATCGCCGAAGCGGTCGATCAGGTAGAGCGGCGCGCCGCCGATGCCCTTGATCGCCGGCAGGCGCAGCTCCATCGGGCCGGTGGCGATCTCGATCGGCTGGGCGCCGCGCTCGAGCGCCAGCGCATAGGCCTTGTGCGCGTCCTTGACGCGGAAGGCCATGCCGCAGGCGCAGGGGCCATGCTCGGCGGCAAAGTACCAGGCCGGGCTGCGCGGCTCGTTGTTGATGATGAAGTTGATGTCGCCCTGGCGGTAGAGCACCACGTCCTTGCTGCGGTGCACCGCCACCTTGGCAAAGCCCATGGCCTCGAACACCGGCTCGAGCAGGCCGGGCGTGGGCGAGGCGAATTCGACGAACTCGAAGCCCATCAGGCCCATCGGGTTTTCAAACAGATCAGGCATGGTGATTCCTTGTCTTGCAGGCAGGGTGGGCTGTGTCAGACCAGCTGTTCGAGGGCGATCTCGAACGCGGTGCGGGCGATGCGGGTGTGGGCGCTGGACCGAGCATGACAGGCTTGCAAAGCCGTGGCCACCGTGGTGGACACATCGCCGAAGATCGACTCGTCGCTGATCTCCACCGTGCTCTGCATCAGGTGCGCAAAGGCGCGTGCCATGCCGCAGTTGGCGATGAAGTCGGGGATCACTGCCACCCGGGCGTCGGCATGCTCGTAGATCGGGCCGTAGAAGATCTCGTCGTCGGCAAAGGGCACGTTGGCGCCACTGGCCACCACCTGCAGGCCGGCCTTGATCAACTGTTCCACCTGGTCCTGGGTGACCAGGCGCGAGCCGGCGCAGGGCAGAAAGATCTCGGCACCCAGGCCCCAGATGCGGCGGTTCACCTCGTCGAAGGGCAGCAGCCCGGGCGCGGCCAGCTGGTTGCCGTTCTTGTTGAGGAGCAGCGCGCGCACCTGCGCGAGGCTGAAGCCCTCGGTCTGCAGCAGGCCGCCGTTGCGGTCGATGATGCCCACCAGCGTGGCGCCGGCCTGGGCCAGGTAGTAGGCCGCGGTGGCGCCCACATTGCCCCAGCCCTGCACCAGCACCCGCTTGCCCTGCAGATCGCCGCCGTAGAGCCGGTAGTAATGGCGCACCGATTCGGCCACGCCCCAGCCGGTGATCAGGTCGGCCACCAGGTATTTGCGCGCATGGTCGGGGGTGTAGCCGGCGTCTTCCACCACCTTGGCCACGCCCAGGCGCAGCTGGCCCACCTTCTGGATGCGCTGGCTCTCGCTGGGCTGGAAGTGGCCGTTGACCACGCCCTCCTGCGGGTGCCACAGGCCATAGCCCTCGGTGATTGGGATCACCTCGTGCACCTCGTCGACGTTCAGGTCGCCGCCGGTGCCGTAATAGGTCTTGAGCAGCGGCATCACCGCCTTGTACCAACGCTGCAGCACGCCGGCCTTGCGCGGGTCGGCGGGGTCGAAGTCGATGCCCGACTTGGCCCCGCCGATGGCCGGGCCGCTGACGGTGAACTTCACCTCCATGGTCTTGGCCAGCGATTCCACCTCGCGCCGGTCCAGGCCCTTGCGCATGCGGGTGCCGCCGCCGGCGGCACCGCCGCGCAGCGAATTGATCACCACCCAGCCGCGCGCGGTGGTCTCGGTGTCATGCCATTCGAAGACGATCTCGGGGGCCTTGTTCTCGAAGCGGGTCAACAGATTTTTCACAGAATGCTTTCCAGGGGGTTGGGGTGCGCGCTCAGCCTCAGGCGAGCAGCAATTTGTCGTCGTCGAGCTTCTCGCCGCGGGTGGTCTCGAACAGGTGCAGCAGGTCGGCCACGTCCATGCCGGCGCGCTGCGGGCCGGCCACGTCCAGGATCACCCGGCCCTCGTGCAGCATCACGGTGCGGCTGCCGTAGTCCAGCGCCTGGCGCATGCTGTGGGTGACCATCATCGCGGTCAGGCCGCCGGCCTCGACGATGCGGGCGGTGAGCTCAAGCACGAAGGCGGCGGTCTTGGGGTCGAGCGCGGCGGTGTGCTCGTCGAGCAGCAGGATGCGCGAGGGCTGCAGGCTGGCCATCAGCAGGCTCACCGCCTGGCGCTGGCCGCCCGAGAGCAGACCGATGCGGTCGGCCAGGCGGTTTTCCAACCCCAGTTTGAGGATGCTGAGCTTGTCGCGGAACAGCTCGCGCAGCGGGCGGTTCAACGCGAAGCCGAAGCCGCGCTGGGCACCACGGCGCCAGGCCAGGGCCATGTTCTCCTCGATGGTCAGGGCCTCGCAGGTGCCGGCCAGCGGGTCCTGGAAGACCCGGGCCACCCGGTCCGAGCGCTGCCAGGCCGAGCGCCGGGTGACGTCGGTGTCGTCGATGTGCAGCGTGCCGCTGTCGACCATCAGGTCACCGCTGACCGCGTTCAGGAAGGTCGACTTGCCGGCACCGTTGGAGCCGATCACGGTGACGAACTGGCCGGTGGGGATGGTCAGGTCGAGCCCGCGCAGCACCCGGTTCTCGATCGGGGTACCGGGGTTGAAGGTGATTTCCAGGCCTTGGGCGCGCAACATTACGGGGCCTCCTTGGGGGCAGATGGGGCAGATGGCATGGCTGGCAGGGCGCCGGGCTTGGCGCGGCCGGCCGACCACAAGCCGGTCAGCTTGCGCTTGTAGCTGGGCACCAGCAGCGCCAGCGCCACCAGCACCGCGGTGACCAGGTTCAGGTCTTGCGCCTTCAGGCCCAGAAAATCGCTGTTGAGCGCCAGCGCGATGAAGAAGCGGTACAGCACCGCACCCAGGATGCAGGCCAGCGTGGTGATCACCAGGCTGCGTGCGGGCAGGATGGTCTCGCCGATGATCACCGCGGCCAGGCCGATGACGATGGTGCCTATGCCCATCGAGATGTCGGCGCCGCCCTGGGTCTGCACGAACAGCGCGCCGGCCAGCGCCACCAACGCGTTCGACAGCGCCAGGCCCCAGACGGTGAGCTTGTCGGTGGAGATGCCCTGGGCCCGGGCCATGCGCGGGTTGCTGCCGGTGGCGCGCATCGCCAGGCCCACCTCGGACGCGAAGAACAGGTCGATCAGCAACTTGACCGCGATCACGATCACCAGCAGCACCAGCGGCTTGAGCCAGTAGTCGGGCAGGCCACCGAACTCGACCAGGCTGAACACCGTGGCGTCGTTGATCAGCGCCACGTTCGGCTTGCCCATGATGCGCAGGTTGACCGAGTACAGCGCGATCATCACCAGGATGCTGGCCAGCAACTGCATGATGCGCAGCCGCACGTTGAGCCAGGCGGTGAGCATGCCGGCCAGGCCGCCGGCCAGCAGCGCGGCCAAGGTGGCGGCAAACGGGTTCCAGCCGGCGACGATCAGCGCGGCGGCCACCGCGCCGCCCAGCGGGAAGCTGCCGTCCACCGTCAGGTCGGGGAAGTTGATGATGCGGAAGGACAGGAAGACGCCCAGCGCGACCAGCCCGAAGATCAGGCCGATCTCGATGGCGCCCAGCGATGCAATGAGGGACATGCGATGCGTCCGTGTGGCTCGGGTTGCGGCGGCGCCTTACTGCACCACCACCTTGGCCGACTTGAGCAGCGCGTCCGACAGCGTCACGCCCTGCTTGCGCGCAGCGCCCGGGTTGACATGCAGCTCGAAGGTGTTGCTGGTCTGCGAGGCGATCTTGCCGGCGGCCTCGCCCTTGAGGATGCGCACCACCAGCTTGCCGGTCTGGCGGCCGATGTCGTAGTAGTTCAGGCCCAGCGCGGCCACCGCGCCGCGGTTGACCGCGTCGGTATCGGCCGCCACCACCGGGATCTTGGCCTGCTGGGCCACCTTGACGATGCCCTCGAAAGCCGACATCACGTTGTTGTCGGTGGGCGCATAGATCACGTCGACCTTGCCGACCAGGCTTTGCGCGGCGCTGGCCACGTCCACGGTGCGGGCCGCAGCGGCTTCCACCAGGGTCATGCCCGAGGCCGGCATGGCTTTCTTCAGCGCCTCGATGATCGACACCGAATTGGCCTCGCCCGGGCTGTAGATCACGCCCACCCGCGTGGCGTTGGGCAGCACCCGCTTGATCAGCGCCAGGTGCTGGTCCAGCGGCGACGCATCCGACACGCCGGTGACATTGCTGCCCGATGCGTCCCAGGTCTTGACCAGCTTGGCGGCCACCGGGTCGGTGACGGCGCTGTAGACCACCGGGATGTCCTTGGTGGCGGCCACCACGGCCTGGGCCGACGGGGTGGCGATGGCCACGATCACGTCGGGCCGCTCGCCCACGTACTTGCGGGCGATCTGGGCGGCGGTGCCGGTGTTGCCCTGGGCGCTCTGGTATTCGTACTTCAGGGTCTTGCCGGCGTCATAGCCGGCCGCCTTCAGCTCGTCCTTGACGCCGTCGCGCACCGCGTCCAGGGCCTTGTGCTCGACGATGGCGGTGACCGACACGGCCTTCTCGGCGGCCTGGGCGGGGCTGGAGGCGATCAGCGCGGTGGCGATCAGGCTCAAGGGAAAGCGGAAGAAAGAATGTTGCATGATGGGGTGGGGTCCAGGGTGGCGAATGAGGTGGATCGTCTGCAGTCCGGGCCGGTGCGGGCACTGGGTGGGTGCGCTGTCCGCAGGGCTTTGCACAGCCAGAAGTGTGGCGGCGCGGGCGGAAAATCGGCTTTCATTGCCAATCCGGGAGAACCCTGGATCTGGAAATATGATTTCGCCAATCAGTCTTGAATGGAGAAAATCTTGTACGACCTTGATTTCGACCGCCTGGACCGCAAGATCCTGGCCTTTCTGCAAGACCATGGGCGTGCGTCAAACCTGGAGCTGGCCGAGGCGGTGGGCCTGTCGCCGGCGCAAAGCCACCGCCGCCACAAGCGGCTGGAGGAGCAGGGCTTCATCACCCGCTACGAAACCCGGCTGGACGCGGCGAGGCTGGGCCTGGGGGTGGTGGCCTTCATCCATGTGGCGATGGAGAAGGGCCATATCCGCGACCTGAAGAAGTTCACTGACGTGGTGGTCGACCTGCCCGAGATCCTGGAGTGCTACTCGGTGACCGGCGATTTCGATTACGTGATCAAGGTGATCGCGCATGACCTGAAGTCGCTGTCGCTGTTCCTGATGGACAAGTTGATGCGCCTGCCCGGTGTCAACAGCGTGCGCTCCAGCGTCTGCCTGGACGAGGTCAAGTGCACCAGTTCACTGCCGCTGCCGGAGTGAGGCGCGCGCCAGCACCAGCGCCCGGTCCAGTTCGCGCTGGAAATGGCGCCGGTTGCCGATCTGGGTCAGCTCGACGGTCTCCGACCGCTGCTGCAGCGTGTCGCGCAGGGTCTGCAAGGCCTGGTTGGCCTGGCGCAATGAAGCGATGCGCTCGGCCACGGCCTGCACGAGGGTGCGGTTCTTGTCCTGCAGTGACCCATGGCGGGCAGGCACCAGCAGCGGTCCGGCGGCAGTGCGCTGAAGCTGATTTCGGGCCGGTCGAGGGGCGCCGACCAGTCCGCGTCGAAACCGATCCGCTGCAACCGGCAACGCAGGCTGCCGCTGTCGACAGACCAGGCGGAATAGGCCCGCAGGCGGAACGACCAGCGCCCTGGCGCCACCACCCAGGTGTCGCCCTCGCGCCGCGGCCCGGTGCCGGCCGTGGCGATGTCGGCCAGCCGGCAGAGCAGCGGCGTGAAGGACCTCACGCGGTTCAGGTCGACCCGCACCAAGCCGCTGCTCAGCCGGCACAGCAGCCGGCCTGCCGCGTCGGCCACCCGGGTGCGGCTGTTGGTGATCTCCCAGTCGCACAGTCGGAACAGGCATTGCACCCGGCGGATCACGCGGCCCGTGTTGAGGTCCAGCAGGCGCAGGCCGTCGGACTCGCCGATCGCCCCGGTGCGGACGTCTATCCACAGTGCGGCCCAGCCCGCCACCGGGGGCCACATCGCCACCAGGCGCACGCGCAGGTCGGGTTTGATCAGCACCACCTGGTCGTCCTGCAGGACCAGCAGCCGGCCGCCGGCGCCAGGGCTGATCGCATAGGTGTTGCCATCAAGCGTCAACAGCGCGCCGCTCACCGGCGGCAGTTGCGGCCGCTTGCGCCACAGGTCGCGCCCCAGGGCGGCCACCCACAGCGCACGCTGGCGTCCTGGTGCAGGGCATAGACCTGGCCCGGCTATTTCACCTGCGGGTCACCGGCGGGGCACTGGCTGGGTTCGAGGCGCCGATTCGAGGGCCTGATCGACGGCCAGATGCTCAAGTGGGGCGCTTCGTGCACTTCGTGGATCTGCCGGCGCAGGGCCGGACTGACTTGCCCCTTGCCCGGCTTGGGATGCGGGCCGTTTTGGTGTCAACGCGCCGGCAGGCACGGATTGCGGTCTATGGGCGGAGGGCGCGCTGCGGTGATGAAGGCTTGCTTCGTCGGATGCGCCGAGGCCAGCAGAACGCGGACGCGGCGGGTGTTGCGCAGAACAGCAGCACCGTTCTTGAGCAACCTCGTGCGGATCGTGGCGGTAAAGGCCCAAGGCAAGACTGAACAAGTCCCTGCGCGCCGCGAGGGACTTGTTCAGCGTTGCCCCAAGTAGCAGTAGTTGTCGTGGTGGGAAGTGGCCGCGTTCCCGCTCACCGTGCAATGGCACGTGGGTGGCATCGACATCGAGCTGACCTGGCCGCGAGACCGGCTATACATGACATCGCGCATCTTGGCTGACGAACTGCACCCGAAGTGGCTGCTGTCGCCGTTCAGAATCCCGACGCCTGCCCGTCCCGCCGCGAATCGCTGGCTGCCACGTAGCCATCTTCCAGGTCATCTGACAGCTTCCAGATGAACTGCCCGCTGCCGTAGTCCATGTAGGTATCGCGCGTGGCTTCGAACCGGTGGCCCAATGCCTTGAGCTCGGCCACCAGCGCCGGCGCCATCGTCGATTCGAAATCAACCGCCAGCCCGCTGCCCACCTTCCAGCGCGGCGCATCGCAGGCGGCCTGCGGTTGCTGGCAGTGAGTGAGGATGCGCACCAGCGTCTGCAGGTGGCCCTGGGGCTGCATGTTGCCGCCCATCACGCCAAAGCTCATCCGAGGCTGGCCGTCCTTCGTGAGGAAGCCGGGGATGATGGTGTGGAACGGCCGCTTGCCGCCGGCCACCAGGTTCGGGTGCTTCGGGTCCAGGCTGAAGCCGTGGCCACGGTTCTGCAGACTGACACCGGTGCCGGGCACTACCACGCCACTGCCGAAGCCCATGTAGTTGGACTGGATCAGGCTGATCATCATGCCGCGCTCGTCGGCGGCGCTGAGGTAGATCGTGCCGCCGGCCGGGGGCGTGCCGTGCTGGGGGTCTCCAGCGCGCTTCGGGTCAATCAGTTTGGCGCGATCAGCGAGGTAGGCATCGCTCAGCAGGTCGGCCGCCGTCACGTCGGTCATGTGGCGCGCATCGGCCACCCAGCGGTAGGTGTCGGCAAATGCCAGTTTCATCGCCTCGATCTGCAGGTGCTGCGACTCGACACTGTCAACGGGGAAGCGGCCGAGATCGAGCTTGTCGAGCATGCCGAGTGCCATCAACGCGGCGATGCCCTGGCCATTCGGCGGGATCTCGTGCACGGTGTAGCCGGCGAAGTCCTTCTGGATCGGCGTCACCCACTCCGGCCGGTAGTTGGCCAGGTCGCTCATCGCCATGCTGCCGCCGTGGGCGGTCGAGTGCGCGACCAACCGCTCGGCGATCTCGCCACGGTAAAACGCCTCGCCCTTGCTCAGCGCAATCCGGCGCAGCGTGGCACCTGCAGCAGCGAATACGAAGCGCTCGCCCGGCTCGGGCGCGCGGCCACGCGGCATGAAGGCCTCGGCGAAGCCGGGCAGGCCTTGCAGCGCCGGCACTTGCCGGCCCCACTTGTCGGCGACGATGCGGCCCACACCGTGGCCGCGCTCGGCCAGCTCGATCGCGGGCTCCAGCAGGTCGGCAAACGGCAGCTTGCCAAAGCGCTCCGACAAGGCCACCCAGCCCGCCACTGCGCCAGGGGTGGTGACGGTGTCCCAGCCACGTATCGGCATCGCGTCGCCGTGCTTGCTGCGGATGTAGCCGGGGTTCCAGGCCGCCGGCGCCACGCCCGACGCGTTGAGGCCGTGCAACTGTTGCCCGTCCCACAGGATGGCGAAGTTGTCGCTGCCCAGGCCGTTGGACACCGGCTCGACGATGGTCAGCGCCGCAGCCGCGGCAATGGCCGCATCGACCGCGTTGCCGCCCTTGAGCAGCATGCGCAGCCCCGCCTGCGAGGCCAGCGTCTGCGAGGTGGCGACGACATTGCGCGCCATCAGCGGGCTGCGGATTGTCGGGTAGGGGTTGTTCCAGTCGAAGTTCATGGCTTGTCTCGGGTCGATGCGTGCGTTGTGGGGGTGGACAGGGGTCAGCGCTGCCGGGGGTCCAGCGCGTCGCGCAGGCCGTCGCCCAGCAGGTTGAACGACAGCACCAGCAAGAAGATCGACAGGCCCGGCCAGATCGCCATCCAGGGCGCGTTGTCGACGAAGTTCTTGGCAGTGTTGAACATGCTGCCCCAGCTGGGCGCGGGCGGCTGCTGGCCCAGACCCAGGAAGGACAGGCTGGCCTCGGCGATCACCGCCGCGGCAATGGCCAGCGTGGCCTGCACCATCACCGGCGCGGTGATGTTGGGCAGCACGTGGCGCAGCGCGATGCGCAGCGGCGGGTTGCCCACTGCGCGTGCGGCCTCGATGTAGTCCTCGACCTTGACGTTGAGCACCTGGGCGCGAGTGAGCCGCACGAAGATCGGTGTGGCCGAGATGCCGATGGCGATCATCGCGTTGGCGAGGCTGGGGCCCAGGTAGGCGGCCAGCGCGATCGCCAGGATCAGGAACGGGCAGGCCAGAAAGGCATCGGTGATGCGCGAGATCAGCGCATCGACCCAGCCGCCCAGGAAGCCCGCCGCCAGCCCGATCGGCACACCCAGCAGCAGCGAGGCCCGCGTGCCCCAGATCACGCGTGACAGCACGTCGCGGCCGATCTCGTCGGTGCCGAACCAGTGCTCGGCGCTGGGCGCCTTGCGGATCGCGCCCCAACTGGTGGCGATCGGGTCCTGCGGCGCGATCCAGGGCGCGAACAGCGCCAGCGCGATGAACAGCAGCACCACCGCGCCGCCGATCATCGCGCCGTGGCGTCGGCGCAGCCGGCGCCAGGCGCGGCGCCAGGGGCCGATCAGCAGCGCGATCACGAAGGCCAGCAGCGCCAGCTCGACCGTGACCGGCAGCTTCTGCACGATCAGCTCGAGCACCGACTGCTGGGTGCGCACCGATTCGCCCAGGTCGCCGCGCAACACGCCGCCGACCCAGTAGGCACAGCGCAGCGGCAGCGGCTCGTCCAGGTGCAGCTTGCTGCGCAGGTAGGCCACCACCGTCGGATCCTGGTCCTCGCCGGCGAGGATCATTGCCGGGTCGCCCGGCAGCAGTTGCTGCAGGCCGAAGATCAGCATCGACACGAACACCAGCGTCGGCAGGATGCTGGCCCAGTTCGATGCCGCGGCGGTCAAGTACAACATCGAGCGCCGACGCGCAGCGTCTGGGCTGCGGCGGCCAGCGGCAGCAGGGACAGCAACAAGGTGGGCAGCAGGGTCTTGACGCTGGGTGTCATGGCAATGGAGGCCTTGCACGCCACGCCGCTTATGCGGCGGCGGGCTCGGACCACTGCTTCAGGGCACAAGGCTGGATGACGCCAATGGGTGGGTGGCGAACCGCCGATAGGAAAGGCAGCAGTCGTTCGATGGCGCGTGGGTGGCGTGAACGGTTAGCTCAGCACGCCCGCGTGAAATCGCGGTCGCGCCTTCGGCAGCCACTCGCCGCCTTCCGGCGGCTCGGTGCGGCCTCAGTGGTAGTCGTCTTCGATCTGGTGGCGTACGGCGACGACGGCAACAGTCGACTCGTCTTCGATTTCGAACAGCGCGACGTAGCCCGATCGTCCGAATGGAATGATCAATTCTCTGAGAAAAGGACTGTTGCCTGCCTTGCGGCAGGTGAAGGGCGACGATTTCAGGGTGGCGATGCCGGCACGCAACGCGGTGATGGCCTGCTCTGGCAGATCCAGATCGCCGCCGTCACGGGCCAACTCTCGTTCGACGATGAAGTCGAACAGCCGGTCGAGGTCCGCCTCGGCGTCTCGCGTCAGCCGAAACTTGAATGTCACCTGCCCTTCGTCGCCAGGCGGATGCGCGCGGCGTCCAGCTTGCGTTGTAGGCCGTCAATCACGACGTCGGCATCTACATAGTCGCCGGTTCGCCGCGCCTCGTCACGGGAACGCAGACCACGCGCGACGAACTCTCCCTGGACACGGCGCCGCTCGACGCCCGCACGAACAGACGCTTCGACAAACTCGGAAAGGGTCTCGCCATCCGCCAGCACGGCCTCGACCTCGGCGCGGAAGTCAGGCTCTACGCGGACGGACGGGATGGTGGCGGTTTTCATCTTTGGATTGTATCGCAAATGCGCCGCAAGTCCCGCCTGATCGCGGCAACGGCAGCCATGCCTTGATTCCTGTCGGTGGCGGCGCTGCCGCCTGCGCCAACGAACGGCAGCAAGGTGAAGCAAAGCGTGAGTTCGTCTACCGGCTGCCAACGGCCGCAACCGCTGCATCGCCGCCATTCGCCACAGACTTGCAGGGCTGCTGAGCGGCGGCACGTCATGCATCTGCAGATTGCACAGGCGCCACGCCCGCAGTGAAATGCCGGCACTGTCCTCATTGGAGGGGTGGCGTCATTCGCGTGGCGATGCTCGGAAGCTGGCGGTCCAGGAATCAGCAGGAGTGGGGATTGCAGGGGACCCTGGAGGGGTTCCAGCAGGCCGCGAAGGACATCGGCCATGCGCTCTGATCGAACGCGGCCACAGCCTGATCCTCGGTGCCACGGCGCTCAACTCCGCGGACGGCAATGCGCTGCTGGTGTGGGCGCCGTCCAGGCTTGGGAGCAGCTTCCTGGGCTGCGCAAGGACCGTCCCGGGAAGATGCTGGTCTGTGCACTGCCGACGAAGATGCGCAGCGCAGCGGCCCCGGCACCTCACGTGCGCGAAGGTGGCCCCGCAGGAGTAGGCCGATACGGGTGGCGGCACTCTGGGCGATTGAGGCGCAGCGCGCGGCTTGAGACCGTCCGAAGTCACCACCTCAGGCGCATTGCGTGCAGGCCATCGGTCGGCAGTCGCAGCGGGTGCCGGATGGCGCCCCGGTCCACTACGATCACCACCACCGGGAACAGACCATGCTGAACCGCCTGCAGCAGCAGCAAGCCGCGACCTTCATCGCCTAGATTGAGGCGGCCACCGGCGCCGACTCGCCGCAGTTTGTCAGGGCTGCTGGGCCAGGCACAAACCGTCCAGTGGACTGTTTGTGCCTGGCGACGGGCCTGGCCACCGCCCAGGCGCGGCCTGCCAGGCCGAGTTCAACGCCTTCCTCGACTGCGGCATCGTCGCCCACGGCTTCTTGCGTTTGCGTTGGGGCGACCGCGGCCGCGGCAAACTGGTCGCCTTTGGTTGCAAGCGGCGCTGGTTCTGTCGGTCATGCCGTGCCTGGCGTATGGCACAAACGGGTGCCGACTTGGTCGACCCCACCCTGGCCTTGCCGCCAGGGCGTTCGCCAGGCACAAAACAGTCCCCCGGGCCGCTTGTACCTGGGCGCGCTACGCCATGAGCCGCTGCGCCAGTAGGTGCTTTCTCTGCCCATCCCGCGCAACACAGCCACTGGCGCCCGTGCAGCAGGTGGTGCATCGCGTGATCACGCGCCAGATGCTGGGGCACGCCGATCTCAAGGGCGACGAGGCCAGGCGCGGCGCGATCACGGTGATTCCGCGCTTCGGCTCGGCCGCCAATCTCAACCTCCACCTTCTCTGCCTGGTGCGGGACCGCGTTGACCGGCGCGGTGACAACGGTGTGCCTGAGTTCGTGGCAGTGCCGGCGCCAATCGACGCTGCGCTGCAGTCGGTGTTGCACAAGATCATCACCCGTATGATGAAGTTACCCATCCATCGTGGGGTTTGGTCGACGAGGAGGGCTCGACCTACATGCCCAACAGCGAGGGTGCTCCAGATGACGCCCGCGTGCTCAGGCCGCTGCAGGCTGCGGCCTGGCCTTGCGGGCCGCGCCGGGCCGTTCGCTGGCGTTGGCAGGCCACTGTACTGCCAGCCGCGACGCTGACCCCGGGTGCTGGACGACGCGCCGGGCAACGCCAGCGACCCGCGGGACGCCCAGGCACTGGAACGCTTGCTGGCCGATCTGGACGCGGCGCCTTTGGGTCGCTTGCCTGCTGCGTGACGTCGGTCAGCAAGATCGCAGGCGGCGGTTGCGCCGTACAGGGTTGAACCCCATGTAGACGGAGCGCCTGTTTGAGGACATGATATATCGTGTATCCCAAATCCATCGGCTTGCGTGCATGACTGAACCCAGCATGATTGAACCGTCCGCCACCTTGGCCGTCCGTCCGGTCCGCACGCCCGCGAACACGCAGGATGCGGCGCTTCGGGCGCGTGCCCGCCGGGTGGTGCCCGGCGGCATGACCGGCCACTTGAATGCGGCCGCGTTGCCCCCCGGCTACCCCCAATTTTTTGACCGCGGCCAAGGCTGCCGGCTGTGGGATGTGGACGGCCGCGAGTTCATCGATTTCATGTGCAGCTGGGGCCCCAATCTGCTGGGTCACCACCACCCGGCGGTGGACGCGGCGGCGCAGCAGCAGGCCGCACTCGGTGATTGTCTGAACGGCCCCAGCGCACGCTTCGTCGAACTGGCCGAGCGTTTTGTCGATCGCTGCGCCCATGCCGATTGGGTGATGTTCCAGAAGAACGGCACCGATGCCACCACCAACTGCCTGACCATCGCGCGTGCCGCCACCGGCAAGCGCAAGGTGCTGCTGGCGACTGGCGCCTACCACGGCGCCATCCCCTGGTGCACGCCATCGCCGGCCGGCGTGGTGGCCGAAGACCGGGCGCACCTGATCCGCTTCCGCTTCAACGATGTAGCCAGCCTGCGGGCCGCGGTGGCCGAGGCGGGCGCTGACCTGGCCGCGGTGGTGGTGGCCGCCTTCAAGCACGACCTGGGTGTCGATCAGGAGCTGCCCACGGCCGAGTTTGCCCGCGCCGCACGCGCGGCCTGTGACCAGGCCGGTGCCGCGCTGGTGCTGGACGAGGTGCGCGCGGGCTACCGCCTGCACCCGGCCGGCAGCTGGGAGCCGCTGGGCGTGCGGCCCGACCTGTGCGCCTGGAGCAAGGCGATTGCCAATGGCCATGCGCTGGCCGCAGTGACCGGTGTGGACGCGCTGCGCGATGCGGCCACGCGCATCTTCACCACCGGCTCGTTCTGGTCGGGCGGCGTGGCCATGGCCGCGGCCCTGGCCACCATGGACGTGGCCGACAGCAGCGGCCTGGTGCAGCAGTTGGAGCACGTGGGCGCGCGCTTTCGCCGTGGCATTGCAGCGCAGGCGGTCAGCCACGGCGTGCCGCTGCGCCAGAGCGGGCCGGTGCAGATGCCGCTGATCCTGTTCGACAACGATCCGGCCTTCGAGAAGGGTTTCCACTTCACCGCCCAGGCCCTGCAGCGCGGTGTCTACCTGCACCCCAAGCACAACATGTTCTTGTGCCTGGCGCACACCGAGGCCGATATCGATGAAGCCTTGCAAGCCACCGACGCTGCCCTGCAAGCCGTGGCCCAGCGTTTCGGCCGCGCGTGAAACGTGACGCCATGGCCGGCGCCGGGCTGCCCGTGGAAGAACCGATGGCGGTGGCCGTCGCAGGGCCGGTGGTCGAGCGCAGCAACTTGGCCAGCCAGATCTACGGCCATCTGCGCGAGCGCCTGATGCAGGCCGTGTTCCAGCCCGGGCAGCGCATCAAGATCCGCGAGCTGGCCAAGCAGATGGGCACCAGTGAGACGCCGGTGCGCGAGGCCCTGATCCAGCTGGTGCGCGACCGGGCGCTGGAGATGAAGGAGGGCTACTTCATCCGCGTGCGTCGCATGAGTGGCACTGAGTACCGCGAGATCCGCGACATTCGCCTGGCGCTCGAGCCCCTGGCCGCCCAGCGCGCCGCCCCCTTGATCGATGCGGCCGGCATCCGGGCCCTGGCCGAGTCGCACCGTCAGCTGATCGCCGCCGAGAAGGCCCACGATTGGCAGGCCGCGCTGCGCCATAACTTTGACTTCCATTTCGGCATTTACCGCGCCTCGGGCATGCCGCAGCTTACCGACCTGCTAGACCGGCTGTGGGTGCAGGCCGGGCCGATGATGAACTTCCTGTACCCGCACGGCCACCCGCGCTATGACGGTGCGCATCAGCACACGCTGGTGCTCAAGGCCCTGAAGGCGCGCGATGCGGTGGCCGTGGGCCGCGCCATCGAGGCCGATCTGCAGGAAGGCGGCCGCAACTTCCTGAAGGTGCTGGCCGAGATCGATGCGCGGCCCGAGCGCGCCGACGAGTTGCTGGCCCTGCGCAACGCGCCGCCACCCAAGACCGCCCGCTGACCCCACCGGAGCCTTGTTCATGAGCCCACAGCACCCTGGCCCGTCGATGAACGCTGCTGCTGCCGCCCCAAGCCCGCCAGGTGGCCACCGCATCGCCGCGCCCGGCGACACACTGCGCCTGCCGGGCCTGGACGCAGCGGTCGAGGTCTACCGCGATGCCTGGGGCATCCCGCATGTGCGGGCCCGCACGGTGCACGACGCCTTCTTCGCCCAGGGCCTGGTGCATGCCGAAGACCGGCTGTGGCAGATGGATTCGGCGCGCCGCCGCATGCAGGGCCGCTGGGCCGAATGGGTGGGGTCTGCCGGCGTGGCCGCTGACACCCTGGCCCGCCGGCTGGGTGCCCACACCGCGGGTGAGCGCGACTACCGTGCGCTGCAGCCCGCATCGCAGGCCATGCTGCAGGCCTATGCCACGGGCGTGAACGCCTACCTGGCACTGGGCCGGCCGTTGCCGCCCGAATACGCCTATGCGGGCGGCGCCCCCGAGCCCTGGATGCCCTGGCACAGCATCGACGCCATGCGCCAACGCGGCTGGTTGATGGGCTCGCTGTGGTTCAAGCTGTGGCGTGCGGCGGCCCTTGCGCATGTGGCGCCCGACCAGATCAGCAAGCTGCGCTATGACGACGGCGGCGGCGACCTGCTGTGCTTTCCGCCGGGCGCGGCAGGCCAGCGCTGGATCGCCTCGCTGCGCGAATTGGCGCCGGCCATTGCTGCGGTGGCCGAGCTGGCCGCAGGCGATGCCACCGGCGGCGGCAGCAACAACTGGGCGGTGGCGCCCGGGCGCACCGCCTCGGGCCGGCCGCTGCTGGCGGGCGACCCGCACCGCCAGTTCGAGATGCCCGGCATGTAT
>JANNZD010000057.1:0-2759 GCA_031410435.1 Betaproteobacteria bacterium | reverse complement strand
GTGGCGGCACCGGGTGCCCAGGCCCAGGCCTGGGCTGCCGGCCTGGGCCGCGCCTTGTTGCGGGCAGGATGGCCGGCGGCAGACCCGGTGCCATGCCACCTTTTGGTGCGCGAAACGGTTCGGCTTGCACCGCAAGTGGTCGTTGCGGTGGGTGACGGGCAGGACGAGGCCTTGCTGGCGGCGCTGGGCCTGCTGGCGCAGAGCCAGGCCGTGCCGGTGTTGTGGCTGGGCCCGATAGACCCACCGGCGCCGGTGGGCCGCTGGGTCGACAGCCAGGTGATGGCCGTGTTGCCCACTGCGGCCCGGCCCGGCCCGTCCACGCTGCCAGGCCTGCTGGCGGCGCTGCAACTGGCGCTGGCCCGGTTCGCGCGTGAACAGGGCCAGGGCCAGGCCCTGCAGGCCACGCTGGCACGCCTGGACGAACGCAAATGGGTGGACCGGGCCAAAGGCATGCTGATGGACCACCTGCAGCTCAAGGAGCATGACGCCTTCACGCTGCTGCGGGCGGCATCGATGCAGGCCAATCTGCGGGTGGGCGAGGTTTCGCGCGGGGTGGTCGAGGCGGCGCAGGCGGCCGAGGCAGTCAACCTGGCCGGCCAGCTGCGCATGCTGTCGCAGCGCTGCATGCGCTGCCTGTGCCTGCGCGCGGGTGCGTCGCCACGCCCGCAGGTCGACAAGGATCTGGCCGACACCCTGCACAAGCTGCAGGCCCATCTCGACCACCTGGCCGGCCTGCCAGGTGTCGGCCAGGCCCAGGGCGCGCTAGATGCCACCTTGCTGGCCTGGCAGGCCCTGCGGCCTCAGGTGCTGGCGCTGGCGGCCAGCCCGGTGGCCGGCGCGCCGGCCGACGCGCCCGGCGCGCAGACCCGACTGCTGCAGGCCGATCACCTGGCCGAGGCGCTGCTGCACGGGGCCGATGCGCTCACCGCCCAGCTGCAGACCCTGAGCGGGCGGCCGCTGCTGCGCATCGTCAACCTGTGCGGGCGCCAGCGCATGCTGGCCCAGCGACTGGCCAAGCAGGCCCTGCTGGCCGGCCTGTTGCCCGCGCCCGAGGCCGCAGGCCAGGCCGCCGCGGCGGCCGAGACTGTGCGCGAATTCGAGGCCACCTTGCTGATGCTGGAGCAGGCGCCGCTGGCCACCGAGGCGATCCGGGCTGCCCTGGCCCAGGCGCGCGGCCAGTGGCAGCGCCTGCTGGACGGACTGCGGCGCTGCAGCGGGCCGGACGCGGCGGCCGGCCGGTCGGCCCTGGCCCGCGAGAGCGATGCGCTGCTGGCCGGCTTCGACCAGCTCACCAGCCTGTATGAGCACAGCCTCCAGGTCTTGATCGGCTGATCTGCGGGCCGGGGCGGCATTTGATCCGGCGCTGGCGCGCGGCTGCGCTGGCAAGGCGCTGGCTATCATCGGACATAGGGGGACCCGGCCGGCGGCGCTTGCTGGCGCAGGGCATGTTCCCCAGAATGGACGCACAGATTTTCTTTCGCCTGGCTAGCGCCATGCCAGACCTGCACCGACCGACCCATGCCGCCATGACCGTCGCATTCAGCGCTTCAGACACCTCGGCTTCCACGGCGACTGAACAGCCGAAGGGCCCGGGCTTGGACACGGCGCTGGCACGCACCCTGATGGCCTGGGCCCTGAAGCAGGGCCTGGGCCTGGCGGTCAAGCAAGCCGACGGCGGCCGTCACCTGCTGGGTAACCCGGCCCTGGCCGACATACTGGGCTGCCCAGTGGGCAGCGTCGCCGGCAGCCTGGATGGCGACTGGCTCGACCCAGCCACCGCAGCCCTGCTGCGCGCGGCCGACAACACCGCATTGGCGCAGGGCCAGATGCTGTCCAGCGAGCACCAGCTCGAGCTGCGCGGCCAGCGCCGTGATTTCCGGGTCATGCGCCTGGTGGCCGGGGTGGACGATCCGGCGCAGCCGGCGCGCCTGCTGGTCAATGTCTGGCTGGAGACCACCGGCCAGCAAAGGCGTGACCAACAGCTGAAGCTGGCGCTGGACCAATTGGAGCAGCAGCAGAAGGCCAACGACAGCCTGCGCCGCGAGCTGGCCGACCAGGCCCTGCGCGACCCGGCCAGCGGCCTGTACAGCCGGGCCCACTTTGACGATCAGATGCGACGCGAGCTCGACCTGTCGGCGCGCGAACACCGCGAGTTTGCCTTGGTCTACATGGCGCTGGACGCCTACCCGCCCCAGATCAAGGCCCTGGGCGCACGCGCCCATGAACGTATCTGCGAGGCCATGGGCCGCCTCTTGCGCGGCAATACCCGGGCCATGGACGCCTCGTGCCGGCTGGATGATGACCGTTTCGCGGTCCTGTTGTCGGGTGTCGGCCTGGCCACAGCGCATTCGCGCATGGAAGGCCTGCGCCGCCAATGCGCCACCCAGATCGTGATGCTGGACGGCCAGGAGCTCAATTTCAGTGTGGCCATGGGCGTGGCCAGCTTTCCGCATACCGCTCAGAGTGCGGACGCGCTGCTGGCGGCCTGCACCGCTGCGCTGGCCGAGGCCCAGCGGCGCGGCGGCAATGTGGTGGCGCTGGCCGCGATCCGGTTCGATCCGGTCTAGGAGCCTGTCGGGCTTGGGGCGTCGATCGGACAGCGCCCGACGCCGCCGAGTGCGCTTCGTGCTGCAATTTCTTGGCGCTTCGGCTTGCTGGACGCACAGAGTGTTGTGAGGGCGCAGCAGATTCGCGCCCAGCGCACTGACATGGGCCTGCGCACAGCGTAGATTCGCGGGCTCTGCACATTCTGCAGAAAT
>JANNZD010000056.1:0-19489 GCA_031410435.1 Betaproteobacteria bacterium | reverse complement strand
GCGTTGCAAAAAGTCTGCAGTTTGATGGCGCAACTCAGCCAGGGCCTGCGGGTCGTCGAGGCGACGCAGATGCAGGTCGGGCCGGTCCAGCCACTGCAAGGCCAGCGGGCCCGCCGCGCAGCCGCGCAGCCCGGCCGGCAATACCGGCTCCACCGGCTGCCAGGCATCGATGCCATGCGCAAAGTCGCGCCGCCAGCGCGTGAAGCGAGGCAGACGCAGGGCAGTGACCGGGTAATCCAGCGCGATCAATGGCAGGCGCCGGCCGGGCCGGCGCAACCAGGCGGCCAGGGCCGAAAGCACCTCGGCGTCCTCCAACGGCCAATCGCCAAAATGCCGGTCGACGCAGACCGCCTGTTTGATCGGCGCACCTGGCCGCCCTGCCAGGCCAGGCCCGGTTTCGGCGGCCAGGCCACACAGCCATCGGCCCAGCGCTGCCCGGCAGGCTGCCGCACCTTGCCAGGGGCCCTCGTCCAGGCTGGGCGCGGCGCTGCTCATGGGGTCGGCCATGACGCGGGCCTCAGGGCGCGGGCAGGTCGGCGCAGAGCCAGCCCGCGTCCAGCCATTGCGCCACCAATGCGCGCGCCGGCGCGCTCAAGCGGGCCAGGTCCGATGCGCCCAGCCGGCGCTGGTCGGCCAGCTGCTGCATCAGGCAGGCGTCACGGCCGCCGGCCCGGAAGGCCTCGCCATTGATGAAGACATGCTGCGCGTCATAGAGCATGCGGCTGCGCCGGTCGAGCTGCACGCCCTGGGCCGCAACCGCACCCGCACCGGCTTCGAACCAGACCCGGGGTTTGGGCTCGGTCATCAGGATGCCCAGCGCATGATCGAGCGCGAGCGGGTCCTGCAGGGCCTTGCGCAGGGCGCGCCGGGCAAAGGCACCCAAGCCGGGCGGCATCTGCCCGGGCCGGTCGGTCGCGCCCTGGCGGGCATCGCGGTAGAGCCTGCCACCGGAGGCGTCCGGTTCCAGGTTGTCGGCCAGCTGGTGCAGCAACTCCTGGGCCAGCGGCCCCTGGGCGGGCGCGCGGAAGCCGATCGAGCAGGTCATGCACTCACCCTGCGCCACCCCGTCATGGCCCCACTGGGGCGGCAGGTAGAGCATGTCGCCGGGCTCGAGCAGCCATTCCTGGGTGGGTTGAAACTGCGCCAGGATTCGCACCGGCAGGTCAGGCAACAGGCTGCGGTCCGCGACCGGGCCGATGCGCCAACGCCGCCGTCCATGCACCTGCAACAAGAAGACATCGTAGGAGTCGAGGTGCGGGCCGACGCCGCCGCCGTCGCTGGCATACGAGATCATCAGGTCGTCCAGCCGGGCTTCGGGCACGAAGCGGAAACGCTGCAGCATGGCATGCGCCGGCTGCGCATGCAGATCCAGGCCCTGCACCAACAGGGTCCAGTCGGGCCTGCTCAAGGGCGGCAACGCGCGGCGCGACAGCGGACCGGCGCGCAGCTGCCAACGGCCGCCAAAACGGCTGAGCAGACGCGACTCGACCGCGTCCGAGGCCGCCAAGGCGAACAAGCCAGGCCGGCTGATCGGCGGCTGGACACCCGGCCAGGCCTGGCGGATCAACAAGGGCTGCCTTTGCCAATGGCGGCGCATGAAGACCGCGGGCGTGAGGCCGCCTAGCAAGGGCGTGGGCTGGTGGATGTCCATGCACCGGATTGTGGCGCGCGCCTTCACGGCGCCGGCCGCCGGCCCTATGCGATCATCCGGCGATGTTGATACACGCACCTTGCGTCGTCAGCCTGACTTGGCACCTGGCCGATGCCCAGGGCCAGGCCATTGACGACTTGACCGAGCCCCTTGAATTCTTCTATGGCGGGGATGACCTGCTGCCCAAGCTCGAGGAAGCCCTGGCGGGCCAGCAAGCCGGCTTCGAGCTGGATTTGCGGCTGGAGCCCGAGCAGGGCTTTGGCGAGTACCAGGCCGCACTGGTGTGCTTTGAAGACCGTGGCCTGTTCCCGGGGCCTATCGAGGTGGGCATGCAATTCGACGGCCTGCCCGCCGGCGCGGCCACCCAGGGCATGCCGGCGGACACGGTCTACACCATCACCGAAATCTACCCCTCGCATGTGGTGCTGGACGGCAACCACCCGCTGGCCGGTATCGGCCTGCAACTGGCGGTGACGGTGTGCGCAGTGCGCGAGGCCAGCGCCGACGAGGTGGCCGCAGGCACCGTGGCCACCAGCGAGGTGAGCGTGCTGTCGGCACTGCCCGCCAGCCGGCAGGTGCACTGACCCCGGCGCCGGGCAGCGCGCGCGCGCCGCAGCAGGGCCTTCAGCGCTGCCCGGTGGACCCGAAGCCGCCCGTGCCGCGCTGGCTGCTGCCGAACGCGCTGACGACCCGGAAATCCACCTGCACCACCGGAACAATCACCATCTGGGCGATCCGCTCCATCGGGGTGACCGTGAAAGGGGATTGACTGCGGTTCCAGCAGCTCACCATCAGGGGCCCCTGGTAGTCGCTGTCGATCAGGCCGACCAGGTTGCCCAGCACGATGCCGTGCTTGTGGCCCAGACCCGAGCGCGGCAGGATCATCGCCGCCAGACCGGGGTCGGCCAGGTGCAGTGCCAGACCGGTGGGGATCAACACGGTCTGGCCGGGTTCGACGACCAGATCACCCTCGATGCAGGCCCGCAGGTCCAGGCCGGCGCTGCCGGGTGTCGCATAGGCCGGCAGGTGCGCAGCCATGCGCGCGTCCAGCAGCTGGAGATCGATGATGGTCATGCGCGGGCCGCCAGCCGCTGGGCGATGTCGCGCACCAGTTCGCGCGCCAGGCTGAGCTTGTCGGCGGTAGGCAGGGCCCGGTCGCCCTGGGCGTCCACCAGCACCAGGGTGTTGTCGTCCCGGCCAAAGGTGGCCGGGCCCAGATTGCCCACCACCAGCGCCACCCGCTTGCGCACCAGCTTGTCGCGTGCATGGCGGGCCACGTCCTGGCTCTCGGCGGCGAAACCCACGCAGAACGGCGGCGCCGGCAAGGCCGCCACGGTGGCCAGGATGTCGGGGTTCTCGGTCATCTCGAAGCCGGGCACCCGGCCCGTCCCGTCTTTCTTGATCTTGTGCACGGCCGGCGTGGCGGGCCGCCAGTCGGCCACGGCGGCGGTGGCGATGAAGACCTGGTGCTGCGCCACCTGGGCCAGCACCGCGTCGAACATCTGCTGCGCGCTGCGCACATCGATGCGGCGCACATGGCGCGGCGTGGGCTGGTGCACCGGCCCGGCCACCAGGGTGACCTGGGCGCCGGCCTCCTGCGCGGCCCGGGCGAGCGCAAAACCCATCTTGCCCGATGACAGATTGGTGATGCCGCGCACCGGGTCGATGGCCTCGAAGGTGGGCCCCGCGGTGATCAGCACATGTTGGCCTGCCAGGTGCTTGGGCTGGAAGAAGGCAACCAGTTCATCGCGCAGTTCGACCGCCTCGAGCATGCGGCCGTCGCCGGTTTCACCACAGGCCTGGTCGCCATGGCCCGGGCCGAAGACGCTGGCGCCGTCGGCCGCGGCCTGGGCCAGATTGCGCCGGGTGGCCGGGTGGTCCCACATCTCGCGGTTCATCGCCGGCGCCAGCAGCAAGGGGCAACGGCCGACCGGCCGCGCCAGGCACAGCAGCGACAGCAGTTCGTCCGCCCTGCCCTGTGCGATCTTGGCGATGAAATCGGCCGACGCCGGTGCCACCAGGATGGCATCGGCCTCGCGGCTGAGATTGATGTGGGCCATGTTGTTGGGCTCGCGCGCGTCCCATTGGCTGCTGAGCACCGGCTGGCCCGACAGCGCCTGCATCGTCACCGGGGTGATGAATGCGGCTGCAGCCTCGGTCATCACCACCTGCACCGACGCGCCGGCGCGCACCAGCTCGCGCACCAGTTCGGCAGATTTGTAGCAAGCGATGCCGCCGGACAGGCCGAGCACGATATGCCGGCCACCGAGCGGCAGCGGCGAGTGGGGGACGGGGATCGACATGGCGGGCAATGTAGCGCACCGCCTTGTCATTCAATCGTTGGCGCTGGCGCCATGGCATTTCTTGTATTTCTTGCCACTGCCGCAGGGGCAGGGGTCGTTGCGGCCGGGCTTGGGGCCGACCCGGCGGGTGGCGGCCTTGGCCGCATGGTCCAGCCAGTACAGGCGCAAATCCTGCACCGCGAAGCAGGCCTCGTCCACCAGTTGCTCGCGCTCAAGCGACTCGCCCGGGTAATGGGTGGCCAGGTGCTCGACCAGCTCGGACGCCGGCAGCATCAGGCCGATCACCCGGGACAGACAATCATCGAACCAGCGGCCGTCATCGGTTTCCAGATCGGGCTCGGGCCAGTCATCGGCAAAGGCTTCCACCGCCGCCATGAAGCCCTCGGCCCAGAGCGCGCCGGTGTTGAGCAGGTCGGCGGCTTCCTCGGCCGTCATGTGGCCGGCCTCCACCACCTCGGCTCGCGCCGCGTCGTCATAGGTGATCATCAGCGGCGCCAGGCGCACGCCCTCCGGATCGTCGAGCAGGGCCTCCACGTCCAGTTGGTCGGCCAGCACGTTCCAACGGCCCATCAGCGCAGCCATGGCTTGCGCCACGTCATCGGGATCGGCGAAGGCGCGCCCGAAGGTCTCGCCAAACATAGCCGGCAGCCACTCGCTGGGCGGGATGGCGCGTCGGCCAGCCAGCAAGGCGGTAATGTAGCCATCCACCCATTCCAGCGAGACATCGGCGCCAAAACCCGCCAACCGTTCGCACAGGGTCTCCAGGGCTTCGATCTCGGCTTCGCTGCTGTTGCGGGGCGGGCGGCTCATGCGGGGCTCCTGGGGACTGGCGGGCAAGGCCGGCATTGTCACCGGCTTGCCGGCCGCGCCGATCAGCCAGCCGACGCGGGCTGCCAGGTGGGTGGCGCGGGGTGCAGGCGGGCCATGCTGAGCACGTCGACATAGGCGCCGTCGCGCAGCGCATAGCCAACATGGCGGCCTTCGGTGCGGAAGCCGTGGCGCTGATAGAGCGCGATCGCCCGGGTGTTGTCGACAAACACCGTCAGCTCCAGGCGCAGCACCTGGCCCCAGTGGTCCGACCAATCACACAGGGCCTGCATCAGCGCATGGCCCACACCCTGGCCCTGGGCCTCGGGCGCGACCGCGATGCCCAACACCATCGCATGGCGCCGGCGCAGCGCCGGCCCGGCCGGATGCAGGCCGGCATTGGCCACCACCTGCAGCTCCCCATGGTCGTCGGGGCGCTCTGCCACCAGCAGCAGGTCGACCTTGTCGGGCGCGGCAGCGTCGGTCAGGCGGGCCTGCCACTGGGCCAGCCCGGGATAGGGCAGCTGCATCAGGTTGGCCTGCACCTGGGGGTGGCCCATGATGCGGCAGAAGGCAGCCGCGTCACCGGGTTGGGCGCGGCGGATCTGGGGCGGGGGCAGGCTGGTCATGGCGGGCTGGAGCGGGCCGGGCCCGCAAGGCGATGGTCGGCCCGATCTTGCTGCCGGGGGCGCCGCGGCGTCAATGCCAGGTGCATCTGCCGGTGCGCCGGCCCGGGTGGCGGACAATACCCAGCCCTGCCCTCGAACAAGAGCCTGACATGAGCATGAAGAAGACCGACCTCGTCCGCCAACTGGAAAGCAAGATCGAAGGGCAACGTGCCCGCTCGGCCACACCGGGCCGTTTTGGCACCGCCGCCGCCGCGCCGCTGGACCGCAAGGAGCAGCGCAAGCTCGACGCCGCCGCCGGCCTGGTGCCCTTTGCCTGCAAACTGCCGGCTGAACTGACCGCACAGCTGCGCGAGCGCGCTGGCGCCCATGACGGCGGCATCAATGGCCTGGTGGCAGAACTGATCCGCAGCGCGCTCAAGGGCTGAGGCCGGCCCGGCGCACCGGGCCGGGCCGCTCAGGCGCGCTCGGCGACCCAGGCCGCCACCCCGGCCAGGGCTTTGGCCAGACCGGCCGGGTCGCTGCCACCGGCCATCGCCATGTCAGGCTTGCCACCGCCCTTGCCACCCACCTGCTGGGCCACGAAGTTGACCAGCTCGCCAGCCTTGAGCCGGCTGCCGGCGCGGCCCAGCAAGTCGGCGGTGACGCCGGCCGCCAGTTGCACCTTGCCGCCCTCGACCACCGCCAGCACGATGGCCGCAGTCTTGAGCTTGTCCTTGAGCTTGTCCAGGGTCTCGCGCAGGGTCTTGGCATCGGCGCCGTTGAGCATCGCTGCCAGCACCTTGATGCCGGCCACGTCCACCGCCTGGGCCATCAACTCGTCGCCCTGGGCGTTGGCCAGCTTGCCCTTGAGCGCATTGATTTCCTTCTCCAGGGCGCGCACTTGGTCGAGCACCATGCCCAGCCGGCCCGGCAACTCGGCCGGCGTGGCCTTGAGCGCGCCCGACAACGTGCCCACCGTGCCCTCCAGCGATTGCAGGTAGGCCAGCGCGTTGTCGCCGGTCAGCGCCTCGACCCGCCGCACCCCGGCGGCCACGCCGCTCTCGGCGACGATCTTGAACAGGCCGATGTCGCCGGTGCGCTGCACATGGGTGCCGCCGCACAGCTCCTTGCTGCTGCCGATGGACAGCACCCGCACCGTCTCGCCGTACTTCTCGCCGAACAGCATCATCGCGCCGCTCTTCTGGGCATCGTCCAGCGCCATTACCTGGGACTGGGCGCCGCTGTTGGCCAGCACCTCGGCATTGACCAGCGCCTCGACCCGGCGGATCTGCGCGTCGCTCAGCGGCGCGTTGTGGGCGAAGTCGAAGCGGGTGCGCTCGGCGTTGACCAGCGAACCCTTTTGCTGCACATGGCCGCCCAGCACCTCGCGCAGGGCCTTGTGCATCAGGTGGGTGGCGCTGTGGTTGCGCACGGTGCGGGCGCGCTGCTCGGCATCGACCTTGGCGGCCAGGCTGTCGCCCACCGCCAGCGTGCCCTCCACCACCCGGCCCTGGTGGCCGAACACATCGGACTGGATCTTGGTGGTGTCCTCCACCAGCACCCGGGCCACCGGGGTGCGCAACTCGCCGGTGTCGCCCACCTGGCCGCCGCTCTCGGCATAGAAGGGCGTGTGGTCGAGCACCACCACGCAGTCGTCACCGGCCTTGACCGTGGCCACCGACACGCCGTCCACATACAGCGCGGTGACCTTGGAGGTCTCGCACTGCAGGTGCTCGTAGCCGTGGAAGGTGGTGGGCGTGCCGCTGTAGCTCAGGCCGGCAGCCATCTTGAACTTGGCCGACGCGCGGGCCTGCTCGCGCTGGCGGTTCATCGCCACATTGAAGCCGGCCACGTCGACCGTGACGCCACGCTCGCGGCAGACGTCGCCGGTCAGGTCGACAGGGAAGCCGAAGGTGTCGTGCAGCTTGAAGGCGGTGTCGCCGTCGATCACACGCGTACCGCCTGCCAGCGCCGTCTCCAGGATCTCCATGCCGTGGTGGATGGTCTGGAAGAAGCGCTCCTCCTCGGCCTTGAGCACCTCGGTGACACGGCCGGCAGCGCGGCGCAGCTCGGGGTAGGCCTCGCCCATTTCGGCATCGAGTGCGGCCACCAGGCGGTGGAAGAAGGGCTTGCGCGCGCCCAGCTTGTAGCCATGCCGGATGGCCCGGCGGGCGATGCGGCGCAGCACATAGCCGCGGCCCTCGTTGCCGGGGATCACGCCGTCGGTGACGGTGAAGGCGCAGGCGCGGATGTGGTCGGCGATGACCTTGAGCGACGGCGAGGCGGCGTCGCAGTCGCCGCCGCCGGCCGCGTCCACCGCCGCCTTGGCCGCCGCCAGCAACTGGATGAACAGGTCGATCTCATAGTTGCTGTGCACATGCTGCAGCACCGCGGCCAGGCGCTCCAGGCCCATGCCGGTGTCGACGCTGGGCTTGGGCAGCGGGTGCATCACGCCGTCTTCGGTGCGGTTGAACTGCATGAAGACGTTGTTCCAGATCTCGATGTAGCGGTCGCCGTCCTCCTCGGGCGACCCCGGCGGGCCGCCGGGAATCTCCGGGCCATGGTCGTAGAAGATCTCGGTGCAGGGGCCACAGGGGCCGGTGTCGCCCATCATCCAGAAGTTGTCGCTGGCGTAACGCCCACCCTTGTTATCGCCGATGCGCACGATGCGCTCGGCCGGCACGCCGATGGCCTTGTGCCACAGGTCGTAGGCCTCGTCGTCGTCGGCATAGACCGTGACCCAGAGCTTGTCGGCGGGCAGCTTGAAGTGCACCGTCAACAGCTCCCAGGCATAGGCAATCGCGTCCTTCTTGAAGTAATCGCCAAAGCTGAAGTTGCCCAGCATCTCGAAGAAGGTGTGGTGGCGCGCGGTGTAGCCGACGTTGTCCAGGTCGTTGTGCTTGCCGCCAGCGCGGATGCATTTCTGGCTGCTGGTGGCACGGCTGTAGGGCCGCTTGGCCAAGCCCAGAAACACGTCCTTGAACTGGTTCATGCCAGCATTGGTGAACAGCAGCGTCGGGTCGTCTCCCGGAATCACCGGCGACGAAGCCACGATGGTGTGCCCCTTGGCCTCGAAGTACTTCAGGAAGGTGGAGCGGATCTCGGCGGCTTTCATGGGGGCGGGGCGGCTGCTCGGGTTGGGCGGTGAATTGGCGGCGCGACAGGCCAGGCCCGGGGCGGGCAGCAGGGGTGCGCAAGGCCAGCGATTCTAAGTCGACCCTCCGGGGCCGGCAGGCTGCGCCGGTGCACCCAGCAAGGCCTTGTCCGGCAAGTGGCAGCCAGAGGTGGCGCGAACTTGCTATCGTGCAGGCCCGCCTGATGACACAGAGGAAAGCGCCATGGCTTCTGCCGCCAAATTCTCCTGGGATGACCCCTTGCAGCTGGACGCCCAGCTCACCGACGACGAGCGCGCGGTGCGCGACGCCGCCCATGCCTATTGCCAGGACCGCCTGGCGCCCCGGGTGGTCGAGGCCTTTCGCCACGAAACGACCGACCGCGCCATCTTCAACGAAATGGGCGAGCTGGGCCTGCTGGGCAGCACCATCCCCGAGGCCTATGGCGGTGCCGGCCTGAACTATGTCTGCTATGGCCTGGTTGCACGCGAGGTCGAGCGGGTGGATTCGGGCTACCGCTCGATGATGAGCGTGCAGTCGTCGCTGGTGATGGTGCCGATCAACGAGTTCGGCACCGAGGGCCAGAAGCAGAAATACCTGCCCCGGCTGGCCACCGGTGAATGGGTGGGCTGCTTCGGCCTGACCGAGCCCAACCACGGCTCAGACCCTGGCAGCATGGTCACCCGCGCCCGCAAGGTGGCCGGCGGCTACAGCTTGAGCGGCGCCAAGATGTGGATCAGCAACAGCCCGATCGCCGATGTGTTCGTGGTCTGGGCCAAGGACGACGAAGGCGCGATCCGCGGCTTCATCCTGGACAAGGGCGCCAAGGGCCTGAGCGCCCCGGCCATCCACAGCAAGGTGGGCCTGCGCGCCAGCATCACCGGCGAGATCGTGATGGACGGGGTGTTTTGCCCCGAGGAGAACGCCTTCCCCGACGTGCGCGGCCTCAAGGGCCCCTTCACCTGCCTGAACAGCGCCCGCTACGGTATCGCCTGGGGCGCGCTGGGCGCGGCCGAGGATTGCTTCCAGCGGGCCCGGCAATATGTGCTGGACCGCCAGCAGTTCGGCCGGCCCCTGGCGGCCAATCAGCTGATCCAGAAGAAGCTGGCCGACATGCTGACCGAGATCTCGCTTGGCCTGCAGGGCTGCCTGCAGCTGGGCCGCATGAAGGACGCCGGCACCGCGTCGGTCGAGGTCACCAGCATCCTCAAGCGGAACTCTTGCGGAAAGGCACTCGACATCGCCCGCCTGGCGCGCGACATGATGGGCGGCAATGGCATCAGCGACGAATACGGCGTGGCCCGCCACCTGGTCAACCTGGAGGTGGTCAACACCTACGAGGGCACGCATGACATCCATGCGCTGATCCTCGGCCGGGCCATCACCGGCATCCAGGCTTTTTTCTGACCGGCACGATGAGCGAACTCCAACTGCTGCAAGGCACCCGGGTGCTGGACCTGTCGCGGGTGCTGGCCGGCCCTTGGTCGGGCCAGATCCTGGCCGACTACGGCGCTGACGTGATCAAGGTCGAACGCCCGGGCGCCGGTGACGACACCCGCACTTGGGGCCCGCCCTGGTGGGGCCCGGCGGAGGACCGGATGTCGGCCTACTACCTGAGCGCCAACCGCGGCAAGCGCTCGATCGCCATCGACATCGCCACGCCCGAGGGCGAGGCTCTGGTGCGCCAGCTGGCGGCCCAGGCCGATGTGGTGCTGGAGAACTACAAGGTCGGCCAATTGGCCAAGTACGGGCTGGACTACGCCTCGCTGGCGGCGCTGAACCCGCGGCTGGTGGACTGCTCGATCACCGGCTATGGCCAGACCGGGCCGATGGCCCAGGCGGCCGGCTATGACTTCGCGATCCAGGCCACCGGCGGCCTGATGAGCGTGACCGGCGAGAAAGACGGCACGCCCGGCAGCCAACCGCAGAAGGTGGGCGTGGCGGTGGCCGACCTGTTCACCGGGGTCTATGCCACCACCGCCATCCTGGCGGCGCTGATCGAACGCGGACGCACCGGCCGCGGCCGGCACATCGACGCCGCGCTGCTGGACGTGCAGGTGGCCATGATGGCCAACCAGGCCAGCAACCACCTGGTGGGCGGCATCGTGCCGCTGCGCATGGGCAATGCCCACCTCAACGTGGTGCCCTACCAGGTGTTCAGCACCCAGGACGGGCATTGCGTGATCGCCATCGGCAATGACGGCCAGTTCAGCCGTTTCTGCGAGCTGGCCGGCCACCCGGTAGTGGCACAAGATCCGCGCTTCGCCAGCAACACCGCCCGGCTGGCCCACCGCGACAGCCTGATCCCACTGATGCAGACCTGGCTGCTTGAGCGCAGCACCCAGGGCTGGATCGACCTGCTGGAGCCGCATGCGGTGCCCTGCGCGCCCATCCTCAACCTGCCCGGCGTGTTCGCTCACCACCAGGTGGTGGCACGCGGCATGCAAGCCGGGCTGGACGTGGGCGCCGACCGGCTGATGCCGATGGTGCCCAATCCGATGCGCTTTGACGGCCAGCGCGCCATGGCCGAGCAGCCGCCGCCCGGCCTGGATGAGCATGGCGATGCGCTGCGCCAGGCGCTGCGCCAGGGCCAGGGCTGGCCGGCGCGCTGAGAGGGTGTTGACGAAATGAATCGCACCCGCGCCGGAGTGGCCAAGGGCACTGGGGTAGGCGCGGCGTGCGGCCCGGGCTGGCGGCCCGGGCAAGCGGCGCAACGCCCCCCAGTGCCCTAGGCCGCCCGGCCCGAAGGGTGAGGCCTCAAAATGGGCCAACTCGTCGTTGCAAATGCTCGCCGGGCCTGCAGCCCGTCTGTGCTTTGCGCCTAGATTTGGCCCGATTTGGGGCCTCACGCGGGTGGCATTCATTTTGTCAACACCCGCTGAGGCCGGCGTCGCGGCCTCAGCGGGTGAGCCAGCGCCGGCTGAGGTGGCTGAGGCCATCCACCACGGCCACCAGCCCCAGCATCGCCATCAGGATGGTGGCGGTCTTGCCCATGTGGAACAGGCCCAGGTGGAAGGCCAGCAACTGGCCCAGGCCGCCCGCGCCCACCACGCCCAGTACCGCAGCGGCGCGGATGTTGTTTTCCCAGCGGTAGAGCGTGTAGCTCAGCAACTGCGGCAGCACCTGCGGCAGCGTGGCATAGAGCAGCACCCGCAGCCCGCTGGCGCCCTGGGTGCGCAGCGCCATGGCCGGGCCGGGCGGTGCGTTCTCCAGGCTCTCGGCAAACAGCCGGCCCAGCACGCCGGTGGTGTGCAGCGCCAGCGCCAAGGTGCCGGCCAAGGGCCCCAGCCCGGCCGAGACCAGCAAGAGCGCAGCCCAGACCAGTTCGGGGATGGCCCGAAGCAGGTTGAACAAGGCCCGTACCCCGGCGCGCAGCCAGCGGGCCGGGCCTTCGCGCTGACCTTGGGCCGGGTCCAGCCCGTCGCGCCGGCGGCTGGCCGGGCCGGCCAGCAACAGGCCGGCCAGCGCCGCCAGCACGGTGCCCAGCACCGACATCGCCAGCGTCTCCAGCGTGCCGAACAGCACCTTGCGCACAAAGGCCGGGCCGAGGTCGGGCGGAAAGAACTCGCCGATGAAGCGGCCCATGCTGCGCAGCGCATCGCGCGACAGGAACTGCGCCCATTGCAGATCGAGGGTCCAGAAGCTGGCGACCACCAGGGCCAGCAAGGCCCCGAAGAACAGCCTGGCCCCCAGCCGGCCTTGGCGTGGCGCGGACGGCGGCAGGCGCAAAGGCAGGCTGCTCATCCGAGGCGCCCCCGCAACCAGGCGCTGACCGCATCGGCAGCGGCCACCAGCAGCACGAAGACGGCCAGCATCGTCACCACCTCGCCGCCGTTGAACATCTTCATCGCGCTGTCGAGCTGCTGGCCCAGGCCGCCGGCGCCGACAAAACCCAGCACCACCGACGAGCGCACCGCGCATTCCCAGCGGTAGACGGTGTAGGACGCCAGCTCAGCGGCGTTCTGCGGCAGCAGGCCGTAGGCAAAGGCCTGCAGTCGGCCACTGCCGTTGCGCAGCAAGGTGTCGGTGGGCCCCGCCTCGCCGCTTTCCAGGATCTCGCCGTAGACCTTGCCCAGCATGCCGCCATAGGTGAGCACGATCGCCAGCACACCCGCGGTCGGCCCCAGGCCCACCACCCGGACGAAAACCAGCGCCCAGACCAGTTCGGGGATGCTGCGCAGCACGATCAGCAGCCATTTCAGCGCCTGGCGCAGCCAGAAGGGCCCGCGCGCCATGTCGCCTGACAGGGCCGAGATAGACAGCGAACGGGTCGTCAGCAGCGTCAGCGGCAGCGCCAGCAGCAGCGCCAGCGTGATGCCGGCGGTGGCCATGGCCACGGTGCGCCAGGTCTCGCGCGCCACCAGCGCGAGAAAATCCAGCCCCAGCGCCGGCGGAAAGAAGCTAGCGATGAACTTGCCGCTCGAGGCCAGGCTGTCGGGCGCCAGCAGCTGCCAGGGGTGGAACTCGGTGGCCTGCATCAGCGGCCACAGCAACAGCAGCGCTACCGCGCTGGCACCCAGCCGGCCGGGCCAGGCCGGGTCGCGCGCCGGCGCGCTGCGCCGGGTTGGGCCACCCAGGCCTCGGGCGCCGGCGCTCAGCGGCACGGCATGGCCACCGGCAGGGGCATGTCCGGCAGGGGCAGATCGGCCACTGGGGCCGGGCCGCCGTGCAACTCGTCCTCGTGCTGGGCGTAGAGCCGGGCCAGCCGGTCTGGCGTGACCTGCGCGGTGGGCAGATCAAAGGCCAGCACGCCGTCGCGCAGGCCGACGATGCGCGGAAAATGCGCCAGCGCCATGTCCACCTGGTGCAGGGTGGCCACCAGCGTGGCCTGGCGGGCACGCGCCGCGTCCACCAGCGCGGTGGTGGCCTGCAAGGCGCGGGTCGGGTCGAGCGCCGACAAGGGCTCGTCGATCAGCCACAGCGTGGCCGGCGCCATCAGCGCGCGGGCCAGGCCCACGCGTTGCCGCTCGCCGCCCGACAGCCGGTCAACCCGGTCGAACAGCTTGTCGCCCAGATCGAAATGGCCCAGGGCGTCAAAGGCGCCGGCGATGTCGGTCGGGTGGGCCAGCGAGCACAGGCTGGCCCACAAGCCCATCGCCGGCAGAGCTCCGGCCAGTACCGCCGTGACCACCCGCTGGCGCGGCGGCAGCGGCGGGGTCTGCGGCGCCATGAACAGCCGGCCCCGCAGGCGCTGCAGGCCCTGGCGCGGCAGGCTCCAGGGGTCGACGCCGTCCAGCGCCAGGCGGCCCTGGGGCGGGCGCAGGCTGCAGGCCATCACCTGCAGCAAGGTGGTCTTGCCCGCACCCGAAGGGCCGATCACCGCCACTTGTTCGCCGGCAGCCACCTGCAGGCCGATGGCACGCAAGGCCGGGCCCGCAGCCTGCCGGGCCGCGGGGTGGCGGGCAGTCACGTCGGCAAGCTCAAGCTTCAAGATGGTGGCCCGGGCTGGCGCGGGTCAAAGCAGTTCGGCGCTGCGGGCAGCGGCTTCGATACCCTTGTAGTTGTCAGCCTTGGTCGGCACGAAGCGGGTGGCGCGCTGCAGGTCCAGGATTTCCTTGCCTTCGGCGCTGTCGCGGCTCAAATCCAGAAAGGCCTTGCTGAGCCTTTCGCGCAGCGGGGCGGGCATGTCGGCATGCACCGTCCAGTTGTAGTCGAAGTAGGCCGGGGTGGTGAAGAAGACCTTGACCTTGTCGGTGTCGACCTTCTTGTCGGCAACGAACTTGTCCCAGACCGAGATGTTGAGCGCACCGACCTGCACCTTGCCCGATGCGACGGCGGCGATGGTGGCGTCATGCGCGCCGCTGTAGGCCACCCGTTTGAAGTCCTTGTCCGGGTTCAGGCCAACCTGCAGCAAGAAGCTGCGCGGCATCAGGTGGCCCGAGGTGGAGCTTTGCGAGCCGAAGCTCAAATCCTTGCCCTTCAGATCGGTCAGCTTGGTGATGGCCGGGTCGCTGGTGATGAACACCGACTTGAAACGCTCGTCCTCCTCGCGCTGCACCAGCGGGATCACCTTGCCGCCTGAGCGCACGTGGGCCTGCACAAAGGTGAAGCCACCGAACCAGGCCAGATCGACCTTGCGGTTGACCAGGGTCTCCACCGCCGCGGCGTAGTCGGTGACCGGGGTGAACTCGACCTTCATGCCCAGCCGGGATTCAAGGTACTTGACCAGAGGCGCGGCCTTGCGCGCCAACTCGGTGGGTGACTCATCCGGGATGGCGGTGATGCGGAAGACGGTCTGGGCCTGGGCCAGCCAGGGCGCACCGGTCAGAGACAGGGCCACAGCGGTGGTCGCCAGACGAAGCGCCAGGCGGCGGGACAAGGTGATGGGCATCGGACTTGCTCCAGATAAAAGTGGGACTGACGGCAGCCTCGGGAGACCACCAACCACGTATTTGAACCGATCCCCGCGCAAGGCGTCGGCATCCCGAGCGCCATGGCCCTTGCGACCACGCTGCACCGCCCGCCGGAGCGGGCTGCTACATTGCGGCGGTCTCCACTGGCCCGATCCCCGCGATGCCCAGCCCGCAGTTTCTCCAGTTGCACCGCAGCGACGACGCCAGGCTGGCGGCCGAGGCCCGCGAAGGGCTGCTGCAAGCCGCCGCCGAGGTCTCGCCCAAGTTCCTGTACGACGCGCTGGGCTCGCGCCTGTTCGACGCCATCACCGAGCTGGAGGAGTACTACCCCACCCGCACCGAGGCCAGCATCCTGGCCGATGCCGACGGCCGCATCACCCAGGCCTTGCGCGAAAGTTTTGCAGGTGGCAGGCCGACCGCGTTGATCGACCTGGGCGCCGGCAACAGTGCCAAGGCAGCGCGTTGGTTCGCGCCACTGGCACCGCGGCGCTACCTGGCCCTCGACATCTCGATGGACTACCTGCGCCAATCTCTGGACCAGCTGCAACGCCAGCACCCGGCCATCGAGATGGTGGGCGTGGGGCTGGATTTCTCGGCCCGGCTGGCCTTGCCCGACGGCCTGGTCAGCGGCCCGTCGCTGGTGTTTTACCCGGGGTCGAGCATCGGCAACTTCATGCCGGCCCAAGCCCTGGCCCTGCTGCGCCAGGCGCGCGAGCTGTCAGCCGGCGGCGCCTTGCTGATCGGTGTGGATCTGGTCAAGCCCGCCGCCCTGCTGGAACCAGCCTATGACGATGCGCTGGGCGTGACCGCCGCCTTCAACCTGAATCTGCTCAAGCACCTGAACCGGCTGCTGGGCAGTGATTTTCAGCTGCGCGACTGGCGCCACCTGGCCCTGTTCAATGCCGAGGATTCGCGGATCGAAATGCACTTGGCCGCGCGCCAGGCACTGACCGTGCGCTGGCCCGGCGGGCAACGCAGCTTTGCCGAGGGCGAGCGCCTGCACACCGAGAATTCCTACAAGTGGCGCGCCGACGACTTTGCCGCGCTGCTGCGCGAGGCCGGCTTTGCCAGCGTACAGACCTGGACCGACGCCCGGGGCTGGTTTGCGGTGATGCTGGCGCGGGCGGCTTGATCGTCAGGCCGTACAGCTGCGCAGGCCGGCCGGGATGTCATTGCGTTCAGGGGTGAAGTAGTTGCGGTAGTTGGGGTGGTGCAGCCTCGGCTGGGTCAGCCAGGACGCCCCGCGCAAGACCCGCCGGCTGCCAAACCAAGGTGCCGAGTAGTCGCGGTAGGGATGGGCCTGAAAGCCCGGCCAGCCGCCAAAGGGAGTGGCGGTCCATTCCCACACCCCGCCCCAGTCGAATGCTTCGGGCCGGGCGCTGGCGGCCAGCTGCCATTCAGCCTCGCTGGGCAGGCGGCGGCCAGCCCAGGCGCACCAGGCGGCCGCCTCGTAGCAGTTCAAATGGCAGGCCGGCAGCGCGCCATCCAGGGCCTGCCACCGGCCCCAGCGCCACACCTGCCAATCGCTGCGGCCGGCGGCGGGCGGGCGCAGATAACGCGGTTGCGGGCCATGGTCCTGCAGATGTTGCCGTCGCCAGTCCCCAGATGCGGCAGGCCACCATTGAGCATCGCTGTAGCCACCGGCCTCGACAAAGGGCAGCACATCGGTCCAGCGGCGTACCTGGGCATCGATTTCGAAGGCCGGCAGCTCGACATGGTGCGGGCCCAGTTCATTGTCGAAGCTGAAACCCGGTGCGGCCTCACCCAAGATCAGTGTCGAGGCGGGCAGCGCCAGCGTCGGCGCCGGCCCGGGCAGCGGGCGTGGCTGCCAGCGCGCGTCGTGCATGGGCCAGCCCAGCGCCTGGGCCATGTAGAGCGCGGCCTCGTGGTGCATGTCCTCATGCAGCAGGGCCAGGCGGAAGAAATACAGGCCGTGGTCGGTGGCGGGCGCCTGGCCCAGCAGCGCCAGGGTCTGGCCCAATTGGGCCGCCAGTTCATGCCGCGTGCTGTCCGCATCGGGCAAGGGCAGGTGCCAACGGGTGTTGTGCGGCACCCGGCTGGAGTCGTAGAGCGCATCGCCGCTGCTGGGCGGTCGCGCCACATCGGGGTCGGCGCCCCAGCCCTGGCCGCGCAGCGGGTTGCGGGCCAGCCACCAGGCCTGGAACCAGCCGATGTGGCCCAACTCCCACAGCGGTGGGTTCAGGTCACCGCGCTGCGGCACCCGGCCTTGCGCGGCGGCCCAGGCCCGGTCGAAGGCCGCCAGCGTGTCCTGCCGACTGGCCTGCAGGGCCAGGGCCAGCGCGCCGGCCCCAGCGCTGCGGATGGCCATCCCGATGGTGGCAGCAGGATTCATTCAAGTTACCCTTATGGCGTGCAAACCAGACCCCACATCGTCATCGTCACCCCCGCGCTGGCGGCCGCCAACAACGGCAACTGGCAGACCGCAAGGCGCTGGGCGGGCATGCTGGCAGCCGATTATCGAGTGCGGCTGAGCGATGTTGATTCGGCCGCCCTGGACCGCGGCGCCGACGCGCAGTTGATGATCGCGCTGCATGCGCGCCGGTCGGCCCCGGCGGTCCAGGCCTGGCGCGCAGCACACCCGAGCCGCCCATTGGTGCTGGTGTTGACCGGCACCGACCTGTACCGAGACATCCTGACCGATGCCCAGGCCCAGGACTCGCTGAAGCGAGCCGACCGGCTGGTGGTGCTCAATGAATTGGGCGCAGACCGGTTGCCGCTTGATCAACGCGCCAAGACGCTGGTCTGCCTGCAATCCAGCCCCGACATGCGCTGCCTGGCCAAGACCGGGCGCCACCTGCGGGCCTTGATGGTGGGCCATCTGCGCGAGGAGAAATCGCCCCGCACCTACTTCGAGGCGGCGCGCCTTTTAGCCGGTCGGTCCGACATCCTGCTCGACCACATCGGCGGCGACCTGGACCTGTCCCTGGGCAACGAGGCCCGCGCGCTGGCCGCCAACCAAGGCAACTACCGCTGGCTGGGTGCGCTGCCCCATGCCCGGACCCGCGCCCGCATCCAGGCTGCCCATGTGCTGGTGCATTGCAGCCAGATGGAGGGTGGCGCCCATGTGGTGATAGAAGCGCTGACCTCGGGCACCCCGGTGCTGGCCTCGCGCATCGACGGCAATCTGGGGCTTTTGGGCAAGGCCTACCCGGGCGTGTTCGACTGGGGCGATGCCGGGGCCTTGGCCGCGCTGCTGGTGCAGGCGCGGGACAATGTGGCTATGCTGCCCAGCCTGCAAGCGGCCTGCGCCCGGCGCGCACCGCTGTTCCACCCCGACCACGAACGCCAGACACTGCGCGGCCTGCTGGCCCCGCTGCTGTCCCCGTCCACCCCAACCGCTCGCCAAGGCCCGCCATGAACGCACCTGACCGCCACGCCACACCCGCCGGAGAACCCCGCCTGACCTCGCTCTCGCACGGCGGCGGCTGCGGCTGCAAGATCGCACCAGGGGTGCTGTCCGAGATCCTCAAGGGCACGGCGGCGATGCCCATCCCCAAGGAACTGCTGGTGGGCATCGAGACCGCCGACGATGCGGCGGTCTACCAGCTCAATGACGAGCAGGCCATCATCGCCACCACCGATTTCTTCATGCCCATCGTCGACGACCCCTTCGACTTCGGCCGCATCGCCGCCACCAATGCGATCAGCGACGTGTATGCGATGGGCGGCAAGCCGATCCTGGCGCTGGCCCTGGTGGGCATGCCGATCAATGTGCTGAGCACCCAGACCATAGGCCGGGTGCTCGAAGGCGGCGCCTCGATCTGCCGCGCGGCCGGCATCCCGATCGCCGGCGGCCACACCATTGATTCAGTCGAGGCCATCTACGGCCTGGTGGCGCTGGGCCTGATCCACCCCAAGCGGGTCAAGCGCAATGCCGATGCCAAACCCGGTGACGTGCTGGTGCTGGGCAAGCCGCTGGGCGTGGGGGTGATGTCGGCGGCGCTGAAAAAAGGCGAACTGGGCGACGCCGGCTATGCCGAGATGATCGCGGTGACCACCCAGCTCAACACCCCCGGCCCCGATTTGTCGATGCTGGACGGCGTACATGCGCTGACCGACGTCACCGGCTTCGGCCTGGCCGGCCATGCGCTCGAATTGGCGCGCGGCGCTGGCTGCCAAGTGCAGATCGACTGGCCCACGGTTCCGCTGCTGGCCGGTGTGCGCGGCCTGGCGGGCCAGGGTTTCGTCACCGGGGCGTCGGGCCGCAACTGGGCGGGCTACGGGGGCGAGGTGTCGGTGCCGGCGGGCTTTGCTGCCGAAGACCAGGCCCTGCTGACTGACCCGCAGACCAGCGGCGGCCTGCTGGTGTCCTGCGATGCGTCGGCCGTGGCCAGCGTGCTGGAAGTCTTCCGGCGCCACGGCTTTGGCGCGGCAGCGGCCATCGGTCAGATCGGCTTGCCCTTGGCCGGCCAGCCGGCTGGTACGGCACGCTTGGTGGTGCGCTGACCCGGGAAATGGCCTTCTTTTGGGTGCAGTCCAGCGAAGGTCGCCGTTGGGCTCGTTGCGGACCTTGCTTGGTGGCCTTGAAGCAGGCATTCGACGAACCCGGCGTGAGCGCCAGGCTGGCCTGGCGTGTTCTGCTCCGTGTCCCCCGCCGCCGGCAAGAACTTGCCGACGGCTCCTCCTCTACCTG
>JANNZD010000055.1:0-3155 GCA_031410435.1 Betaproteobacteria bacterium | reverse complement strand
TCTACCTGGGCAATATGAGCGCGCTGCGCGACTGGGGCCATGCGCGCGACTATGTGCAGATGCAGTGGCTGATGTTGCAGCAGGACGCGCCCGAAGACTTCGTCATCGCCACCGGCGTGCAATACAGCGTGCGCCAGTTTGTCGAGCGCTCGGCGCTGGAACTGGGCATCACCATCGAGTTCAAGGGCACCGGCGCAGACGAGGTGGGCGTGGTGGCCAAGGTGGCGCCGGTGAATGGCGTGAAGCTGGCGCAATGCAAGGTGGGCGACTTGGTGGTCAAGGTCGATCCGCGTTACTACCGCCCCACCGAAGTGGAAACCCTGCTGGGCGACCCGAGCAAGGCCAAGGCCAAGCTGGGCTGGACCCCCACCACCACCTTCGACGAGCTGGTGCGCGAGATGGTGCAGAGCGACTACCAGAGCGCCAAGCGCGACAGCCTAGTCAAGCTGGCGGGCTTCCAGGCCTACGACCACCACGAGTGAGCGGGCGCAACTGCCCACACCGCCGGCTATCCCCATGCGTCTGACATCCGATCAAGCAGAGGCCATCCGGCAGCGCGTGCGGCGGCACCTGGGCCCGAACACACGCATCTGGCTTTTTGGATCGCGCGTGGATGACCGGCGCCGGGGTGGCGACGTGGACCTGTACATCGAGCCCGAATCGGCAGCGCCACTGATGGCGCACCTGCTGTGCAGGTCCGAACTGGCGGATGCACTGGACCTGCATGTAGACATGATCGTGCGACAGCCCGGTGTGGATCTGCCGATTTACCGGATCGCCAAGCAACGTGGAGTGCCTTTGTGACAGACCACCTGCAACTGATCCAGACCCGGCTGGCCCACCTGGCCAGGATGCAGGCGTACCTGGCTTACTCACTGGGCCAGGTCCAACCGCTCTTGCTGCTGGCCGATTGGCAGACCTTGACCCCGGATCAGCACGAGTCGTTGGCGGCGTTTCGGGTTCGATTCAGCGAGTTCCAGGAGCACCTGGGCAAGACCATGCGTGCCGTAGCCATTGAAGAGGAGCAGGATGTTGACCGCTTCGGCACGGTGCTGGCGTTCATGGAGCGGCTGCAAATACTCGACACGACCGAACATTGGAAGCTGATTCGCGAACTGCGTAACGCTGTCAATCACGACTATGAGCAGGACACTGCACGACTGGTCAAGTTCTTTGCGTTGCTGGCATCCGAGACAGCAGCCCTGTTCGGCTACCTCAGCCGCTTGAAGGCGTATTGCGCACAGGCGTATGGCCTCTGACCCCGCGATGCCAAGACCCCTGAACCAGCCATCGGACAAGCCGGCATGACCTCCACCCCCCGCATCTACATCGCCGGCCACCGCGGCCTGGTGGGCAGCGCCATCGTGCGCCGCCTGCAGGCCCTGGGCCACACCGGCCTGATCACCCGCAGCCATGCCGAGCTAGAGTGACCAGCCCACGCAGCAAGGATCGAACCATGAATGCCCTTCGAGAGTTGGTGGACGTGCACGGACGCACGGTGACGATCCATCTGCCTGCCAACTTTCATGCCAAGCGTGTGGAAGTCATCGTGCTAGACGCCGATTTGCCGGCGGCCAGCACTGAACCCAAGCCGGCAAGCAGGCCAAGGCCCTCGCCCTTGCTGGCGGGTACGCGCATCACCGGCGACATCATGTCTCCCGCAGCAGACGCTGAAGATTGGGACGCGCTGAAGTGATGTTGCTTGATACGCACATCTGGCTGCGCTGGCTGTCGCCTGAGGGCGCGGAGCTACCGGCGTCGGTGTTGGCCAAGCTGGAAGCCGATGACGATTTGGCAGTGTCCGCCGTGTCGTGTTGGGAGGTGGCCTACCTTGCTCGGCGCAGCCGGCTGATGCTGCCGATCCCCCTGGCCGATTGGCTGGCTGAAGCACTGGCAGGGTCTGGCGTGACTTGCCTGTCACTCGACTGGCAAATCGCCGCCACTGCGGCCAACCTGGCCGATATCCATCGCGATCCCGCCGATCGCTTCATCATCGCCACCGCACTGACCACGGGCCGGAGATTGCTGACGCTCGATGGCGTGATTCCCAGCTACCCTGAGTTGACAGGCCTGCTCGCATGACCACCCCCCGCATCTACATCGCCGGCCACCGCGGCCTGGTGGGCAGCGCTATCGTGCGCCGCCTGCAGGCCCTGGGCCACACCGGCCTGATCACCCGCAGCCATGCCGAGCTGGACCTGACCGACGAGCGCGCCACCCGCGCCTTCTTCGACGCCAAGAAGCCCGACCATGTCTACCTGGCCGCCGCCAAGGTGGGCGGCATCGTGGCCAACAACAGCTTCCCGGCGCAGTTCATCCGCGACAACCTCGCCATCCAGAGCAATGTGATCCATGCGGCCTGGCTGGCCGGCGTGCAGCGCCTGCTGTTCCTGGGGTCGAGCTGCATCTACCCCAAGCTGGCAGCGCAGCCGATGAAGGAGACCGCCCTGCTCACCGGCCCACTGGAGCCCACCAACCGGCCCTATGCGCTGGCCAAGATCGCCGGCATCGAGATGTGCTGGAGCTACAACCGCCAATACGGCACCCGCTACCTGGCGGCCATGCCCACCAACCTGTATGGCCCGGGCGACAACTACCACCCCACCCACAGCCACGTGATACCGGCGCTGATCCGCAAGTTTCACGAGGCCAGGCTGCGCGGCGAGCCCACCGTCACGGTGTGGGGCAGCGGCACGCCGCGGCGCGAGTTCTTGTACAGCGACGACATGGCCGAGGCCTGCGTCTACCTGATGGGCCTGCCGGATGCGCAGTTCACCCCGCTGCTGGGCAGCGATGAATCTGTCACCGGCCGCTTCGAGCCGCCGCTGGTGAACGTGGGCGTGGGCGAAGACCTGACCATCGCCGAGCTGGCCGAACTGGTGCGCCGCACCGTGGGCTATGAGGGCCAGGTGGTGTACGACGCCAGCAAGCCCGACGGCACCCCGCGCAAGTTGATGGACGTGGGCCGGATCAACGCCGCCGGCTGGCGCGCCAGCACCCCGCTGGCGGTGGGCCTGGCAGCGGCCTATGCCGAGTTCAAAGCCACCAACCCCTGAGCAAAGCGGCCGCAGCCCCATGACCAAACCCTGCATCCACATCGTCGCCGGCGCCCGGCCCAACTTCATGAAGATCGCGCCGATGGTGCGCGCGCTGCA
>JANNZD010000054.1:0-14098 GCA_031410435.1 Betaproteobacteria bacterium | reverse complement strand
ATGATCACCGACGGCCTGTGGGATGTGTACAACCAGTACCACATGGGCATCACCGCCGAGAACGTGGCCAAGCAGTACGGCATCAGCCGCGAGGCGCAGGACGCGCTGGCCCTGGGCAGCCAGATGAAGGCCGCCGCCGCGCAAGAGGCCGGCCGCTTCAAGGACGAGATCGTGCCGGTGTCCATCGCCCAGAAGAAGGGCGACCCGATCCTGTTCACGGCCGACGAGTTCATCAACAAGAAGACCAATGCCGACGCGCTGGCCGGCCTGCGCCCGGCCTTCGACAAGGCCGGTTCGGTGACTGCGGGCAATGCCTCGGGCCTGAACGACGGCGCCGCTGCGGTGATGGTGATGACGGCCGCCAAGGCCGCCGCCCTGGGCCTCAAACCCCTGGCCCGCATCGCCAGCTATGCCAGTGCCGGCCTCGACCCCAAGATCATGGGCATGGGCCCGGTGCCTGCCGCCCGCAAGGCCCTGCAGCGTGCCGGCTGGAGCGCCGCCGACCTGGACCTGCTGGAGATCAACGAAGCCTTCGCGGCCCAGGCCTGTGCGGTGCACAAGGAGATGGGCTGGGACATGGACAAGGTCAATGTCAACGGCGGCGCCATCGCCATCGGCCACCCGATCGGCGCGTCTGGCTGCCGCATCCTGGTGACGCTGCTGCACGAGATGGCCAAGCGCGACGCGAAAAAGGGCATTGCCTCGCTGTGCATCGGCGGTGGCATGGGCGTGGCGCTCTGCGTCGAGCGTTGATCAGGCGGTCTTCAGCGGTCTAGCGCATGCTTCAGGTTGCAGCGCAGGCCATCACTTTCATCACGAGGAGCGAGAACATGAGTCAAAAAGTTGCATACGTCACCGGCGGCATGGGTGGCATCGGTACCGCCATCTGCCAGCGCCTGCACAAGGCCGGCTTCAAGGTCATCGCCGGTTGCGGCCCGACCCGTGACTACAGCAAATGGCTGGACGAGCAGAAGGCGCTGGGCTACGACTTCCATGCCTCGGTGGGCAATGTGGCCGACTGGCAATCCACCGTGGACGCTTTCACCAAGGCGGTCAACGAGCACGGCATCATCGACGTGCTGGTCAACAACGCCGGCATCACCAAGGACCGCATGTTCCTGAAGATGACGCCCGATGACTGGAAGGCGGTGATCGACACCAACCTGAACAGCATGTTCAACGTCACCAAGCAGGTGGTGCCGGGCATGGTGGAAAAGGGCTGGGGCCGCATCATCCAGATCAGCTCGGTCAATGGCGAGAAGGGCCAGTCGGGCCAGACCAACTACTCGGCCGCCAAGGCCGGCATGCACGGCTTCACGATGGCCCTGGCGCAGGAGATGGCGGCCAAGGGCGTGACGGTCAACACCGTCAGCCCGGGCTACATCGGCACCGACATGGTCCGCGCGATCAAGCCCGAGGTGCTGGAGAAGATCATCGCCACTATTCCCGTCAAGCGCCTGGGCACGCCCGACGAGATCGGCTCGAGCTGCGCCTGGCTGGCGGGTGATGAATCGGGCTTCACCACCGGTGCCGACTTCTCCTGCAACGGCGGGCTGCACATGGGTTGAGCGGCGTAGCCGCTCAACCCTGCGGGTGTCCGTTGGGCTCCCCCAGCCCCCTCCGCGAGGGGGCTCCAGCCAGATGGACGAAAGGGCCGGCATTTGCCGGCCCTTTTTCTATTCCACGACCCCTGAGAGAAAGAACTTGATCACGCCCTTGGCCGCAAAGCCCAGCAGGCCGAAGCCCAGCGCCAGGAAGAGCACGAAGGTGCCCATCCGGCCGGCCTGGGATTCGCGCGCCAGCTGGAAGATGATGAAGACCATGTAGAGCATGAAGGCCGTCACCCCGAAGGTGAGGCCGAACCAGGCGATCTGCTCCTCGGTGAAGCCGAACATGGGGCGCGGCAGGGCGGTGATCAGGCCCGGGCGGGCAGGTCGCCCACGCTGACCAGGTCACGGTAGGCATGCCAGCTGGCATGGGCCAGCCAGGGCGCCACCACGATCAGCCCGAGCAGGGCGGTGGCCATGCCCAGCACCGTCAGCGCCATCAACAGCGCGGCCCACAACGCCATCGGCAGCGGGTGCGCCTGCACCACGCGCCAGCTGGTGAGCACGGCGGCCAGCACGCCGACCTGGCGGTCGAGCAACAGGGGGATGGCGACCACGCTGCTGGCAAACACCGGTGCAGCCATCAAGGCGCCCAATGCCAGCCAGATCTCGAACAGGTGGGAATGGTCGTTGAGCACCACCCCCCGGATGAAGTCGAGGGGCGTGCGCACCGGCACCGGCGCAAAGCCGGTGATCAGCGCGGCCGAGGTCAGCACCCAGCCGGTGCCGGCACAGGCCAGCAGCACCCCGAAGACCACCAGCCGGCCCTCCGGCCGCCAGGCCGCCACGGCCACCCCCAGGTCGGCGCGCTGGCCGCGTTCGAGTGCCCGGCTGATGGCGTAGAGCCCGGTGGCCAGCAGCGGGGCCACCAGCAGAAAGCCGGTGAAGGCGCCCGCCAGGAGCCAGAAACGGTCGCGCGCCATTGCGATCAATGCGGCGCCGAAGGCGGCCAGCGCCAGGCCGTGCAGCAGCCCCGGCAGCGGGCATCGCAGCAGGTCGCGCCAGCCTCGGGCCAGCCAGCCCAGCGGCCGCAACACCGGGATGTTGCGGATGCCGAAGCGGCGCGATTCAAGGAGGGCAGGGCTTTCGTGCATGGAATCTCAGGCCATCCAGGCATCATGCAGCCGCCCGGCGCTGCCGATCTTGATCAAAGGCAAGCCGGGGCCAGGTTCAGGGCTCGAGCCGGATGCCCTTTTCGCGGATCAGGCGCGCCCAGCGGGCCTGCTCGCGCAGGCTGAACTGCGCCACCTCGTCCGGCGTGCTGGGGATCAGCGACAGCGCCAGCCCGTCGAAGCGGGCCTTCATCGCGGGGTCCTTCAGGATCCTGGTCACTTCGGTATTCAGCCGCGCCACGATGGGGGCCGGCGTGGCCTTGGGCAGCACCATCGCAAACCAGATGCCGGCCTCGTAGCCGGGATAGCCAGATTCAGCGATGGTCGGCACACCCGGCAGCAGGGCCAGGCGCTGGGTGCCGGTGAGGGCCAGGGCCCGCAGCTTGCCCGACTTGATGTGCGGGTTGGACGTGAGCACCACGTCGAACATCACCTGCACCTGGTTGCCGAGCAGGGCGGTGAGCGCGGGCGCACTGCCGTTGTAGGGCACATGGGTCATCTCGGTGCCGGTGGCCGCCTTGAACAGCTCACCGGCCAGGTGCAGCGGGTTGCCGTTGCCGACCGAAGCGAAATTGAGCGCGCCCGGCTTGGCCTTGGCCAGCTCGACAAAGCCCTTGACCGTGGTGACAGGCAGCTCTGCCGGCACCACCATCACCAGCGGCGACGATGCCAGCATGCTGATGCCGGCAAAGTCGGCCTTGGGGTTGTAGGGCAGGCGGCTGTAGAGCAGCGGGTTGACGGCCAGGCTGGCCGAGCTGCCCATGAAGAGGGTGTAGCCATCCGCCGGCGCCTTGGCCACCGCATCGGCGCCGATGATGGTGTTGCCCCCCGGCTTGTTTTCGACCACCACGGGTTGGCCCAGGGCGCGGCCCAGGGGCTCGGCAATGGCGCGCGCCAATTGGTCGGTCGACCCGCCGGCGGCATAGGGCACCACCAGCCGGACCGGCTTGACCGGATAGGTCTGGGCCTGCCCGGCGGTGGTGGCCAGCGCGGCCAGGGCCAGGCACCATGCGCGTCGGGCCAGGCGATGCAGTGGGGATGTCAAGAAGGGCCTCCTCGGGGCAGATGGGCGATGGGCAGGTCGCGACCGGGCGTGCCGACGCTGGCAGTATCAGGCCAGCAACTGGCGGGCCGCCAGGCGCAGGCAATCGGCACCGCCGTCGGCCAGGGCCACGGCCCGGGCCTGGGCCAGGCCGGCGTAATGGCGGTCCATGGACCGGTTGTAGAGCGGGTCGTAATGATCGCGCATCATCTGGCCGAACACTTCGGCCCAGGCGCCGGCGCGCGCCAGGGCCTGCCAATGCAGCACGGTGTCGCGCCCGCGCAGTGCCACCAGGCCGTCGAGCAGGGCGCAGAAGGCCTCAGGCCGGTCGGCGAAGAAGCCGTAGTCCTCCAGCAGCAATTGCACCCGGGCCGCGTCGCCCATGTCCACCCGCAGCACCTGGCGGGTGGCATGCATCTGGTTGATCAGCGCATCAGGCAGCTGCAGGCGGCCGATCTTCTTGCTTTCACTCTCCAGGTACACCGGCCGGGCCGGGTCAAGCAGGCGCAGCGCCTGCCAAAGCCGGGAGTCGAAGCATTTCTGGCTGGGTTGCGGCTGGTCGAGCAAGCCGCCCAGGATCGAGCCCCGGTGCTGGGCCAGGGCTTCGAGGTCCAGCACCTGGGCGCCCTCGGCGGCCAGGGCCTGCAGCAGCCGGGTCTTGCCGCTGCCGGTGCGCCCGGCCAGCACCCGCAAGTCGAAACGCGCCGGCCAGTCGACCAGGTCCTGGCGCACCACCGCCCGGAAGCCCTTGTAGCCACCGGCCAGCTTGGCGGTGCGAAAGCCGATCTGGTCCAGAAACCAGGCCAGCGCGCCCGAGCGCTGGCCGCCCCGCCAGCAGTAGACCAGCGGCTGCCAATCGCGCGGCTTGTCGGCAATCCAGCAGTCCAGGTGGCCGGCGATATTGCGGGCAGCCATGGCCGCACCCAGCTTGCGGGCTTCCAGCGACGAAGTCTGGACATAGAGCGTGCCCACGACCCGGCGCTGTTCGTCATCCAGCACCGGCCAGTTGACCGCACCGGGCAGGTGGTCGTCGGCAAACTCGGTCGGTGAGCGGGCGTCGATGACCGCGTCGAAGCCGGCCAGGCCGGCGGCGGTCTCGGCTGCGGTGATGCTGCGCAGGGCCATCTAGTGTGCTTGGGTGACGGCCGCCAACGGCGCGGCAGAACGCGGACGCAAGCCAGCGGCCGCCGTGGAACCGGCTTCGCCGGGCCACTGGCGGCGCCCCCCTGGGGGGCGAGCCCGGACGGCAGGGCCTGCCTGCGCAGGGCCTGCGACCCGGCGAGCCGGCCGAGCTCTGCGAGGCCGTGGACAGGCGCCGAAGGCGCATCGGGGGGGGGTCATCTCACCGGGGCGGCAGCGTCGAGCAGTTCGGATTCGATCTGCAATTGGGCCCGGGTCTGCTGCAGGGCCGGGCCGTCGACCAGAAAGGTGTCTTCGACCTGCTCACCCAGCGTGGTCACCTTGGCCAGCTGCAGGTTGATGCTGTGGCGCGCCAGTACCCGGGCAATCGCATAGAGCAGTCCGGACCGGTCGCTGGTGCTGACCGACAGCAGCCAGCGCTGGGCCCGCTCATCGGGCCGCAGCGATACCCGCGGTGTGATGGGAAAGGATTTGACGCGCCGCGACACCCGGCCCCGGGTGGGGTCGGGCAAGGGGCCGTCGCTCTGCAGCGCCAGCACCAGTTGGGTCTCGATCAGCGAGATCAGGTCGCGGTAGCTGCCCACATCGGCCGCCTCGCATTGCGGATGGATCACCTGGAAGGTATCTAACGCAAAGCCGGTGCGGCTGGTGTGGACCTTGGCATCCTGGATCGAGAAGCCCGCGCCGTCGAAATAACCGCAGATGCGCACGAACACGTCCGGCCGGTCGGGTGCATACACCAGCACCTGCAGGCCGTCGCCCACCGGGCTGGGCCGGGCCCGCACCACCGCCTGTGGCGGGTCAATGTGGCGCCACAGCGCGCGCGCATGCCAGGCGATCTCACTGGCGTCGTGACGCGCGAAATAGCTCAGCTCGAGCGTCTTCCAGAGCGGGCCTTCGGTGCCGGGCAGGGCGCTGTGCAGGGCCAGGATCTGGCGCGCCTCCTGCTTGCGCGCCTCCAGGTCGGCATCCAGGTTGGGCTTGGCGCCGCCCAGGGCGCGCAGCGTGTAGCGGTACAGGTCTTCCAGCAGCTTGCCCTTCCAGGCATTCCAGACCTTGGGGCTGGTGCCGCGGATGTCGGCCACCGTCAGCAGGTAGAGCGCCGACAGGCGCCGCACATCGCCCACCAGGTCGGCAAACTTGCGGATCACATCCGGGTCGGAAAGATCCTCCTTCTGCGCCACCGTGCTCATCGTCAGGTGCTGGCGCACCAGGAACTCGCACAGCGCGGCGTCGTCCTTCTCGATGCCATGGTCGCGGCAGAAGCGGCGCACCTCGGTGGCGCCCAGGTCAGAGTGGTCGCCGCCCCGGCCCTTGGCCACGTCGTGGAACAACGCGGCCACGTAGAGCACCCAGGGCTTGTCCCATTCACTGGCCAGTTGACTGCAGAAAGGGTACTAGTGCGCATGCTCGGGGATGAAGAAGCGCCGCATATTGCGCAACACCATCAGGATGTGCTGGTCGACCGTGTAGACATGGAACAAGTCATGCTGCATGCGCCCGACGATGCGCCGGAACACCCACAGATAGCGCCCCAGCACCGAGGTCTGGTTGAGCAGCCGGAAGGAGTGGGTGATGCCCTGCGGCTGGCGCAGCAGGTCCATGAACAGTTCACGGTTGAGCGGGTCGCGCCGGAAGCTGCCGTCCATCACCTCGCGCGAGTTGTACAGCGCGCGCAGCGTGCGTGCCGAAAAGCCCTTGATGCCCGGCGTCTGCTGGAACACCAGAAAGGTCTCCAGGATGGCATGCGGGTTGTCGATGTAGAGATCGTCGCGCGCCACTTCCAGCATGCCGGCGCGGTCGAGGAAGCGCGCATTGATCTGCCGCATCGGCGCGGTCTCGCTGCCGTTGATGCGCTCCTCGATGTTGAGCATCAGGATCTGGTTGAGCTGGGTCACCGCCTTGGCGGCCCAGTAGTAGCGGTGCATCAGCACCTCAGACGGGCGCTGGGCCCGGCTGCTGGGGTAGCCGAAACTCTCGGCCACGGCGGTCTGCAGGTCGAAGACCAGCCGGTCTTCGCGCCGGCCGGCCACCGCATGCAGGCGGGCCCGGATCAGGCGCAGCGTGCCCTCATTGCGCTGCAGCTGCTTGACCTCGAAGGCGGTGATCAGCCCGTTGGCGGCCAGCTCGGCCCAGTTGCGCCCCAGGCCGGCGGCCCGCGCCACCCAGATCACCACCTGCAGGTCGCGCAGGCCGCCCGGGCTTTCCTTGCAGTTGGGCTCCAGCGAGTAGGGCGTGTCCTCGTACTTGGTATGGCGCTGGTGCATCTCCAGCGTCTTGGCCCGCAGAAAGGCTTTGGCGTCCATCAAGGCCTGGGTCTCCTGCTGGAAGCCGACAAACAGCTTGCGCGAGCCCACCAGCAAGCGCGATTCCAGCAAGGCGGTCTGCACCGTGACGTCGGCGCGGGCTTCGGCCACGCATTCGGCTACCGTGCGCACCGACGACCCCACCTCCAGCCCGATGTCCCAGCAGGCGGTGATGAAGGCCTCGAGTTTGGCCTTGAGCGGGCTGCCGGCCTGGGTGTTGGCACTCGCCGGCAACAGCACCAGCACGTCCACATCGCTGTGCGGCAGCAATTCGGCGCGTCCATAGCCGCCCACCGCCACCAGGGCGGCCGTGGCCGGCAGGCCGGTCTGCAGCCACAGCGTGGTCAGGCTGTTGTCGACATGGCGGGTCAGGGCCTTGACCAGCCGGCTGGCCGCCGGCGCGCTGGCGCGGCTCTGCAGGAAATGCCCGATCAGCGCCCGCTTGCCATCGCGGAACTGGGCGCGCAGCAGGGCCAGGTCGAGCGCTGCCGCAGCTGCCGCGGGCATATCGGTCGGGGCCACGCGCGCCTCAGGCCGCCGTGCTGGCGCTGGCCGGCGTGATGAAGGCCGGCGGCGGCGGCGAGCCGGCCGACAGCGTCAGCACCTCATAGCCGGTCTCGGTGACCAGCACCGTGTGCTCCCACTGGGCCGACAGCGAGCGGTCCTTGGTGACGATGGTCCAGCCGTCGCCCAGCTCGCGGATCTCGCGCCGGCCGGCGTTGACCATCGGCTCGATGGTGAAGATCATGCCCGGCACCAGTTCTTCCAGCGTGCCGGGGCGGCCGTAGTGCAGCACCTGCGGCTCTTCATGGAACTTGGCGCCGATGCCGTGGCCGCAGAACTCGCGCACGATCGAGAAACCCTGGTGCTCGGTGAACATCTGGATCGAGTGGCCGATGTCGCCCAGCCGGGCGCCGGGCCTGACCTTGGCGATGCCCTTCCACATGGCCTCGTAGGTCAGCGCGCACAGGCGCTTGGCGGCGATCGAGCCCTCGCCGACCACGAACATGCGGCTGGTATCGCCATGCCAGCCGTCCTTGATGACGGTGACGTCGATGTTGACAATGTCGCCGCTCTTGAGCGGCTTGTCGTTGGGGATGCCGTGGCAGACCTGGTGGTTGACCGAGGTGCAGATCGATTTGGGGTAGGGCACGTAGCCGGCCGGCGCGTAGTTCAGCGGCGCCGGTATGCCGCCTTGCACGCCGACGATGTGGTCGTGGGCCAGCTTGTCCAGTGCGTCGGTCGTGATCCCGGGCACGACATGCGGCGTCAGCATGTCCAGCACTTCCGAGGCCAGGCGGCCGGCAATGCGCATGCCTTCGATCTCGGCGGGTTGGGTCTTGAGGGTGATGGCCATGGAAGAAATTATCCCACCGCAAAGTAGAATGCCGGGTTTCCACGGACATGGCCGTGCTGGTGCGGGGCCAAGCCGGCTGCCGACAGGCCAGGCCAGCCCCGAGCATCGGTCCACCATGCCGCCTGAAGCCCAGAATCCCAGCCCCAGCCCAGCCCCCACCTTGTTGTGCTTCGAGGGCGGCAATGCGCTCTCGGCCTTCCGCGCCCAGGCCTTGCTGCCGGCGCTGCAGGCGATCAACGAGCGCATCACCGGCCTGGCCGGGCGCCATGTGCACTGGGTGAGGCTGGACGCCGGCATGCCGGCCGACACCGACAAGCTGGCCGCGCTGCTGCGCTATGGCGATCCGGCGCTGGCCGACGCTGCGGGCCAGCGGGTGGTGGTGATGCCGCGCCTGGGCACCGTCTCGCCCTGGGCCAGCAAGGCCACCGACATCGCCCGCAACTGCGGCCTGGTGCTGCACCGGGTAGAGCGGGTCACCGAGTACACCGTCCCGGTCAAGACTGGTTTGTTCGGCGGCGCCGGCCAGCCCTTGACGCCGGCCGAACTGAAGGCCTGCGCCGCGCTGCTGCACGACCGCATGACCGAGAGCGTGGCCTTTGAGCGCGCTGCCGCCCACCAGCTTTTCGACCCCCAGCCCGCGCCGGCGATGGTGCATGTGGACCTGCTGGGTCGCGGTCGCGCCGCGCTGGCCGAGGCCAATGCCGAGTTCGGCCTGGCACTGAGCGACGACGAGATCGACTACCTGGTGGCGGCCTTCACCGGCCTGGGCCGCAACCCCAGCGATGTCGAGCTGATGATGTTCGCCCAGGCCAACAGCGAGCATTGCCGGCACAAGATCTTCAATGCCGACTTCACCATCGACGGCCAGCGCCAGCCGATGTCGATGTTCGGCATGATCCGCAACACCGAGAAGTGCGCGCCCCAGCACAGCATCGTGGCCTACAGCGACAACTCGTCTGTGATGGAGGGCGGCACCCTCCAGCGCTGGCTGCCGCAGGGCTTCACCAATGCCCCGGCCTACGGCCCGCGCGAAGAGCTGGCCCATGTGCTGATGAAGGTGGAGACCCATAACCACCCCACCGCGATCAGCCCCTTCGCGGGGGCGTCCACCGGCGCCGGCGGCGAGATCCGTGACGAGGGCGCCACCGGCCGCGGCAGCCGGCCCAAGGCCGGCTTGACGGGTTTCTCGGTGTCCAACCTTCACTTGCCCGGCCTGGCCGAGCCCTGGGAGCGCGACCCGGTCGGCAAGCCCGAGCACATCGCCAGCGCGCTGCAGATCATGATCTACGGCCCGCTGGGTGGCGCGGCCTTCAACAACGAGTTCGGCCGGCCCAACCTGGCGGGCTATTTCCGGGTCTTCGAGCAGGACGTGGCCGGCCTGCGCCGGGGTTACCACAAGCCCATCATGATCGCGGGCGGGCTCGGCAGCATCAGCGCCAGCCAGACCCACAAGCGCCCCTTCGGCGCCGGCACCCTGCTGGTGCAGCTGGGCGGGCCGGGCATGCGCATCGGCATGGGCGGCGGCGCGGCCAGCTCGATGGCCGCGGGCAGCAACACCGCCGCGCTGGATTTCGACAGCGTGCAGCGCGGCAACCCCGAGATCCAGCGCCGCGCCCAGGAGGTGATCAACCACTGCTGGAGTCTTGACCAGACCAACCCCATCCTGGCCATCCACGACGTGGGCGCGGGCGGCATCAGCAATGCCTTCCCCGAGCTGGTTGACGGCGCAGGCAAGGGCGCGCGCTTCGACCTGCGCAAGGTGCCGCTGGAAGAATCCGGCCTGGCGCCCAAGGAGATCTGGTGCAACGAGAGCCAGGAGCGCTACACCCTGGCGATAGCCCCCGACCTGTTGCCGCTGTTCGAGCAGATGTGTGCGCGCGAGCGCTGCCCCTTCGCCATCGTGGGCGTGGCCACCGACGAACCCACCCTGGTGCTGGAGGACGGACCCGGCGGCGAGCGCGTGATCGACATGCCGATGCAGGTGCTGCTGGGCAAGCCGCCCAAGGTGCACCGCGACGTCGCCAGCGTGCGGCGCAGCGCGCCGGCGCTCGATCTCACCGGCGTCAAGCTCGACGCGGTGGCCTTCAGCGTGCTCCGCCACCCCACGGTGGCCAGCAAGCGCTTCCTGATCAGCATCGGCGACCGCAGCGTGGGGGCCTTAAGCCACCGCGACCCGATGGTCGGCCCCTGGCAGGTGCCGGTGGCCGACTGCGCGGTGACCCTGGCCGACTACGCCGGCCTGCGCGGCGAGGCCTTTGCGATGGGCGAGCGCACGCCGCTGGCCGCGCTGGACGCCCCGGCCTCGGGCCGCATGGCGGTGGGCGAGGTGATCACCAACCTGCTGGCCGCGCCGATCGAGCTGTCGCGCATCAAGCTGTCGGCCAACTGGATGGCCGCCTGCGGCGAGCCCGGCGAAGACGCTGCGCTTTACGCCACCGTCAAATCCGTGGGCATGGACCTGTGCCCGGCGCTGGGCATCGGCATCCCGGTAGGCAAGGACAGCCTGTCGATGCGCACGAAGTGGACCAACCCGACGGGTGAGCCGCAGCAAGTCACCGCCCCGGTCAGCCTGATCGTCACCGGCTTCGCCACGCTGGCCGACGTGCGCGGCACGCTGACGCCGCAGCTGCAGCCGGGCAACACCACGCTGATCTTGATCGACCTGGGCCAGGGCCGGATGCGCATGGCCGGGTCGATGCTGGCGCAGGTGGCGGGGCAGTTCGGCTGCCCCTCACAAGACCGGGTGCCCGACTTGGACGACCCGGCCATGCTCAGGGCCCTGGTGGCCGCAGTCAACCAGCTGCGCGGCGCCGGCCAGTTGCTGGCCTACCATGACCGCAGCGACGGCGGCCTGTGGGCCACGGTCTGCGAGATGGCCTTTGCCGGGCAGATGGGCGTCAGCCTGAATGTCGACCTGCTGGTCACCGAGGGCGATGGCATCAGCGACAGCCGCGCCGACATCGGTGACTCTAAGAACTGGGCCGGCCAGGTGGGCGCGCGACGCCAGGAGCTGACGCTCAAGGCCCTGTTCAACGAGGAACTGGGCGTGGTGATCCAGGTGCGGCGCGCCGACCGCGACGCGGTGATGGCGGTGCTGCGCAGCCACGGCCTGTCGCGCCACAGCCATGTGGTCGGCCAACCCAACGAGCGCGGCGTGGTGGAGGTGTGGCGCGATGCCAAGGCCCAGTTCAGCGCCCCGCTGCGTGCGCTGCAGCAGGCTTGGGACGAGGTGAGCTGGCGCATCGCCCGCCTGCGCGACAACCCGGCCTGCGCCGACAGCGAGCATGCCGCTGCCGGGCAGCCCGGCGACCCGGGCCTGCACCAGCAGCTCAGCTTCGACGCCGCCGAGAACATCGCCGCGCCCTACCTGAACCTGGCCAGGCCCAGGATGGCCATCCTGCGCGAGCAGGGCGTCAACTCGCAGGTCGAGATGAGCTATGCGATGGCGCTGGCGGGCTTCGAGACCTTCGATGTGCACATGAGCGACCTGCAGGCCGGCCGCGCAAGGCTTGACCAGTTCCAGGGCCTGGTGGCCTGCGGCGGCTTCAGCTATGGCGACACCCTGGGTGCCGGCGAGGGCTGGGCCCGGTCGATCCTGTTCAACCCGGCGCTGGCCGAACAGTTCTCGGCCTTCTTCAGCCGGCCCGACACGCTGGCGCTGGGCGTGTGCAACGGCTGCCAGATGATGGCCGCACTCTCGCCCATCATCCCCGGCACCCAGGCCTGGCCGCGCTTCACCCGCAACAAGAGCGAGCAATTCGAGGCCCGCTTCAGCCTGGTGGAGGTGCTGGACAGCCCGTCGGCCTTCTTCGCCGGCATGGCCGGCAGCCGGTTGCCCATCGCCGTCGCCCATGGCGAAGGCTATGCCGACTTCTCACAGCGTGGCGACGCCAGCGCGGTGCACCGGGCCATGCGCTTCGTTGACCACCAGGGCCAGCCCACCGAGGCCTACCCGGCCAACCCCAACGGCAGCCCGGCCGGCCTGACCGCCGTGACCACCGCCGACGGCCGCTTCACCGCGCTGATGCCCCACCCCGAGCGGGTGTTCCGCAATGTGCAGATGAGCTGGACCACCGGCGACCTGGCCGCGCCCAGCCCGTGGCAGCGCATGTTCGGCAATGCCCGGCGCTGGATGGGCTGAGCGTCGCAAGTTTCGAAGGGGCCGAGCTTGCAGCCCGGTTGGGCTGGTTGCGGGGATTCCGACCGGCCGCTTCCGCGATGGCTCGATGAGGGGACACAAAAGCTATGCTGCGGCCATGCATGGCCCGAAACGAAGCCCCATGGCCGCCGGCTTGAGCATGGCGCTGGCATGGGGGCTGAGCGTGGGATGGCCGGCTGCCCCCGCGCTGGCCCAGGACGAGGTGCCCTTCATCACCACGCCCGACCGGGTCACGCTGGCGATGCTGACGCTGGCCGGAGTGGGACCGGACGATCATGTGATCGATCTGGGCTCGGGCGATGGGCGCATCGTCATCACTGCGGCCAAGCGCTTTGGCGCCACAGGCCTGGGCGTGGAGATCGTGCCCGATCTGGTGCAGCGCAGCCGGGCTTCGGCGCAGGCAGCGGGTGTGGCAGACCGCGTGACGTTTCTTGAGCAGGACTTGTTCCAGACCGACCTGTCGCGAGCCACGGTGGTCACGATGTACCTGTTGCCCGAGGTCAATCTGCAATTGCGTCCTCGCCTGCTCGCCCTGAAGCCGGGCACCCGCATCGTCTCGCACGACTGGGACATGGGCGATTGGCCGCCCGACCGTAGCCTGACGCTGGACGTGCCCGAGAAGGCCATCGGCCGAGAGAAGACGTCCACCGTGCACCTGTGGGTGGTGCCGGCGCGGATGCAGGGTTGGTGGTGCCAGGGGGCCGAGAAAATCCACATCGACCCGCGCTATCAGGAGTTTTCGCTCACCTGGCCGGGGATCGCGGCGGCGGCCAGTGCCGAGGGGCCGGCCAGGGATGTGGTCTTCAACGGCCGCATCGATGGCCACCGCTTGACCGCCACGGGTCATCGGCCCAGCTACGGAAACCAGCCTCCCACGGGTGTGTGGCCTGATCTTGGCGCGGTGGACGCGCAGTGGCGCGTCACCCGGTTTGGCCTTCACCTGCGGACGCTGATAGGCTTCGTGTTCTGGGGCGAATCCCTGGTTTACACGCATGCGCCTGAAGGTTGTCCGGTCAGCCCCAACCCGCACTGACAGGCCCTATGAATCACGGCAGGCCTGCGGCGGTCTCAGCGGTGGCGGGGCTGGCGTTCAGCCCCGCCAGCAACTGATAGCTGTGCAGCCGGGCGGCATGGTCGTGCACCGCGCCGGCAACGATGAACTCATCGGCCTGGGTGCGCGCCTGCAGGGCCTGCAACTGCTGCGCCACGCTGGGCGGTGAGCCAGTGGCCGACGCGCTGAGCATGCGCGCCACGCCGGCCTTCTCGCGCGGGTTCCACAGCGTGTCCATCACCGCCGGGTCGATGGGCCGCGGCAAGGGGCCGCGCACGCCGCGCTGCATGCCCAGAAAGCGCTGCTGGATCGAGGTGAACAGCC
>JANNZD010000053.1:0-2687 GCA_031410435.1 Betaproteobacteria bacterium | reverse complement strand
CCTGCTCGGCATCGACCTGGCGTTGTTGCGGGCCCAGCCCGGCGTGGTGGCGGTGTATGTCGCGGCCGACTTCCCCGGCCCGAACGACTGCGGCCCTATCCTGCACGACGACCCGATCCTGGCCGATGGCCTGCTGCGCCATGTCGGCCAGCCAGTGTTCGCGGTGGTGGCGACCCAGCGCGATGCCGCACGCCGGGCCGCGGCACTGGCGCGCCAGGCGCTGCAGATCGAGGCCCTGCCGGCGGTACTGACCGCGCTGCAGGCCCATGCCCGGCAAGACTATGTGGTGCCGCCGATGCACCTGGCGCGCGGCGATGCCGATGCCGCGCTGGCGGCCGCGCCGCACCGGCTGCAGGGTGACTTTGCGCTGGGCGGGCAGGAGCAGTTCTACCTGGAGGGCCAGATCAGCTATGCCGTGCCGCAGGAGGACGGCGGCCTGCTGCTGCATTGCAGTACCCAGCACCCCAGCGAAATGCAACACCTGGTGGCGCATGCCCTGGGCCTGGCCTCGCACCAGGTGCAGGTGAGTTGCCGGCGCATGGGCGGCGGCTTTGGCGGCAAGGAGAGCCAGAGCGCGCTGTTTGCCTGCGTGGCCGCGCTGGCCGCGCAAAAGCTGCAAAGGCCGGTCAAGCTGCGCCCCGACCGGGATGACGACATGCTCATCACCGGCCGGCGCCACGGCTTCGACTACCGCTGGGACGTGGGCTTCGACGAGGCCGGGCGCATCCTTGGCGTGCGCGTGGAGATGGTGGCCAATGCCGGCCATTCGGCCGATCTGTCGCCGCCGGTGATGACTCGCGCGCTTTGCCACTTCGACAACGCCTACTGGCTGCCCGACGTGGCCATGCAGGGCTACTGCGCGCGCACCAACACCCAGAGCAATACCGCCTTCCGCGGCTTTGGCGGGCCGCAGGGCGCGCTGGCCATCGAGATGATTCTCGACAGCGTGGCGCGGCGCCTGGGCCTCGACCCGCTGGCGGTGCGGCGGGCCAATTTCTACGGCACCGACAGCTGCAACATCACGCCCTACGAGCAGGTGGTGGAGGACAACATCATCGGCCCGCTGGTCGACCGGCTGGCCGCCGACTGCCGCTATGCGGCACGGCGGGCCGAGATCGCGGCCTTCAATGCCGGCAGCCCGGTGCTGCAACGCGGCATCGCGTTGACGCCGGTGAAGTTCGGCATCTCCTTCAACGTTGCCCACTTCAACCAGGCCGGCGCGCTGGTGCATGTGTATGCCGACGGCTCGGTGCTGGTCAACCATGGCGGCACCGAGATGGGCCAGGGCCTGAACACCAAGGTGGCCCAGGTGGTGGCGCATGAGCTGGGGCTGGACTTCGACCGGGTGCGGGTTACCGCCACCGACACCCAGAAGGTGGCCAACACCTCGGCCACTGCCGCGTCCACCGGCGCCGACCTGAATGGCAAGGCGGCCCAGGATGCGGCGCGCCAGATCCGCGATCGTCTCGCCGCCTGGCTCGCGCCGCAGCACGGCGTGGCGCCCGAGGCCGTGCGCTTTGCCAACGGCCAGGTCACCGCCGGCGCCAAGACCATCGATTTCAATGCGCTGGCCCAGCAGGCCTACCAGGCCCGGCTGCAGCTGTGGAGCGACGGCTTCTATGCCACCCCCGGCCTGCACTGGGACCGGGCCCGGCTCAAAGGCAAGCCTTTCTACTACTTCGCCTATGGCGCGGCCTGCAGCGAGGTGGTGGTGGACACCCTCACCGGCGAGCACAAGCTGTTGCGCGCCGATGTGCTGCATGACGTGGGCCGCTCGCTCAACCCGGCCATCGACATCGGCCAGGTCGAGGGTGCCTTCATCCAGGGCATGGGCTGGCTGACGATGGAAGAGCTGTGGTGGCAGCCCGATGATGGCTCGCGCAATGCCGGCAAGCTGATGACCCATGCGCCCAGCACCTACAAGATTCCCAGCGCCAACGATTGCCCGGCCCATTTCGATGTGCGCCTGTATGACGCGCCCAACCCGGCCGAGACCATCCACCGCAGCAAGGCGGTGGGCGAGCCGCCGCTGTTGCTGCCCTTCTCGGTGTTCCTGGCGATCCGCGATGCGGTGTCGGCCGCCGGCGGCCACCGCGCCGACCCGCCCTTGCGCGCACCGGCCACGCCCGAGGCAGTGCTGGACGCGCTGGACGCGCTGCGGGCGGCCCGGCGCCCGTGACAGACGCCACCCGGCGCCAGGCCCAAGCCTGGCTGCAGGCCGGCCGGCCGGCGCTGCTGGTGCAGGTGGTGGCGCACCGCGGGTCGGTGCCGCGCGAGACCGGCACCCGCATGCTGGTGGCCGCCGACACCGTGCTCGGCACCATCGGCGGCGGCCACCTGGAGTTGCGGGCCATCGCCGCTGCGCGCGCCCGCCTGGCTGCGGGCCAGACCGAAGCCCTGGATCACCATTACCCGCTGGGCCCGGCGCTGGGCCAGTGCTGCGGCGGCGCCGTGACCCTGCGCACCGCCGCGCTGGACGCGGCCGCGCTGCAGGCCTGGCCCGAGCCGGCGTCGCTGTTCAGCCTGCAGCTCTACGGCGCCGGCCATGTGGGCCGGGCCATCGTGCGCCTGCTCGAGACCCTGCCCTGCCAGGTGCAGTGGATCGACGAGCGCGAGAGCGAATTCCCGGATGCCGCCTTGCCGCCCCATATCGAGCGCCTGTGCGTCGAGCCGGTGCAGGCCGAGGT
>JANNZD010000052.1:0-3400 GCA_031410435.1 Betaproteobacteria bacterium | reverse complement strand
TCCAGCCGCACCCGCATGCTCCAGCCCTCGAAGCCGATGATCTCGCCGTTCTTGGTGCCCACCCCCACGGTGTAGACCTTGACCCCGCGCTCGGCCGCCATCTTGGCGGCCTCCATCGGGTCGGGCCCGGTGGTGCGCTGGCCGTCGGTGAGCAGGATGATCGCCGCCGAGCTGTAGCTGCCGGGCTCGACCGGCACGAAGGGCTTCTTGTCCTTCTTGTCGCCGGGGGCCGGGGGCATGGCTTTCTGGCCGGTGATCTGCGACAGGTCGATGCCGTCGTCCGGGAACAGGCTGGCCAGCGACAGCACCAGGCCCGAGCCGATGGCGGTGCCGCGCTGCAGCTGGAAGCGGTCGATCGCGGCCACCACATCCTCGCGGCTGAAGGTGGGCGGCTGGACGATGGCGGCGGTGCCGGCAAAGCTGACCACGCCGATGCGCACGCTGCGCGGCAGCCCTGCGACAAAGGCCTTGGCCGCCTCCTGCGAGGCCACCAGGCGGTTGGGCTGCACGTCGGTGGCGCGCATGCTGCCCGACACATCCATCGCCAGGATGATGGTTTCCTGCACCGACGGCAGTTTGATCTTGGCGGTGGGCCGGGCGCTGGCCAGCAGCAGCACCGCCAGCGCCAGCAGCAGCAGCAGCGGCGGCAGGTGGCGACGCCAGCCCGGCCCGGCGCCCAGGGCCTGCTTGACCAGCGCCACGCTGGCCAGGCGCACGGTGTTTTTCTTGCGCCGCGCCAGCAGCGCCAGGTAGGCCAGCACCAGCAGCGGCAGCAGCAGCAGGCTCCACAGCCATTCGGGCCACAGCAGGTTCATCGTTGCGTCCTGATCGGGTGGTTGGGGTGGCGGGGTGGAGGGTCAAACGGGCAGGGCGCTGGCCTGCGGGCTGCGCAGTGCCGCCGGCAGGCGATGGCCGTTGACCGCGCGTGCACGCTGGCGCCGCAGCGCCAGGTAGCGCAGCAGCGCGTCGAGCAGATCGTCATGGGTGGCCAGCTCCAGCACGTCGGCGCCGGCACTGGCCAATTGCCCGCGCAGGTCGGCCTCGTGCGCCGCCGCCAGCGCCTCGAAGCGCTGGCGGAAGCCGGCGTCCTGGGTGTCCACCCGCAGCTGCTCGCCGGTCTCGGCGTCCTGCACGGTCAGCAGGCCCAGATCGGGCAGGGCCATCTCCAGCGGGTCGAACAAGCGCACCGCCAGCAGCTCGTGGCGTCGGGCCAGGCGGCCCAGTGCAGCGCCCCAGCCGGGCGCGCTGATGAAGTCGCTGAGCACGAACACCAGCGCGCGCCGGCGCAGCAGCGCAGCGGCCTGGCCCAGCAGGTCGGCCAGGCGGGTTTCGGCGGCGGCCGGCGCGCCGGGCCGCCGCGCGGGTGGCGGCGCGCTCGGCTGGCGCAGCTGAGTCAGGATCTGCAGTACCTGCAGGCGCCCGGCGCCGGGGGCCAGCACGGTCAGCGGCCGGGCCGCACCGGGGCGGTAAAGGATCGCCCCCACCCGGTTGCCGTGGCGGGTGAGCAGGCGCGCCAGCGCGGCCACCAAGGCTTCGCTGAGGGCCCGCTTGGTGATGCTGTCGGAGCCGAAATCCACGCTGCCCGACAGGTCCACCAGAAACCAGGCGGTGAGCTCGCGGTCTTCGGTGTACTGGCGCACATGCGGCACCTGCAAGCGGGCGGTGACATTCCAGTCGATGTGGCGCACATCGTCGCCATGCTGGTATTCGCGCAGGTCGGCCAGGTCCAGCCCGGCGCCGCGCCACAGCGTGCGGTAGTCGCCCTGCAGCAGGCCATCGAGCTTGCGCAGCACGGTCCATTCCAGGCGCTGCAGCACGGATTCGGCGCTGTCGGCATCCTGGCCAGCGGCCGCCGCAGAACCGGCGTTGTCGGGCTTCTGGTGGCGCCCCCCAGGGTGGGAAACGGCCGCAGGCCGTTGCGGGGAGGGGCTCATACCGCGTGCTGCATCGGCTTGTCGGGCAGCGGCAGCCGGGCCATCACCTTCTGGATCAGCAGGTCGGCGCTCAGGCCTTCGGCCAGCGCCTCGTAGCTCAGCACCAGGCGGTGGCGCAGGGTGTCGGCGGCCAGGTCGCCCAGGTCTTCGGGCAGCACATAGCCGCGCCCGCGCATGAAGGCCAGTGCCCGGGCGGCCTCGACCAGCGCGATGCTGGCGCGCGGGCTGGCGCCATAGCTCAGGTATTTGCCCAGCTCGGCCAGGCCATGGCGCTCGGGCCGGCGCGTGGCGCCGACCAGCTTGACCGCGTAGGTGATCAGGCTGGGGTCGACATAGACCTCGCGGCAGGCGCGCTGCAGGCCGGCCAGCTGCTCGGTGCTGGCCACCGGCGCGGCGCTGATGGGCGGGCCGATCACCCGCTCGACGATCACGAACTCTTCCTCGTCGCTGGGGTAGTCGACCAGCACCTTCATCATGAAGCGGTCGACCTGGGCCTCGGGCAGCGGGTAGGTGCCCTCGGTCTCGATCGGGTTCTGGGTGGCCATCACGATGAAGGGGTGCGGCACCTTGTGTGATTCACCGGCAATCGTCACCTGGCGCTCCTGCATCACCTCCAGCAGCGCGCTCTGCACCTTGGCCGGTGCGCGGTTGATTTCATCGGCCAGCAGCAAGTTGGCGAACACCGGGCCCAGCGTGGTGCCGAACTCACCGGTCTTCTGGTTGTAGATGCGGGTACCCACCAGATCGGCCGGCACCAGGTCGGGGGTGAACTGGATGCGCTTGTAGCTGCCGCGCAGCGTCGCGGCCAGGGTGCGCACGGTCAGCGTCTTGGCCAGGCCGGGCACGCCCTCGACCAGCAGGTGGCCCTGGGCCAGCAAGGCCACCATCACCCGCTCGAGAAAGCGGTCCTGGCCGACCACCACGCGTTTGACTTCGTAGAGGATTTGCTCCATCAGCTGGGCGGTGTCGGGGGAAGATTCGTGGGTTGGGCTCATGGTGTGTTGCTTTTCAGGCGTTTGATTCGGGAACCTAATGCGGGATCAGATCGGTATGAAGCTGGGTAATCGGCAGGGCAATCGGCTGTTTTGTACGTCGGTGAGTCTGTCCAACCCCGTGCGACGTACCGGGCTTTCAGAAAGGCGGCATACCGGCTGCCGCCGCCGCATTTTCAATGGGTACCGCAAAACCAATGCCAACAAACGTTCGCTGCTCGTTGGGGTTGTAAATAGCCGTCACGACGCCGATCACCTCGCCTTCCATCGTGACCAGCGGTCCGCCGGAATTGCCGGGGTTGGCCGCGGCGTCGAACTGGATCAGGTTGCTCATCTGCTGCTTGCCCTCGGGTGAACGGAAGGTGCGCTTCAGCCCGGATATGACCCCGGCAGAGGCCGATGGACCGATACCAAACGGATAGCCGACGGCCATGACCTGCTCGCCAGGCACCAGGTCGGCGGTCGAGCGCATGG
>JANNZD010000051.1:0-4747 GCA_031410435.1 Betaproteobacteria bacterium | reverse complement strand
CTGGCCGACCCGCGCGCCATGCAGATCGCCAACGATGCCGCCTTGACCTTTGAGCGCCTGGGCAGCCCCGAGGGTGAACTGGCGCTGGGCCAGGCGGTGATCTACCTGGCCATGGCGGCCAAGAGCAATGCCGGCTACAAGGCCTTCAACCAGGCGCGGGCCTTTGTCAAGCAGGACGGCAGCCGCGAGGTGCCGGTGCACCTGCGCAATGCGCCCACCCGCCTGATGCAGGAACTGGGCTATGGCCATGACTACCGCTATGCCCATGACGAAGCGCATGCCTATGCGGCGGGCCAGACCTACCTGCCCGACGGCCTGGGCCGGCCGGCCTGGTACCAGCCCGTGCCGCGCGGCCTGGAGGCCAAACTGGGCGAGAAGCTGGCCTTCCTGCGGCAGCTGGACGACGAGGCTGGGCAAAACTGATCAGGGTTCTCCCGGAAGCCCGGATTAGCCGCGTTTGGCGGCTTCATCTTCCGAAGATTGTTCGGTGATCAAGCGGGAATCCCCGCCCTTTTCACAGTGAGGTGGCTGCCTACAATCCCGCCCAGCCGGGCAGCCCCACCATGCAGACATGGGCCGGTTTCTTGCTTGAGAAGACAAAGGCCCGGTCGAATGCGGTCGCTGCCCGCCGGGCCGCGCCCCCTGCCGGGCCAAGGACTGGAGACAACCCCGCCATGGATATCTTGTTGCAGCAGATCATCAACGGTCTGGTGCTGGGCAGCATGTATGCGCTCGTTGCACTGGGCTACACGATGGTCTACGGGATCATCAACCTCATCAACTTCGCCCATGGCGAGGTCTTGATGGTGGGTGCGCTGACCAGCTGGACCGTGTTGCGCGCCCTGGCCACCTATGCATTGCCGGGCTGGCTGATGCTGTTGATCGCGCTGGTCGCGGCCATCGTGGTGTGCTCGGCGCTGAACTTCGCCATCGAGAAGATCGCCTACCGGCCGCTGCGCAGCGCGCCGCGCCTGGCGCCCTTGATCACGGCGATGGGCATGAGCCTGCTGCTGCAGACCCTGGCCATGATCATCTGGCAGCCCAGCACCAAGCCCTATCCCAACCTGCTGCCGTCCGACCCGATCTTTATCGGCGGGGCGGTGATCAATGTCACCCAGATCCTGATCCTGGTGACCACGGCGGTGGTGCTGGTGGCGCTGATGTACCTGGTCAACCGCACCAAGCTGGGCCGCGCGATGCGCGCCACCGCCGAGAACCCGCGGGTGGCCGCGCTGATGGGCGTGCGGCCCGATCATGTGATCTCGGCCACCTTCATCATCGGCGCCGCGCTGGCCGCGCTGGCCGGCGTGATGTACGCGGCCAACTATGGCACGGTGCAGCACACCATGGGCTTTCTGCCGGGCCTGAAGGCCTTCACCGCGGCGGTGTTCGGCGGTATCGGCAACCTGGCCGGCGCGGTGGTGGGCGGGGTGCTGCTGGGCATCATCGAGGCCCTGGGCTCGGGCTATATCGGCGCGCTCACCGGCGGCGTGCTGGGCAGCCAGTACAGCGACATCTTCGCCTTCCTGGTGCTGATCCTGGTGCTCACCGTGCGGCCCCAGGGCCTGCTGGGCGAGCGCGTTGCAGACCGGGCGTGATTGCGGAGACAACATCATGAAAAACAAGCTCGTCGTCTTCCTGATCGCTGCGGTGGCGCTGCTGATCCTGCCGCTGCTGGCCCAGCATGTGGGCAATTTCTGGGTGCGCATGCTCGACTTTGCGCTGCTCTACGTGCTGCTGGCCCTGGGCCTGAACATCGTGGTGGGCTATGCCGGCCTGCTCGACCTGGGCTATGTGGCCTTCTATGCGGTGGGTGCCTATATGTTCGGCCTGCTGGCTTCGCCCCACCTGAGCGACAACTTCGCGGCGGTGCGCTCGGTCTTCCCGCAGGGCCTGCACCTGCCCTTCTGGGCAGTGATACCGCTGGGTGCGGCGCTGGCCGGCCTGGCCGGCATGCTGCTGGGCGCGCCCACGCTCAAGCTGCGGGGCGACTACCTGGCCATCGTCACGCTGGGCTTCGGCGAGATCGTGCGGGTCTTCATGAACAACCTCGACCGCCCGATCAACATCACCAACGGCCCCAAGGGCCTGGCCCAGATCGACAGCATCAAGTTCTTCGGCATCGACCTGGGCAAGACCGGCGACCTGTTCGGCCTGCCGGTCAGCTCGGTCACCAAGTACTACTACCTGTTCCTGGCGCTGGTGGTGATCAGCGTGGTGATCTGCTACCGGCTCGAGCAAAGCCGCATCGGCCGCGCCTGGATGGCGATCCGCGAGGACGAGATCGCCGCCAAGGCCATGGGCATCAACACCCGCAACCTCAAGCTGCTGGCCTTCGGCATGGGCGCCACCTTCGGCGGCGTGTCGGGCGTGATGTTCGCCACCTTCCAGGGCTTTGTCTCGCCCGAGAGCTTCTCCCTGCAAGAGAGCGTGATGATCGTGGCCATGGTGGTGCTGGGCGGCATCGGCCATATCCCCGGCGTGGTGCTGGGTGCGGTGCTGCTGGCGGCCCTGCCCGAGGCCCTGCGCTGGGTGGCGGGCGAACTCGACCTGCAGCGCCTGACCGACGGCCGCATCGACGCGGCCATCCTGCGCCAGCTGATGATCGCGCTGGCCATGATCGCCATCATGCTGACCCGCCCGCGCGGCCTGTGGCCGTCGCCCGAGCATGGCAAGGCCGCGCCGGCGCCGGTGTCCGGCCCCAACCCGCGCTGAACGGAGCCCGACAACATGAGCGATACCGTTCTGCAGGTGGGTGGCGTGTCCAAGCGCTTTGGTGGGCTGCAGGCCCTGTCCGACGTCGGCATCACGATCCAGGCCGGCCAGGTCTATGGCCTGATCGGCCCGAATGGCGCTGGCAAGACCACCTTCTTCAATGTCATCACCGGCCTGTACACGCCCGACGCGGGCAGCTTTCTGCTCGGCGGCGAGACTTACAAGCCCACCGCGGTGCACGAGGTGGCCAAGGCCGGCATCGCCCGCACCTTCCAGAACATCCGGCTGTTTGCCGAGATGACAGCGCTGGAGAACGTGATGGTCGGCCGCCATGTGCGCAGCAAATCGGGGTTGCTCGGCGCGATCTTCCGCACCCCGGGCTTCAAGGCCGAGGAGGCCGACATCGCGCGCCGCGCCCAGGAATTGCTGGACTATGTGGGCATCGGCCACTTCGCCGACTACAAGGCGCGCACCTTGAGCTATGGCGACCAGCGCCGGCTGGAGATCGCCCGCGCGCTGGCCACCGACCCCAAGCTGATCGCGCTGGACGAGCCCGCCGCCGGCATGAATGCCACCGAGAAAGTGGTGCTGCGCACCCTGATCGACCGCATCCGCAAGGACGGCCGCACCATCCTGCTGATCGAGCACGATGTGAAGCTGGTGATGGGCCTGTGCGACCGGGTGACGGTGCTCGACTATGGCAAGCAGATCGCCGAGGGCACGCCGTTTGAGGTGCAGCGCAATGAGAAGGTGATCGAGGCCTATCTCGGCGCCGGCCACAAGGCTCACTGACATGGCCCACACCCGAAGCGCCTTCGGCGTCCTTTCAGGCCGAGCAGGTCCGCAGGCCCTGCCCTTCGGCAGGCACAAACGGCACGCCGTTTGTGTCCAGCCTCAGCCCCCTCAAGGGGGCGCCGCCAGCGGCCCGGCGAAGCCGGATCCACGCCGGCCGCTTGCTTGCTGCGGAGCGCGCCCACCGAGAGCCGCAGCGGCACCAAGGAGAACTTAGTTGGCAAACAACAACGACATATTGCTCGAAGTGAGCGGCCTGAAAGTGGCCTATGGCGGCATCCAGGCCGTCAAGGGCGCTGATTTCCAGGTGCGCCAGGGTGAGCTGGTCTGCCTGATCGGCGCCAATGGCGCGGGCAAGACCACCACCCTCAAGGCCATCACCGGCACCCAGCCGGTGGCCGACGGGGAGATCCGCTTCATGGGCCACAGCATCCGCGGCCAGGGCGCCTGGGACCTGGTCAAGCAGGGCCTGGTGATGGTGCCCGAGGGCCGCGGCGTGTTCAGCCGCATGACCATCACCGAGAACCTGCTGATGGGCGCCTATGTGCGCGACGACGCCGAGGTGCAGGCCGACATCGACAAGGTGTTCGCCATCTTCCCGCGCCTGAAGGAGCGTGCGCTGCAGCTGGCCGGCACCATGAGCGGCGGCGAGCAGCAGATGTTGGCGATGGGCCGCGCGCTGATGGCCCGGCCCAAGGTGCTGCTGCTGGACGAGCCGTCGATGGGCCTGAGCCCGATCATGGTCGACAAGATCTTCGAGGTGGTGGCCGACATCCACAGCCGCGGCACCACGGTGCTGCTGGTCGAGCAGAACGCCAGCCGGGCCCTGGGCCTGGCCAACCGGGGCTATGTGATGGAATCGGGCGAGGTGACGATGTCGGGCGACGCCAAGGCCTTGCTGCAAGACCCCAAGGTGCGCGCAGCCTACCTGGGAGAGTGAGCGTCCAGGCACTGCCCGGCATTGACCCCAGGAGAACCGCCCATGTCGCACGCCCCTGATACCAACCACCCGGCTGCACCGCCTGATGCGGGCCGGCGCACACTGCTGTTGGCCGGTGCGGCAGCGGCGCTGCTGCCTGCCACCAGCCAGGCCCAGGCCGCCTGGCCAAGCCGCCCGGTGCGGGTGGTCGTGCCCTTCCCGCCGGGTGGGTTGACCGATGGCTATGCCCGTGCCTACAGCGAGCACCTGTCGCGCAAGTTCGGCCAGCCCTTCGTGGTGGAGAACAAGACCGGCGCCGGC
>JANNZD010000050.1:0-25894 GCA_031410435.1 Betaproteobacteria bacterium | reverse complement strand
ATCACCATAGCTTCGGCGCCTTGAACCACCACCGTGGCGTTCGCCGCGGTTTCCTCCCTCGAGGCTTGTGCGACACCTGCCCTCAGATCGCGGCGGATCGACGCGCGGCTGCGCTCGCCGGGCAGGTATCCCACAACCCTAGACAACAAGGCCCGTCACCCACTGCAAGGCAAATCGACCCCTTGCAGGCGCCTTCGAGCCCGCGCCGCACGACAGCCGCCACGTCGCTTCAGCCGCGCAGTGCAAAGCCCACCAGCGTCTCCAACTGCTGCAGCGCCAGGTCGGGGTCGCCGACCTTGATGGTCTGCATGCCCAGCGCGCGTGCCGGTTTCAGGTTGATGCCCAGGTCGTCGAGGAACACCGCCTGCGCCGGCGCCACGCCCAGGGCCTGGCACATCATCTGGTAGATCGCCGGGTCGGGCTTGCGCAGGCCGACCTTGGAGCTCTCGATCACCTGGTGGAACAGGCCCAGCACCGCCGCACGGCCCGCCGGCTCGAAGCCATCGGCCTCGGGCCCGGCCACGTTGTTGGTGATCAGGCCGAGCTTGATCCGCGGCCGCAGGCGGCGCAGCGCTTCCACCATCGCCGGGCGGATCTGCCCGCCCAGCAGGGCCACCACCTCGCGCCCCGGCACCCGGTGGCCCAGCGCGGCCGACTCGTCGGCAAAGGCCGCATCGAAGGCCGCCGGGTCGATGTCGTTGCGCTCGAAACGGGCCCAGGCGTTGTGCATCGGGTTGCGCGCATTGACGCCGCGCAGGAAGTCGACTGGCAGGCCGTGCTGCTGCTCGTAGGCGCGGAAGGCGTCGAAGGGCGAGCTGGAGATCACGCCGCCGAAATCCCAGATCACGGCCTGGATGCTGCGGGTCGTCATGGCCGCCCCCGGCTCAACGCGGGGCCATGCGCAAGGCGCCATCCAGCCGAATGGTCTCGCCATTGAGCATCGGGTTCTCCAGGATGTGAAGCGCCAGCGCGGCGAATTCATCGGCCTGGCCCAGGCGCGGCGGGTGCGGCACCGCCGCGCCCAGGCTGGCCTTGATGGGCTCGGGCAGGCGCGCCAGGATGGGGGTGTCGAACACGCCCGGCGCGATGGTGCAGACGCGGATGCCGCGCTGGGCCAGGTCACGCGCGGCCACCAGGGTCATGCCGATCACGCCGGCCTTGCTGCTGGCATAGGGGATCTGGCCGATCTGGCCTTCGTAGCCGGCGATCGATGCGGTCAGCACACAGGCGCCGCGGTCGCCGTCGACTGGCGCGTTCACCGCCATCGCGGCGGCAGCCAGGCGCAGGGTGTTGAAGCTGCCGGTCAGGTTGATGCGAATGATGGTCTCGAAATCCGCCAGCGAGCCCGGCTGGCCTTCGCGGTCGAGCAGGCGCACCGGGCCGCCGCGGCCGGCGCAGTGCACCAGCGCGCGCACCGGGCCGAGCGAGCGTGCCAGGTCGAACACCACGGCCATCTGCTCGCCGCTGCTGACATCCGCGGCCACGAAATGCGCGGCAGCGCCCAGCTCGGCCGCCACCTCGCTGCCGCGCGAGCCGGGCAGGTCGGCGATCACCACTTGCATGCCCTTGGCCAGCAGGCGCCGCGCGGTGGCCAGGCCCAGGCCGGACGCGCCGCCGGTGACCACACCCACGCTGTCTTGGTATTGCATATTGAAATCGTCCTGTTCTGCGGGCCGGGCCGGGACAGCCCCGCACCCCGGCCGGCATGGTGCGGCCGGGGTGTGGCACGGCGGCGTCGCTGGGGTGACAGGCTGCTAGCGCTGCGCCAGCGCGCGCCGCCACATCAAGCGGGCCACCATGCGCGAGGCCATGTTGGCGCTGAACAGCAACGCAAACCAGCGCTTGTCGGGCTGCACGAACAGGGCCGTGCCGCTGATGCCCGACCAGGTCAGCTCGCCGGGCTGGCAGGGCATCGCCGCCGGGCCCCAGGCATGGCGCACCGCCAGACCCAGGCCGAAGCCGAAGCCCGGCCCGGTGTAGCCGGCCGGGCCGTCCACGCCGGCCGGCAGCTGGTCGCGCGACAGCGCGGCAAAGCTGCGCGCCGACAACAGGCGGCCGGCCGGGCCCTGCCCGCCGTCGGCCAGCAGGCGCGCGAAGGCCGCGTAGTCGTCAAGCGTGCTGATCAGACCGCCGCCGCCGCTGTGCATGCGCGGCTGGCCGGCCTCCGGCGCACCGATGGCCGGGATGGCGGCATGCCAGCCCAAGTCTTCGGCAAAGGCGCAGGGCAGGCGGTCGGCCTCGCCGGGCGCCAGGTCGAAGCCGGTCTGGCCCATGCCCAGGGGCTGGAACAGGCGCTGCTGCAAGGCCTGCCCCAGCGGCAGGCCGTCAAGCTGCTCGACGATGCAGCCCAGCACGTCGGTGGAGTAGCCATAGCGGAAGGCCGTGCCCGGCTCGGCCACCAGCGGCAGCTGGGCCAGGGCGGCCAGAAAGGCCGCACTGTCCAGCCCGCTCAGCGCCGCATTGAAGCCCGCGCCGAGCCAGCGCTCGCGCAGCGATGCATCGCTGATCTCGAAGGGATAGGCCAGGCCCGAGGTGTGGCGCATCAGGTCGCGCACGCTGGGCGGGCGGCGGGGCCGCTGGCCATCGGCCAGGCGCAGGTCGGCCAGGGCCGGCAGCAGCGTGCCCAGCGGTGCGTCCAGGTCCAGCCGGCCCTCGTCGACCAGCATCAGCGCCGCCACCGTGACCACCGGCTTGGTCAGCGAGGCGATGCGAAAGCGCAGGCCGTACTGCATAGCCGCCGGGCTGTCGGGCCGGGCCCGGCCCACCGCCAGGCGGGCCTGCACCTGGCCGGCTTGTTCCACATGCACCAGCGCGCCCGGGCAATGGCGGGCCGCGATCTGGTGGTCCAGCAGGTCGGTGAGTGGATCGGTCATGGCGGGCAGCGCTGCGGGCTCGGACGATGGCGGGGCGACCAGCATAGTCCGGCGCCACCGGGCCGGCCATCCGGCGCCACCCGGAAGGCCCGGCCGGCCGGCCCGGCCTCAGCCTTTGAGCGGGCGACGGGCGGCGGCCACGGCAGCAGCCTCGGCCAGCGCTGCGGCTTCGCGCAGCTTGTCTTTCTTGCTCTTGCGCCGGCCCTTCACGCCCCCGGTGGCGTCCACCGGCAGCGGCGCCAGCACCACGGCCGGCTCGAAACCGGCCACCTGCTCGCGCGGCAGACGCAATTGCTGGCGCTTTTCGATCAGGCGGAAATGCAACTCGCTGCCCGGCGCATCGGCAGCGATGAAGCTCAGCGCCACGCCCGCCGCGCCGGCGCGCCCGGTGCGGCCGATGCGGTGGATGTAGTCCACCGACGAGCGCGGCAGGTCATGGTTGACCACCGCGGCCAGCGCGTCGATGTGCAGGCCGCGGGCGGCCAAGTCAGTGGCCACCAGCACCGCCAGGCGCCCGGCCTTCAGGTCGTCCAGCACCTGCTGGCGCCGACCCGCGCTCAACTGGCCGTGCAGCGCCGCTGCCTGCACGCCGGCGCGCTGCAATTTGTCGGCCACATGCTCGCTGGCATATTGGGTGGCCACGAACACCAGCACCCGCTGCCAGCCCTGGCTGGCCACCAGATGGCGCAGCAAGGCGGTGCGGCGGGCGGTGTCGACCAGGATGGCGCGCTGGGTGACACCGCGGGACGGGGCCGCGCCGTCGGGCAGGTCGGCGGGGGGCGCGGCGGGCAGCTGCAGAGTCTGCGCCTGGTGCAGCCACTGACTGGCCAGCGCGGCCACGCCGTCGGGCAGGGTGGCGCTGAACATCAGGGTCTGGCGGCGCCGCGGCAGCAAAGGCAGCAGGCGGCCCAGTTCCTCGGCAAAACCCAGGTCCAGCAGGCGGTCGGCCTCGTCCAGCACCAGCAGCTGCAGGCCGTCCAGGTGCAGGGCGCGCTGGGCCAGCAGGTCCAGCAGCCGGCCGGGCGTGGCCACCACCACATGGGCACCGCCGCGCAGGGCCATCATCTGCGGGTTGATCGACAGGCCGCCCACGGCCAGCACGGTCTTCAGGCCGGGCAGCAGGGTGGCCGCCAGTTGCTGCACCTGCACCTGGATCTGGGCGGCCAGCTCGCGCGTGGGCGCCAGCAGCAGCGCATGCAGCGGGCGCGGCCGCGCGTCCTGCAGGCCAGGCTGGCCGAGCAGGCCTTGCAGCAGCGGCAGCACAAAGGCACCGGTCTTGCCCGACCCGGTGGGCGCCAGGGCCAGCAGATCCCGACCCTGGCAGGCCAGCGGCAGGGCCAGCGCCTGGATCGGCGTGGCCTGCTGCCAGCCGGCCTGCCGGGCGGCGTCGACCAGGCGCGGGTCCAGGCCTAGGCCGGTCAGGCCGGTCAGGCCGGGCACGGCGGGCACTGCGGGCACCGGCCCGGTGGTGGGCAGATCAAGGGGGGGCGTGGCAGGCAAAGGCTTCTCGGCAGGGGGCGCCGGCAGTGTACGGGCCGGGCACCCGCGGCCCTTGCCGGCCGCACATGCCCCGTGCCGGATGCCGCCCAGCATGCCGCCCCCCGTGACTCGCCGGGTGCCCGGCCCGCCCCTGACCGGGGGCAACCCCGCTGGGCAAGCGTGGCCTGGCTGACCACAATCCGGGCCTGTCCTGCCTCCCGGAGCCCCCCCATGTACGCTGGCATCCATGCCAAGAAGCACCCCGACCGCCCGGCCTTCATCATGGCCAACAGCGGTCTGCGCATGCGCTATGACGAGCTGGACGGCCGCAGCAACCAGCTGGCCCACCTGCTGCGCGCGCAGGGCCTGCAGCGGCTGGACCACTATGCGGTGTTCATGGAGAACAACCACCGCTACATCGAGTCCTGCATGGCCGGTGAGCGCTCCGGCCTGTACTACACCTGCATCAATGCCTACCTGACCGGCGACGAGCTGGCCTACATCGTCAACAACTGCGAGGCCCAGGTGCTGATCACCTCGGCCGCCGGTTTCGAGACCGCCCGTGTCGCGCTGGCGCAATGTCCGCGCGTGAAACTGTGCCTGGTGGTGGATGGCGGCGACGACCTGCCCGCCCGCGCCGGCGCGGCCTTGGTGCTGGACCATGACGCCGCGCTGGCGCCCTACCCGCGCACGCCGGTGGCCGATGAAGCGCTGGGCACCGCGATGCTCTACTCCTCGGGCACCACTGGCCGGCCCAAGGGCATCCTGCGCCCCTTGCCCGACAACCCGCCGAGCCAGCCGCTGCCGCTGTTCAGCTTCCTCAGCAATCTGTGGCAGTGCGAAGAGGGCATGGTCTACCTGTCGCCCGCGCCGCTCTACCACTCGGCGCCGCTGGCCAATGTCAGCCTGGCACTGCGCCATGGCGGCACGGTGATCGTGATGGAGCATTTCGAGCCCGAGCGCTACCTGGCGCTGGTCGAACAATACCGGGTCACCCACACCCAGCTGGTGCCGACGATGTTCTCGCGCATGCTCAAGCTGCCGCCCGCGGCGCGCGCCTTGCACGACCTGTCGTCACTGAAGATCGCGGTGCATGCCGCCGCGCCCTGCCCGGCCCAGGTCAAGGAGCAGATGATCGCCTGGTGGGGGCCGATCATCCACGAGTACTACGGCGCCACCGAGGGCCTGGGCTTCACCGCTTGCAACACGCCTGAATGGCTGGCCCACCGCGGCAGCGTGGGCAAGGTGCTGCTCGGCGACATCCACATCCTGGACGAGCAGATGCAGCCGGTGCCGGCGGGCGAGGCCGGCGAGATCTGGTTCAAGACCGCCAGCCCCTTCGTTTACTTCAACGACCCCGAGCGCACCGCGCAAACCCGTTCGCCCGACGGCAGCATGTCCACCGTGGGTGACATGGGCTACCTGGACGCCGATGGCTTTCTCTACCTGACCGACCGGTCCACCTTCATGATCATCTCGGGCGGGGTCAACATCTACCCGCAGGAATGCGAGAACCTGCTGATCACCCACCCCCAGGTGGCCGATGCGGCGGTGTTCGGCGTGCCCAACGATGACCTGGGCGAGGAGGTCAAGGCGGTGGTGCAGACCGTGCCCGGCGTGGCCCACACGCCCGAGCTGGCCCAGGCCCTGATCGCCTTCTGCCGCCAGCACCTGGCGCACCTGAAATGCCCGCGCTCGGTCGATTTCTCTGACCAGCTGCCGCGCCTGCCCACCGGCAAGCTCTACAAGCGCACGCTGCGCGACCCCTACTGGGCCGGCCGCAAGAGCCGCATCGTCTGAACGCCCGGCTGGCAGCGCGGCCGGGGGCTGTCGCACGGGTGCGCACGCACCGGCGGCCGATCACCGACAATCGCGGATGACCTTTTCGCGCGCGGCCCGGCCGTGGTGACGGCTTCCCCGATGAATGATCGACTCCGGCCTGCCGCTGCAGGCACCGCAGACCCGCTGGCCAGCGCGGCAGGCCAGGCGCCCTCCCCTGGCCCGGTCATGTCGGCGCCGGCGCCCGGCGTGCTGGTGAGCTGCCGCCTGCCCACCCAATGGGGCGAGTTCAACCTGCACGGCCTGGTGGATGTGCGCGGCAGTGGCGAGCATGCCGCGCTGAGCCTGGGCCTGCTGGACGACGGCGAGCCGGTGCTGACCCGGCTGCACAGCGAATGCCTGACCGGCGACACGCTCTACAGCCTCAAATGCGACTGCGGCGCCCAGTTGCAGGCCAGCCTGCAGGCCATCGCCGCCGCCGGCCGCGGGGTGTTGCTGTACCTGCGGCAGGAGGGGCGCGGCATCGGCCTGGTCAACAAGATCCGGGCCTACGCCTTGCAGCAGGCCGGCGCCGACACGGTGGAGGCCAACCGCCTGCTCGGCCTGCCCGATGATGCGCGCGACTACACCGTGGCGGCCGACATGCTGGGCCAGCTGGGCATACGCCAGGTGCGCCTGCTGACCAACAACCCGGCCAAGGTCGAGGCCCTGCAACGCCTGGGCATCGAGGTGGTGGAGCGCCTGCCGCTGCACATGCCGGTCAATCCGCACAACCAGGGCTATCTGCAGACCAAGTCGCGGCGCATGCGTCACTACGGGCCTGACGACGACGAGTGAGGCCGGGCCGGGCCGGCAGCCCCGCCCGGCCGGCCGGTCAGGCGGTCTTGTTTTCCTGCAGCTGCAGCTCGCGCTTCATCTGGTCGCGCATCACGAACTTCTGGATCTTGCCGGTGATCGTCATCGGGAAGGCGTCGACGAAGCGGATGTAGCGCGGCACCTTGTAATGCGCGATCTGGCCCTGGCAGAAGCTGCGGATCTCGTCGCTGGTGGCCTGCTGTCCGGCCTTGAGCACCACCCAGGCGCACAGCTCCTCGCCATAGCGCGGGTCGGGCACACCGATCACCTGCACATCCGAGATGGCCGGGTGGCGGTACAGGAACTCTTCGACCTCACGCGGGTAGATGTTCTCGCCGCCGCGGATCACCATGTCCTTGATCCGCCCGACGATGTTGACATAACCCTCGGCATCCATGGTCGCCAGGTCGCCGGTGTGCATCCAGCCCTCGGGGTCGATGGCATCGCGGGTTTTCTCGTCATCACCCCAATACCCATGCATCACCGCATAGCCCTTGGTGCAGAACTCGCCGGTGGCGCCACAGGGCAGGGTCTGGCCGTTCTCCGGATCGATGATCTTGATCTCCAGGTGGGGCTGCACCAGGCCGACCGTGGACACCCGCCGGTCCAGCGGGGTCTCGGTGCTGCTCTGGCAGCTGACCGGGCTGGTCTCGGTCATGCCGTAGGCAATCGTCACCTCGCGCAGGTGCATGCGCTCCGCCACCTGCTTCATCACCTGGATCGGGCAGGGTGAGCCGGCCATGATGCCGGTGCGCAGGCTGGACAGATCAAACTCGGCAAAGCGCGGATGGGCCAGTTCGGCAATGAACATGGTGGGCACGCCATGCAGGCCGGTGCACTGCTCGGCCTGCACCGCCTCCAGCACGCTGAGCGGGTCGAATCCGTCGTTCGGATAGACGATGGCCGCGCCATGGGTGATGCAGGCCAAATTGCCCAGCACCATGCCGAAGCAGTGGTACAGCGGCACCGGCACGCACAGCCGGTCTTGCTCGGTCAGCCGCATCGCCTCGCCGATGAAGAAACCATTGTTCAGGATGTTGCGGTGGGTCAGCGTCGCGCCCTTGGGAAAGCCCGTGGTGCCGCTGGTGAACTGGATGTTGATCGGGTCGGTGGCCCGCAACAGGCTGCCCACCCGCGCCAGCGCCGGATCAGCGGCATCGCCACGCGCCATCAAGTCGGCAAAGCGCAGCATGCCGGGCTGGTGCGCATCGCCGAGTTGCACCACGCTCTGCAGCAGCGGAGCCTTGGCCAGCTGCAGTGCACCCGGCGGCGCAGCCGCCAGCTCGGGCGCCAGGTCGCGCACGATCGCCAGGTAGTCGCTGGTCTTGTAGGCCGTCATGGTCACCAGCATCTTGCAGCCGACCTTGTTCAGCGCATAGGCCAGCTCGGTGACACGGTAGGCGGGGTTGATGTTGACCAGCACGATGCCGGCCTTGGCGGTGGCGATCTGCAGCAGCAGCCATTCGGCACAGTTGTGGGCCCAGATGCCCACCCGGTCGCCGCTGGCCAGGCCGGACCGCAGCAGGGCGCTGGCCAGCACATTGGCCTGCTGGTCCAGCCCGGCGTAGGTGTAGCGCAGGCCCTGGTGCCGCGACACCAGCACCTCGCGCTGCGCAAAGCGCCGGGCCATCGCCTCGAAGTGGTGGCCGATGGTGTCCTCGATCAAGGGCGGATCGCTGGGGCCGATGGCGTGGCTGTGGGTCAAGGGCATGACGGGATCTCCAGGGCCGATGTGAAGAAACAGGCAGCCGGTCTGCCGGTCAGGCCAGATCCAGCGCCGGGTAGCGCCGGAATATGCCCTGCTCGTTGAAGGGCAGCCTCCGCTCGCTGCGCAGGTAGGCGGCCAGCTTGGGCTGGCCTGCCACGCGGGCACACAGGCCCAGCACCTGCGGGCAACCCGCCAAGACCTTGCCGGCCGCCAGCGGAAAGGCGTACTGCAGGCCCGCCACCAGCTGGAACAGCGACAGGTCGGCATAGCTGAGCTTGCCGCCCACCAGGCAGCGCGGCCCGGCCGGGTTGCGGCTGATGATCTGCTCGAACCAGCGCAGGTATTTGGGCAGCCGGGCCTGGCAGAAGGCCTGCGCGCGGCGCAGCGCCTCGGGCTGCTGGTCTTCATGGAGCAGCGCGCTGCTGATCGGGTGGTGGGTGTCGTGGGCCTCGGTCACCATGTCGGCGATCGTCAGCTGGATCTGCTGGGTCCAGGCGCGCAGGGCCTCATTGCGGGGCACCAGTTTGAGAGCAGGCGCCAGGTAATGCAGGATGGCGGCGGTCTGGCCGATCACCACCGCGCCGACTCTCAGGAAGGGCGGCGCAAAGGGCGGATGCGGGGCCTGGCGGTCCTGCAGATGGCGCAGCATCGCCGGCAGGCCGGCATCGCCCGCTGCCCGCGCCACGTCCACATAGGGCGCGCCAGCGGCCTCGAGCGCCAGGCGCACGAATTCTCCGCGGCCGGGGATGGTGGGCCAGTAATGCAGTTCATATGCCATGCGCTGCACTGTAGCCTGCAGGCCAGGCCGGTCACGGGCCGCTGACTTGCACCAGGCGCTTGCCTATCGCCTCACCCCGCATCATGCCGATCAGTGCCGCCGGCGCATGGCCCAGGCCCTGCACGATGTCCTCCTGGAACACCAGCGCGCCGCTCTTCAGCCAGGGCGCCACCCGCGCCTGGTAGGCCGGCAGCTTGTGCACATGGTCGTAGATGATGAAGCCGGTCATGGTGATGCGCTTGTTCAGCAGGGCTTGCAGGCCGCGGATGCCGGCGTCGTCCACCGCGTTGTAGGCCGAAATCATCCCGCACACCGGGAAGCGGGCTGCCACATTGGCATGGCGCAGCGCAGCCTCCAGGGTGGCGCCGCCGACATTGTCGAAATAGACATCGATGCCTTGCGGGCAGTGTTGCGCCAGGGCTTGATCGATGTCCTGGCTGCGGTAGTTGAAGGCCGCGTCGAAGCCGCAGCGTTGCAGCAAAAAGGCCACCTTGTCGTCGCTGCCGGCTGAGCCCACCACCCGGGTGCCGGCGCGCCGGGCAAACTGGCCGGCCAGCTGGCCCACCGTACCGGCGGCCGATGAGATGTAGACGGTATCGCCGGGCCGGGGCTGGCCCAGCTCGATCGCGCCGACCCAGGCGGTGAGGCCCGGCATGCCCAGCACCGAGACGAAATGGCTGGGGCGGCCCAGCGCCGGGTCGATCCGGTGCAGGCCCTCGCCGCGCGGCACCACGCAGCGCTCGGCCCAGTCGAGAAAGCCCCAGACCCAATCGCCGGGCTGCAAGCCGGCATGGCGCGATTCGACCACCCGGGCCACCACCCGCGAAACGATGGGCCGGCCCAACTCGAAGCCCGGCGCATAAGACGGCCCGGCGTTCATGCGGCCGCGCAGGTAGGGGTCGGTGGACAGGTAGACCGCCTGCAGCAGCACATCCTGGGCGCCGCACACCGGCTCGTCCACGGTCTCGATGCCGAAGCAGGCTTCATCGACCCAGCCGGTGGGCCGCTGGCGCAGCACGACACGGGTGTTCATGGCTCAGCCGGTCAGCGCAATCGACACCGCCCGCTGCGGCCCGCGCACCAGCCGGCCCGGCAGTGCACCGGTGGGTTGGCCCTCGCGCGAAACCACCACCCCCGAGACCAGCGTGGCCTGGTAGCCCTGGGCCCGCTGCAGCAGGCGCCGGCCGCCGGCCGGCAGGTCGTCGGCCATCACCGGGGCCAGCAGCTTCAGGCGCGCCAGGTCGATCACGTTCAGGTCGGCCTTGTAGCCGGGCTGCACCCGGCCGCGATCAAGCAGGCCGACGACGCGGGCGGTATCCCGGGTCTGGCGCCGCACCAGCCAGCCGATGTCGAAGCGGCCGTGCGGCCGGTCGCGACCCCAGTGGGTGAGCAAGGTGGTGGGGAAGCTGGCGTCGCTGATGATGCTGACATGGGCCCCGCCGTCGCCCAGGCCGGGCACGGTCAAGGGATGCGCCAGCATGTCGTGGCAGGCGTCGAGGTGGCCCTCGGCATAGTTGGCAAAGGGCGCGAACAGAAAGCCCCGGCCGGCGTCGGCCAGCAGCAGGTCGTAGGCGGCCTCGGCCGGCGTCAGGCCCTGGCGCGCGGCGATGGCCGCTACCGATTGCTCGGGCGGCGGCTCGTAGTCGGGCGGGTCGCCAAAGGCGTACACCCGGTCGAAGGCATCGAAGCGCGGCAGCAGCGGGTCGCGCTTGCGGTCGCGCTGCTGGCCCAGCGCCTGCAGCTCGGCCAGCAACTGCTGGCGCAGCGCCGGCTGCTGCAGCAGCGCCAGGCGCTCGGCCAGCGGCAGGGCGGCGATGGCGCGGTAGCCAGGGCAGGCCGAGAAGGGGTTCAGGCTGCCCTGCAGCCCCAGCAGCACACCGATGGGGCGCGGCGCCACCTGGGCGGTGATCGGCAGGCCCTGGGCATGGGCCGCCTCGGTCAGGGCCAGCAATTGGCGCCACAGCGCCGGTTGCGATGCGCGCTGGGCCAGCGAGTAGGACAGCGGCCGGCCCGAATCCCGCACCAGGCGGGTGAGCATCGCGAACTCTTCCTCGAGCGAGGGCACATTGAAATCGGAGATGAACTGCAGCACGCCGCTGCCGGCGTCGCGCAGGCCGAGCGCGATGGCCTGCAGCTCGTCCTCGGCGGCGCGCAGGCTGGGTGTGGGCTCGCCCTTGGCCGAGCGGTGGTTGACCGAGCGCGAGCTGGAAAAGCCGATCGCGCCGGCCCGCATCGCCTCGGCGGCGATCGCCCGCATGCGCTGCAGGTCGTCGGCGCTGGCCGCCTCCAGCCGGGCGCCCCGCTCGCCCATCACCTCCACCCGCAGTGCGCCATGCGGCAGCTGGGCGGCGATGTCCATGTCGCGCGGGCGCCGGGCCAGCGCGTCCAGATAGCTGGGAAAGCTGTCCCAGTCCCAGGCCAGGCCCTCGTGCAGCGCGGTGCCGGGGATGTCCTCCACCCCCTCCATCAGCTCGACCAGGCGCTGGCGGTGCCTGGCCTGCACCGGCGCAAAGCCCACGCCGCAGTTGCCCATCACCGCGGTGGTCACGCCATGCCAACTGGACGGCTGCAGATGGCTGTCCCAGAGGGCCTGGCCGTCGTAATGGGTGTGGATGTCGACGAAGCCGGGCGTGACCAGCTTGCCGCGGGCGTCGATCTCGTCGCGGCCATGGCCGGGCACCCTGCCCACCGCGACGATGCGGCCGCCGTCCACCGCCACATCGGCACTGCGCAGCGGGCCGCCGTCGCCGTCGGCCAACTCGCCACCGCGTATCACCAGGTCATGCTGCATGGGGTCTCCTGCCAGGCCGATTGCTGCGCAGCCTAGCCGGCCTGCGGCGCGCACGCCAGCGCACAAACACCCGTGCCGCCTGTCACCCGCGCGGCCGCGCCGGCCACCGCCTGGGCCTATGCTGGCCAGGCCCTTGCGCGGCCGGCCGTCCCGGCTGCGGCTCGGTCAGGAGATCCGGACCATGCGCCCCTGGCAAGCACTGGCTGCAGCGCCCTTCCAGACCGAGAAACGCCCGGCCACCGGCAGCCGCGGCATGGTGGTCAGCAACCACCCGCTGGCCTCGGCCGCTGGCGCCGAAATGCTGGCCGCCGGCGGCAATGCGGTGGACGCGGCGGTGGCCACGCTGTTCACGCTGTCGGTGGTCGAGCCGATGATGGTGGGCCTGCTGGGTGGCGGCTTTGCCCATCTGCGCCTGCCCGACGGCAGCCAGACCATCCTGGAGGGCCAGGGCCGCTGCCCGCAGGCGGTGGGCCCCGACACCTTCACGCCCGACCCCGCTGCCGCCCCCGGCGCGCTGGACGCGCTGGGCCGGCGCAACAGCGTAGGCCGGGCGGCGGTGGCGGTGCCCGGCAACGCGATGGCCTGGTGCCAGTTGCTGCAGCGCCACGGCCGGCTGGCCTTGGCCGACGTGGCAGAGCCCGCCATCCGCCATGCGCGCCGGGGTTTTGCCGCCACCGCCTACCTGGCCGATTGCGTGGCCGATTGCGCCGCCGATCTGGCCGGCGACGCCGAGATCGCCCGGGTCTTTCTGCCGGGCGGTGCGCCGCTGCAGGCCGGCGCCCGGGTGCGCAATGGCGCCTTTGCCGACACCCTGGACCAACTGGTGCGCGAAGGCCCTGCCCTGCTCTACGGCGGCGCGCTGGGCGACGCCTTGGCGGCCGACATGCGGCGCCACGGCGCCTACCTGAGCCAGGCCGACCTGCGCGCCTACCGCAGCAGCGACATGGCCGTGCTGCGCAGCAGCTACCGCGGTTTCGAGATCACCGGCCCGCCGCCGCCCTGCGCCGGGCCGCTGCACATCGGCCAGATGCTCAACATCCTGCAAGGCATCGACGTCGCGGCGGCCGGCTTCGGCAGCACGGACAACGCCCACCTGCTGGCCGAGGTCTTGAAGATCGCCTTTGCCGACCGCGCCGCGTGCACTGCCGACCCCGATTTCGTGCCGGTGCCGGTGGACCGCCTGCTGTCGGCCGGCTACGCCGCGCAACGCCGCGCCGCGCTGGACATGACACGGGCCCAGGCCTGGGGCGCCGGCGCGGCCCCCGGCGCTGTTTCGGGCGCTGTTTCCGGCGAAAGCGCCAACACCACCCACATCACGGTGGCCGACCGCGACGGCTGCATCGTCTGCGCCACCCAGACCATCAATTCGCTGTTCGGCGCCCGCTACATGGTGCCGGGCACCGGGCTGATCCCCAACAACTACCTGCATGTCTTCGATCCGCGCCCCGGGCGGGCCAACTCGCTGGCCCCGGGCAAGCGGGTCACCTCGTCGATGGCGCCGTTGATCGTGCTGAAGGACGGCCGGCCGCAGTTTGCACTGGGCCTGCCAGGCGGGCTGCGCATCTTCCCGTCGGCGCTGCAGGCGCTGGTCAACCTGATCGACCATGGCATGAGCCTGCAAGAGGCGGTGGAGGCGCCGCGCCTGTGGACCCAGGGCTTGGCGCTGGAACTGGAGCCGGGCTTTGCCGACAGCGTGGCCGCTGCGCTGCAGACGCGCGGCCATGCGGTGCAACGGGTGGCCAATGTGGGCGGCGGCATGGGCGCGATCCGCTTCCATGCCAATGGCGACCTGGAGGGCGCCGCCTGCTGGCGCGCCGACGGCACACCCATCGGCGTAGGCGGCGGCCTGGCACGCGGCGGCGTGCGCTTTCTGCCCGAGCTTGGGCGCGGCTGAGCCGCCGACCCCGTGGGGTCTTGGCCGGCCGGCTAGCATCTGCGCTGCCCGGCGCAGCCCGCCGCACCAGAACGCGCCCCAAGGAGACCCGCCTGATGAAGTGGATGTTGCTGGCAATGCTGTGGGCAGCGCTGGGCATGGGCGTGCCGTGCGCCGCCGCGCAGCCCGATGGCCAGGACGACCTGCGGCCGATCAGCGCCGCGCAGTGGACCCCGGCTGCGGCCGCCCACCTGCTGCAGCGCGCCGGCTTTGGCGCCCGCCCGGACGAGATCGCCGCGCTGGCCGCCCTGCCCGCCCGGGACGCGGTGCGGCGCCTGGTGCGCTGGCAGACGGTGCCCGAAGACTTCGTGGCCTTCGACGAATCGGGCCTGCACGACCCCGGGCTGGAGCCCTTCCCGGCCTCGCGCCCGGCCGCCACCAATGCCGCCAAGCGCGACGGCCAGGCCCTGGGCGTGGCCAGCAAACCGGCCGGCAAGCGCCGCCTGCAACCGGTGACCAACACCTTTTTCTACTGGCTGCGGGCCAGCAAGCTGGAGACCCAGCGCCTGGCGCAGTGGTGGGCCGAGCGCATGCTGGTCACGCCCCGGCCGCTGCAGGAGAAGCTGGCGCTGTTCTGGCACGGCCACTTCGCCACCAGCGAGGACAAGGTGCGCGACTACCGCAAGATGCTGCGCCAGAACATGTTGTTCCGCGACAAGGGCAATGGCCCCTTTCGCGATCTGCTGATCGGCGTGGCCCAGGACCCGGCGATGCTGGCCTTCCTGGATGCCGGGGTCAATGTCAAGGGCGCGCCCAACGAGAACTTCGCGCGCGAGATCATGGAGATGTTCACCCTGGGCGAGGGCCACTACGGGGAGGCCGACATCCGCGAGGCCGCGCGCGCCTTCACCGGCTGGAACGCCCAGGGCCTGGTGTTTGCCATCGACCCGGCGCGCCACGATGACGGCATCAAACGCGTGCTGGGCCGCGAAGGGCCGCTCACCGGCATCGACGTGATCGACACCTTGCTGGCCCAGCCGGCGGCGGCCGAGCACATCGCCGGCAAGCTCTACCAGTACTTCGTGCGCCAGGACCCGAGCCCGGCACTGCGGCGCGCGCTGGCTGCGGTGCTGCGCAACAGCGGCTACGACATCGCCACGCTGCTGGAGACGGTCTTCCTGTCGCGCGACTTCCACGCCCCGGCATCGGTGGCCACCCGCATCCGCCCGCCGGTGGAGCTGGTGGTGGCCACCTACCGCCTGGCCGGCCTGGCGCAGATCCCGGGCGTGCCCGATTTCAATGCGGTGACCGAATCGCTGGGCCAGAAACTGTTCTACCCGCCCACCGTGGCCGGCTGGGCCCAGGGCCGCAGCTGGATCACGCCGGGCCTGCTGATCGCGCGCAGCAACTTTGCCTATGACATGGTCTACCCGGACATCAACTTCATCCCGCCCGACCGCACCCCCTCGGGCGAGTTCAAGATCGGCGAGCTGGGCGACAAGCTGGCCCAGGGCCTGGACGTGAACAGCGCCATCCGGCTGGACGGCATGGAGATGACCTCCAGCTCGATGCAGCTGGCCGACCGCGACGAAGAGTTCAACACCCGGCTGGCCAGCTACCGCGGCTGGCAGATGGCGATCGAGCGGGTCAAGCCGATTCCGCGCAATTTGGCGCGCCTGCAACTGGCGCAGCTGGTGCTGGGCGGCGGCGCCAGGACGGCCAGCCAGGCGGTGGATGCGTTGTTGCAGCGCTTCGTGGCCGTGGCGGTGGCACCGGCCACGCGGGCCCGGCTGGTAGGTTTTCTGGAACGCGAACTGGGCACGCCCGACCTGCAGGCCGCCCGCAGCTACCTGGACGAACCCTTACGCCAGACCCTGCACCTGATCCTGTCCCTGCCTGAATACCAACTGGGTTGACACCATGCATGCACCCCACGCCAAGCCTGGCGCATTGAGCCGCCGCAGGCTGCTGCGCGCCGGCCTGGCCGGCGCCGGCGGCCTGGGCCTGTTGCCCGGCGCCCTGCAGGTGGCCGCAGCGGCGGCCCAGGCCCGCCATCCAGACCGCATCCTGGTGGTGCTGGAGCTGTCCGGCGGCAATGACGGCCTGAACACCTTGGTGCCCTATGGCGATGACGCCTACTACCGCCACCGCCCGCGCCTGGGCATCAAGCCGGCGCAGCTGCGGCGGATCGACGCGCACCACGGCTTCAACCCCGGCATGGCCGGCTTCGAGCGCCTGTACAAGGACGGCCGCATGGCGGTGGTGCATGGCTGCGGCTATGCCCAGCCCTCGTTCTCGCATTTCACCTCGATGGCCTATTGGCATACCGCGATGCCCAACAGCGGCGAGGAGCATGGCTGGATGGGCCGCCTGGCCGACGCCATCGATGCGCAGAATTCGGCCGAGTTCCTGGTCAATATCGACGAAACCCAATCACTGGCGGTGCGCGCCCGCAACCACCTGCCGCTGACCTTTGACGACCCCCGGCGCTTTGGCCGCAAGGGCCTGTTCGAGCAGCGCAGCGTGCTGGACGCCGCGCCCGAGCCACAGGCGCCGGCCGCCCAGGCCAACCCCAGCCTGGGCTTCCTGCGCGACGTGGCGCAGAGCGCGCGCGACTCGTCCACCCGGGTACGCGAGGCCTGGGCCCGCTACAAGACCCCGGTGGACTACGGCATCGTGCCGCTGGACCTGCCCAAGATCGCCGCGCTGATCCACGCCGGCCTGCCCACCCGGCTGTATTACAGCGCCTACCGCCACAACGCCTTCGACACCCATGTGCAGCAGGCCGACCAGCATCAGCGCCTGTTGAGTTATGCATCTGACGCGGTGGCCGGCTTCATGAGCGACCTGGACCGCATCGGCCGGGCCCGCGATGTGACCCTGCTGGTGTTTTCCGAGTTCGGCCGGCGGGTGCCCGAAAACACCAGTCTGGGCACCGACCACGGCACGGCCAACCACATGTACGTGATAGGCCAGCCGGTGCGCGGCGGCCATTACGGCAACCTGCCCAGCCTCACCCAACTGGATGCGGGCGACAACCTGCTGCACACCACCGACTTCAGGCGGGTCTACGCCACGCTGATCGAGGGCTGGCTGGGCGGCGATGCCCAGGCGGTGCTGCGCGGGCGCTTCGAGCCCTTTGCGCTGTTCGGCTGAGCCCAACAGGTTCCTAGAGGCACAGCGTGGCTGGCAGGTATTTGGCCAGCAGGTCCTCGTAATAGGGGCGCAGCTGGGCCAGCACCGGTGGCTGCGGGCGCTTGGAATACAGGTCGTAGGGGTTGAACTTCTGCACCCAGGGCAGGTAGGCCGCGTCGCGCGCATCGCTGAGGTGGCCATACTGGCCCTCGCGGTGCCAGGCGTAGAAGGAGTGGTAGCGGATCATGTAGAGCGCCGGCTCGGGCAGGTGGGGCTTGAGCAGCTGGTACAGGTATTCGTCATGGCCCCAGGACAGCTGCACCGCGTCCAGCCCGCAGCCCGGCGCATAGATGCCGTACTCGGTGTTGTAGCGCGCATCGCGCGCGTCCGGGTTGGCGGCGAAGTACTCGGGGTAGACGATGCGGTCGGAATGCTTGCAGCCGACCGGGAAGGTGTCACCCACCACCGCCCACTGCGGCTCGCCGAACAGGCACAGCACCTTGCCCAGGTCGTGTACGAAGCCGGTCAGCACGAACCAGTCGGGATGGCCGTCGGCGTGGATGGCCTCGGCGGTCTGCAGCAGGTGCATGATCTGCGGCAGCTCGGTGTCGGGGTCGGACTCGTCGACCAGGGTGTTGAGGTAGTCCAGGGCCTGCCAGGGCGTCATCCTGGCCTGGCCGAAGCCCAGCCACCGGGCCCGCTTGGCGGCCACGAAATCCACTGTCTGGTGGCGGTGGTTCTGGCGATAAAACTCACGCACCCGGTCCGAGCCGGGTTTGTGGTAATCGCGGTAGGCCGCCCGCGCCGCGGCCGCCGCCAGGGCCGGTTGATCGGCGGTGACCGGCGCCTTCGCCGACAGGGGGTGGGGGCTGTTTGCGCTCATCGGTCGCTCCTGGGCCAGGCCAGCATGCTAAGCCAGGGCCGGAGGCTGGTCCCAGTCGGTCCCGTGCACCGCCTGGGCATACAGGCGCACGATCACCGCGCCCAGCACGCCGTGCAGCACATCGCCCTGCGCCGCCCGGCGCGAGATCACCGCGCTGAGCAGGTTCTTGGCCGCCAGGTCGGCCAGACCCAGGGCCACCCAGGGGTTGCGCTGCACCGGGTCGAGCGCACCCAGTTCAGCCTTTATCGCACCGATGCGGTCGGCCAGCCATTGCGCGGCGGGGTCGCCTGCGCCGCCGCTTGTGGCAGGGCCTGCGCCGCTTGCGCCGTTTGCGCCAGCCGGCAGGGCCGGCTGGGCCGGGGCGTCCATCGGGCCCGCGGTTGGCCCGGCCGGCGCAGCGTCCGCGCCACCGGCATCGTTGCGCAGCAGCGAGCGCAGGTAGGAGTAACCGTTGTCCACCCCGCGCAGGCGGCTGTCGTTGGCGCGCCGCTCCAGCACATCGAGCTTGTCGCGCACGGTGGCTTCGCCAAATTCGCTGATCAGGCCGTCGAGCTTGGACTCGCGCACGCCCAGCGATTCGGCGCGCAGCGCCAGGTGCGCATCCACCGGCGCGCCCCCGGCATCGCGCGGCCGGGGCGGCGGGCGCCGCCGGCGCACCGCAAACTGGGCCTCGATCACCGCCCTGCCCTGGCGGTGCTCTATGAGTTCGACCTCCAGATCGGTTTCGCGGTTGATCTCATCGATCGCGTCCTTGACCCGTTCATTCTTGAACTTGCGCCATTCGCGCCGCTCGGACCCGGCCGGGGTAGGGCTGAGTGCATCGGCCCACCATTGCACCGGTTTGCGGCTGCTCAGGCCCGAGGGGTTATCGCGGTAGCGGGCGCAGATCTCGTACAGCGCCAAGGCCGCGTAGGTGCCCAGCTTGGCCAGGATGTCGAGGTCGATGCGGGCCCAGCGCGCAGGCTCTTTCAGCGCGGCCATCAGGGTGGGCGGGTAGGACCAGGACACCCAGTTCTCGCCATGCCGGATTTCAATGGCCACCTCGGACAGCATCGAGAAGCCGCGCCACTTCACGCCCTCCCCTGGCGCGGTGGACTCCCAATCGACCTCCAGGCCGCGCATTTCGCGCAAATAGCGCTTGGCGGCGGTGCGGTCTTCACCGCTGGACCCGGTGGTGCGCAGGATGGCCGGCAGCGGCGCCTCGAACATGAAATCGGCTGGCGGCATGGCGCCCATGGCCTGCAGGCGCGACTGGGCCACCTGCAACAAGGCGTTGTAGATGCGGCGGCCGGTCAGGGTGACACGTTTGGCGCGCGGCACCAGCACGATCATTTCGTGCGGCTTGCGCAACTCGCTGGCGTCGGCGGGGACGGCCGTGACGGTATCGCTGCGCTTGCTCGGTGCTGAGGCGTCCATGCTGGATCATATGTCCATCATTGAATGGACGCGAGAGGCGACTGGCATCGCTGGAAGCGCGGTTAAAACCCGGACAGTTGCGCGCCAGACACGCTGCCCTGCCCGGTTAAAACGAGGACGCTTGGCCTGTGCTGTGCCGCTTTGCGGGCGCGGCGCTGCACCACCAGGCCGGCCGACTGGCCTGGCCGCCTGAAGGGTGCCACGCGCCGCCGCGCCCCTGCGGCCTGTAGCCCTTGACGTGGCAGCCGGTTGGGGTCTGGACAGCAAGCGGTAAAAGCACGGACAGAAGCGGTAAACAGCTGGACGCAAGCGGTTATAGCGCGGACAAATGACATCAAAATACGTTTGTAAGTTGTTGAACTTAAACGTATTTTTGACTTATCCACAAGCGCTTAATCTCTTTGATTGCTTGGACTTTCTTTAATAAATCTCGGGAAAGGGCCTGGCTATTGCCTTCTCAGGCCCAAGCAATCCGCTCACATCTGCCTGGCTTGGCATGAAGCAACGCATTGCTGCGTCCATTCATCGAATTTCTTGAGCACCGTCGCATAATCGCATGTCACCCGAATATTGAGGACTCAACACATGGACCCCAAGAAGCCCCTTGGTTCAGAGGCCGCCCGAGCGGTGGTGTCGCCGATCCGACGCCAATCCTTGGCCGACATTGAACTGCAGGCCGCGCGCATCGCCGCGATGATGGGGCAGATCCGGGCGACGATGCTGTCGCCCTCGTCGGTGAAGACGGCGCCCAGTGTCAGCGCTGCCCAACTGGCCGCATTGTGCGGGGTGGACAAGAGCCGCATCGCCTACCGCATGACCCGCGGCGACCTGCCCGAGGGCTTGATGGCCGGCAACCGGCGTGAATGGGCCATGGCCGATGCGCGTACCTGGGTCAAGGCTTTCCGGGGCCAGCATCTGCGGCCAGCGCAAGCGGCCGGCATCACCATCACCGTAGCCAATTTCAAGGGCGGCGTGGCCAAGACCACCTCGGCCGTCACCCTGGCCCAGGGCCTGTCCATGCGTGGCCACCGGGTGCTGGTGGTCGATCTGGACCCGCAGGGTTCGGCCACCACGCTGTTCGGGGTTTTGCCCGACGCCGAGGTGGAGCCCGAGCACACCGCGATGTTGTTGTTTGCCGGCAGCCACGAAGACCTGGGTTATGCGATTCGCCCCAGCTATTGGCCCGGCATCGACCTGGTGTGTGCCGCGCCCCTGCTGTTTGGCGCCGAATTCGCCTTGCCGGCACGGCAGACGCGCGATCCGGGCTTCGAGTTCTGGCGCTGCCTGGACCGCGGGCTGGACCAGGCCCGTGCTGATTACGACGTGATCGTGATCGATACCCCCCCTGCCCTGTCTTATGTGACCATCAATGCGCTGATGGCGGCCGACGGCGTGATCATGCCCCTGCCACCCTCGGCGCTGGATTTCGCGTCCTCGGCACAGTTCTGGGATCTGTTCAGCGATCTGTGCAATCAGCTCATACGCAGCCGCGGGCAAGACAAGACTTTCGAGTTCATCGACGTGCTGTTGTCCCGGGTAGAGGCGTCGGACGCGGCCAGCTCGGTGGTGCGCCAATGGGTGCTGGAGGGCTATACCGAAAAGGTCTTGCCCATCGAGATCCCCAAGACCTCGGTCACCGCCACCGCGTCTGCCGAGTTCGGCACCGTCTACGATCTGCCGCGTGGCGCCATGAACGCCAAGACCTTTGCCCGCGCCCGCGATGCCTACGACCGGATGTGCGAATTGATCGAGCAACAGATCGTGGCGGTGTGGGCGATGCAGATCGACCAATTGGGAGCCTGAGATGGCCAGTAGCAAACTCTCCGCCAAGGCCGCCAGGTTGGATTTCAGCAGCCTGCCAGGCACCGGCGCACCGGCCTCGGCCGGGCCGGCGGCGCTGCCGGATGCCAGCCTCAGGCCCAAGACTGCGCCGGGCGCAATGATGGCCTATGCCAATGATGCGCGCTCGGAGCTGATGCGCGAGAACGAGCAATTGCGCAGCAAGGCGGCCGATGCCGACCAGGTGCGCGGGCGCCTGGACGAGGCGCTGGGCGACCTGGCGCAATGGGAAGGCGCCAAGGCGGCGCGCCTGATCGATCCGACCTGGGTAGCGCCCAGCCGCTTTGCCAACCGCCATGAGTCGAATTACGCCGGGCCTGAATTCCTCGCACTGCGGTCCGAGATTGAAAACGCGGGCGGCAATGTGCAGCCGATCAAGGTGCGACGCCTGGCCGCGCCAGGCCCTGGGCATGCGCAGTTCGAGGTGGTGTTCGGCCATCGACGTCACCGGGCCTGCCTGGAGCTGGGGCTGCCGGTACTGGCGGTGATCGACAACCTGGACGACCGGGCGCTGTTCGTGGAAATGGACCGCGAGAACCGGGTGCGAAAGGATTTGTCGGCCTGGGAGCAGGGCATGATGTACCGCAGGGCGCTGAGCCAGGGTTTGTTCCCGTCCAACCGCAAGCTGGCCGAGGCCATAGGGGTGGACCTCAGCGCACTGGGCAAGGCCCTGGCCTTGGCTGATCTGCCCGAGGCCCTGGTGCGGGCCTTCCGCTCGCCACTGGAGCTGCAATTTCGCTGGGCCAAGCCGCTGAGCGAGGCCTTGCATGCCAATCCTGACGCGGTGCTGCGCCGCGCCGCCGGCTATGCGGCGCAGGCCGAAGCAGTCCCTGCGCGTCAGGTTTTGGAGGGGCTGCTCAACGCCGCCTTGCCGGGGGTGGAACCGTTCCACCCCCCGCAGGCCCTGACCCTGGTTTGCGATGGCGCGACGGCGGGTGAGCTGACCACCGGGCCGCGCGGCGAGGTCAAGATCGCGATCAAGGCGGGCTGGGTAAGTGCGCCGAGGCTGGCCGCACTGGCCAAGCTGGTAGAGGGCTTTCTGCAAGACAGTAGCCAAGCCTGAACAAGGGGCTGGAAAGCCTGCCGGGGGTGGAACCGTTCCACCCCCGGCCCGGCCAGTGCCATGGCTCGATCCCGCCCCCAGCCTCAACCGCGAGTGAAGGCCAAGCGATGGCTGGCCTGCCGGGGCAGGGCAGGGCGCCGCTTCAGTCCGTCACCGACGCCAGACCATCAGCCGCAGGGTCGGCGGTTGCGCTTCGGTACTTGGCAGACGAGCGCGGGCTGGCATGGCCCAGAAACTGGCCGAGCTTGTCCGCAGACATGCCGGCGGCCAGCGCCCGAGCCCCGCAACGCCGGCGCAAACCATGCGGGCTGGCGCGCGCTGCGGCCATCCTTTCTTGCCCGGGCAGGTCGCTGGCATCAACGGCCTTGTTCAACCAGGCCTTCATCGAGCCATACAGCGGCCGGTAGCTCAAGCCCTGGTCGGGCCGGCTGATGCTGGCCAGCAAGGGCAGGTGGGCGCGCTGTGCGATGGCGTCCCAGCCCAGGCTGCGCGCGACCAGGTAGCGCGCCAGAGCATTCTGGGCCGGACCGTCCAGGGGTAGCAGACGCAGGCGGCCGCCCTTGCCTGGCACCTGCAGCAGCCAGCGTTCGCCCTCCGGCCTCAGATCGCCCAGACGGGCTTGCAGCAATTCGACAGCACGCAGGCCGGTGGCTTCGACAAAGACCAGCACGAAGAGCATGCGTTGGGCCGCAGGCTCGGTGGCCGACCAGGCTTCCAACTGGCCCAGGATCTGCGCCCAAGGCCCGGCCAGCAAGAGGCGGTCAGGCCTGGCATCCACCGCCTGCGCAGGGCCTTGCTGCCGCTGCGGCCTGCGCCAGGGGTTGTCAGCCAGGTAGCCGGCGCTGGACAACCAGGCAAAACAGGCGCTGACCACCGCAACAGCATGCTGCTGGCTGCGCATGCTCAGGGGCCCGGAGAAGGGGCTCCAGCCGGCCTGGCCGCGCCGCGCGCTGCCTTGGCCGGTCCACTCGGCCGGCGGGTCTTGCAGCAGGGACTGGTAGGCCAGGCAGACTTCGGCATTGCAATGGCTCAGGGTCAAGGCTTGCTGGTCCAGAAAAAGCAGAAATCGCGCCATTTCGCGCCGGTAGGACTTGGCTGTGGCCTCGCTGCCTGCCTGGGCCTGCACCCAGGCGCGCACGGCCAGTACATCTGCCGGCAGATCACGCGCTGCAGCAACGGCCAGCATGTGGCCCATGCCCCCTGCGTCGGGGCAGGCGGCGCCGGCATCGGCCACTTGCGCCTGGCCGCCAGGCCAGGGCAGGGCAGGGCGTGCCTGCACGGCCCGTTTTGCCGCAGCAGGCTCAGGCCCGGGGGTACTGGCCGGCAGCCGGCTGGCGGCCGGGGCGGCGGTGATCAACGCCGCCAGCTGCCGGCCGCGCGCGGCCAAGGGCCCGCTGGCTGGCGCCTTGAAGGTGCCGGGCATCAGCAGCAACAGCTGCTGGCGCAGCCTGTCCGCCTTGCCCGCGCCGATCCGGGGGATGGCGGCCCACCAACGCCCGCCTGCCTGCACCCGGACCTGCAGGTCTGACAGCAGCAGCAGGCCGCAGGCATTCAAGGACCGGCAGAGGTGCTCAGGGAACCACGCGTCCAGGCGGTGATGGGGCTGGGCGGTCTCTGACGCGGCGCCGGCAAGGGCCTGCAGCGAGGCCAGTTGCTGGGCCCGCAAGCGGCTGTTGCGGGCTGCCCGGCGGTCGCCCGGAAAGGCCTGCTGGTAGAGCGCCAGCAGCTCGGTGTGGCCGAAGTCGTCCAGGCCCAGCTCACTGGCCCATTGGTCTATAGACGGCGGCGCCCGGTCTTGCGCCAGTGGCTTGATGGCCAGGCCCAGCAGGCGCCAGCGCGGGTCACCGTGGTGCCGCGCCAGGGCGCGCACCCGGTCGACCAGCGCGTGGTGGATCTTGCGCAGCGCCGGCCCGCCATCACGGGGGTCGTGACCCAGGTAGCGGGCCGCTGCCTGGGCCTGCGGCAAGCCTTCGGCCACGGCCCGCAGATAGGCCAGGTGGTGGGCGCCCAGCTTGGCTGCAGGGGCCGTGGCCAGCCTCTGGGCATCACCCAGCGGCTCGCCAATGGTTTGGTAAGTGCTTGTCACCACAGGAATTTATAGAAGCGCGATTGGACAGGATGGGTTCCTGACGCTATTTTTGCACATCAGATAAATACATGGGCACCAAGCAGCGCGGATGGTGCAGCGACCCCCACCCTGGGCGCACCCAGCCGCGGCGCAGCGCGCCAAAGAAACAGGCCCGGCAAGCTAGGCCCCGGGCTAGGCAAGGCCGGGCCTACAGACCGCAGCCCATGAAGTAAAGGCACAAACGCTCGTATTCAGTTTTGAGAATTTCAGTCGCAATGCAGAATCTGCCAAGCCCGGAGGGACGCTGCGGGGTGGTGCGTCACGGCTGCGCCGTGGCTGCTATGCGCCCGAGAACGGCATCCGGTTCCTGACATTCAACGGCCCGCTGCCCACCAACTTCCGCTTCGTCTTGCCGCAGGGGGTCAAGCAGACCAACCTGAGCCTCGCCAAAGGCATCGGCCCGGTGAGTTTTGGCGCCGAGCTGTCCTACCGCCAGAACGGTGCCCTCAACTCCACTGGCAGCTGTGGGCCGGCCCAGAACACCGGGGCGCGCGGCGACACCTGGCATGCCATCGCCAACGGCAGCTACCTGCTGCCCATGACCGCGCCGTGGGACACCGGCAGCGTACTGGTCGAGCTGGCCTAAAGGCGGCTGCAAAAGGTCATCCAGAACGAGGCGCTTTTCAAGGGCGAGGGCAATCTGATGCCGATGAACGCCGGTGGCTCGCTGGCGTCTGCCAAGACGAGCGCCGCGGCCACCTTGCCCAGCGACTGCACCGACGCCTGCTCGACCAAGGATTACCTGCAGGCGGCGGTCAGCTTCAGCCCCACCGACGTCGGCGTCCTCCCGTCCTGGGACCTGAAACTGCCGATGTGCGTCAGTGATGCCATCAAGAGCACCGCGCCCAGCGCCAGCGCCGGCTTCGAGGACCTGCTGACCTACTCGCTCGTCGCCAAGCTGACCTACCAGTCCAAGCACGAGTTCTCGCTGCGCTAGGCTGACATCAAGGTGCCCATCAAGTACAACGCGGCCGGCACCCAGGCCATCGGTGGCAATGGCTCGGGCAGCACGGTGGGCGCCACCGACCGCGGCTGGCTGGTCTTCACCTATAAGACCTCGTTCTGAACCCGCCGAACTTGCGCGATGAAATTCGGCGACACATTCACGCCATTCAAACCCACCTTGCGCGCCACGGCGCTTGTCGCCTGGCCCTGTGCGCCGCATCGGCCCAGGCAGCAGTCTCGGCCGATGAGGCCAAGCAGCGCGGCAGCACGCTGATCGAGTTCGGCGCCATCAAGGCCGGCAATGCCGACCGCTCTATCCCCGCCCACACCGGCGGCTACACCGGCACGC
>JANNZD010000049.1:0-18201 GCA_031410435.1 Betaproteobacteria bacterium | reverse complement strand
CAGGCCATCCGCCATGTCCTGCACGATCTTGAAGCCATAGACCATGGCGGCAGTACACACCTGCACCGTGCCCGAGCCGAGCGCGATGAAGTCCAGTGCATCGCGCCAGTTGCCAATGCCGCCAATGCCGCTGATGGGTAGGCCAGCAGTCTCCGGGTCCCGCGCAATCTCGGCCACCATGTTCAGCGCAATGGGTTTGACGGCCGGGCCGCAGTAGCCGCCGTGCGAACCCTTACCGCCGGTGCTGGGCGACATGGTCAGCGTGTACGGGTCCACGCCCATGATGGAATTGATAGTGTTGATAAGGGATACGGCATCGGCCCCACCGGCCTTGGCTGCGCGCGCGGGCATGCGCACGTCGGTGATGTTGGGCGTCAGCTTCACGATCACCGGCAGCTTGCTGTATTGCTTGCACCAGGCGGTGACCATCTGGATGTACTCGGGCACCTGGCCCACGGCCGCGCCCATGCCGCGCTCGCTCATGCCATGCGGGCAGCCGAAGTTCAGCTCCACACCATCGCAGCCGGTGTCCTCGACCATCGGCAGGATGGCTTTCCAGGCGGCCTCGGTGCAGGGCACCATCAAGCTGACCACCATCGCCCGGTCGGGCCAGGCGCGCTTGACCTCGCGGATCTCCTGCAGGTTCAGCTGCAGCGGCCGGTCCGTGATCAGCTCGATGTTGTTGAAGCCCAGCATGCGCCGGTCGGGTGTCAGCAGCGCGCCATAGCGCGGGCCGTTGACATTGACGATGGGCGGGCCCTCTTCGCCCAGCGTCTTCCAGACCACCCCGCCCCAGCCGGCCTCGAAGGCGCGGTGTACGTTGTAGGCCTTGTCGGTGGGCGGCGCGCTGGCCAGCCAGAAGGGGTTGGGGCTGGTGATGCCGGCAAAGTGGTTGGTCAGGTCGGCCATGGCGTTGCTCCGGCGGGCTCAGGCACTGGCCTGGGCAGTGGAATGGGCGACCAACTGAGCGTGGATGGCGTGGGCGGCGCGTTTGCCGTCTTCCACCGCCTCCACCGTCAGGTCGCGTCCGCCCAGGCGGCAATCGCCCCCGGCGTACAGGCCCAGCACGCCGGTGCGGCCGTCGGCATCGGTGGCGATGCGTCCGCCCTGTAGCGTCAGGCCGGTGCCGGTCAGCAGGTCGGCGTCCAGCTTCTGGCCGATGGCCTTGAGCACCATGTCGGCGGCCAGGGTCGCATGGTCGCCGGTGGCGGCCCAGCGGCCATCGGCGCCCGGGGCCTGGCGGGCAAAGCGCACGGCCACCGCGTGGCCGGCGTTTTCGTCAAGGCCGGCCAGCACGGCTGCAGGTGCCAGGCCGTGATGGATCGTCACGCCATGGGTTTGCGCCCAGGCCTGCTCGGCCGGCGAGGCGCCCATTTCGGCCGGGCCGCGCCGGTAGACCATGTGCACGTCCTCGGCGCCCAGCAGCTTGCTTTGCACCGCGGCGTCCACCGCCGTCATGCCGCCGCCGATCACCACCACCCGGCGGCCCACCGGCAGTGCGGCCTTGTCGGGCGCCTGGCGCAGCTCGGCGATGAAGTCCACCGCATCGCGCACGCCGGCCAGGGCCTCGCCGGGCACGCCCAGCGCGCCCACCCGGCCCAGGCCGACGGCCAGGTAGACGGCGTCGAAGCCGGCGCGCAGTTGCGCCAGTTGATCGGCCGAGGCCAGCCGCCAACCTGTGACCAGCGTGATGCCGCCGATGCCCAGCAGCCAGTCCAGCTCGGCCTGGGCAAAGTCGTCGGCCACCTTGTAGCTGGCCAGACCGTATTCATTCAAGCCGCCGCCCTTGGGCTTGGCATCGTGGATCACCACCGCATGCCCCAACCGCGCCAGCACCACCGCGCAGGCCAGGCCGGCCGGGCCGGCGCCCACCACCGCGATGCGTTTTCCCGTGGCTGCGGCGCGCGGGAAGAGGGCGCTCAGCGGACGGTCCATCACCGCGTCCACCGCATAGCGCTGCAGCCGGCCGATCTCCACCGGCTTGCCTTGCTGGTGTCCACCCTGGTGATGGCGCACGCAGACCTGCTCGCACAGCACCTCGGTGGGGCAGACCCGGGCGCAGGTGCCGCCCAGCGGGTTGGCATCCAGGATCGCCCGCGCCGCGCCGCGCAGGTTGTCGTCGGCAATCCGCTTGATGAAGGCCGGCACATCGATGCCAGTGGGGCAGGCGGTGGCGCAGGGCGCGTCATGGCAGTAGAGGCAGCGCTCGGCCTCCACCAGGGCCTGGCTGCGGCTCAGGCGCGGTGCGGCGTCGGCGAAGTGGCGGGCATAGGCCTCAGCCGGCAGCCGGCCGGCGCGCAGGTCCGGGCCGGTGGCGGGCGGCAGGGTGGGGGCGGCAGTGGACAAGCGGCGGGCGCTCCGGCAGGGCGCGGGCGGCAAAGGTGGCCCGGCTTCACCTGAAAGCTGACCAAATGGTCAGCTTTCAGGCAATGGTACGCAATGTCCGTGCCAGGTGGCGACCCCGGACAAACCCCCGCTGGGGCTCGCCGAGGCCTTTGCTCAGGCCAGGTCGAAACGGTCCAGGTTCATCACCTTGACCCAGGCCGCGACGAAATCCCGCACGAACACCGGCTGTGCGTCGCTGCAGGCATAGGTCTCGGCAATCGCACGCAACTGGGCGTTGGAGCCAAACACCAGGTCGACGACGGTTGCCGTCCACTTGGGTGCACCGCTGGCCCGGTCGCGCCCTTCCAGCACCCCGTCGGCGCTGGCAGATTTCTGCCAGACCGTGCCCATGTCGAGCAAGTTGACGAAGAAGTCATTGCTCAAGGTCTCTGTCCGCTGGGTGAAGACGCCGTGGCGGGCCGGGCCGACCTGGGCGCCCAGCACCCGCAGGCCACCCACCAGCACCGTCATCTCGGGGGCGCTCAGGGTCAGCAGCTGGGCCTTGTCCAACAGCAACTCGGCGGCTGACCCGGCCTGGCCCGGCCGCAGGTAGTTGCGGAAGCCGTCGGCGGCCGGCTCCAGCACTGCGAACGAGGCCACATCGGTCTGCGCCTGCGTGGCGTCCATGCGGCCGGGCGAGAAGGGCACGGTCACGGCCACGCCGGCCCTTTGCGCGGCCGCCTCGATCGCTGCGCCGCCGCCCAGCACGATCAGGTCGGCCAGCGACACCCGCTTGGCGCCGGTCTGGGCGCCATTGAACTCGGCCTGGATCGCGCCCAGCGACTGCAGCACCGGGGCCAGCTCGGCCGGCTGGTTGACGGCCCAATCCTTTTGCGGGGCCAGGCGCAAGCGCGCGCCATTCGCGCCGCCGCGCTTGTCCGAGCCGCGGAAGGTCGACGCCGAGGCCCAGGCCGTGCTGACCAGGGCGCTGATGTGCAGGCCGCTGGTCAGCAGACGGGCCTTGAGCATGGCGATGTCATCGGCTTCGATCAAGGCATGGTCGACCGCCGGGATCGGGTCCTGCCACAGCAGCGCTTCTGCCGGCACCAGCGGGCCCAGGTAGCGTGCACGCGGCCCCATGTCGCGGTGGGTCAGCTTGAACCAGGCCCGCGCGAAGGCGTCGGCCAGGGCCTGCGGATCGGCCAGGAAGCGGCGCGAGATCTTCTCGTAGGCCGGGTCCATGCGCAGCGCCAGGTCGGCGGTGGACATCATCGGGGCGTGCCGTTTGGCGGGGTCGTGGGCGTCGGGCACGGTTTGGGCGGCGGCGGCGTCTTTCGGCGTCCACTGGTGGGCGCCGGCCGGGCTCTTGGTCAGCACCCACTCGTGGCCGAACAGGGTCTCGAAATAGCTGTTGTCCCAGCTGATCGGGGTGGGGGTCCAGGCGCCTTCCAGGCCGCTGGTGATCGCATGCGCGCCCTTGCCGCTGCCGAAGCTGTTGATCCAGCCCAGGCCTTGCTCGGTGATGTCGGCGCCCTCGGGCGCGCTGCCCACATGCTGGCCCGGATCGGCGGCGCCGTGGCATTTGCCGAAGGTATGGCCGCCGGCCACCAGCGCCACGGTCTCCTCGTCGTCCATGGCCATGCGGGCAAAGGTCTCGCGGATGTCGCGGGCCGAGCCCAGCGGGTCGGGTTGGCCGTTCGGGCCTTCCGGGTTCACATAGATCAGGCCCATCTGCACGGCGGCCAGCGGGCTCTCGAGCGAGCGGTCACCGCTGTAGCGCGCGTCGCCCAGCCATTCACCTTCAGGGCCCCAGTAGATGTCCTCTTCGGGCTCCCAGATGTCCGGGCGCCCGCCGGCAAAGCCGAAGGTCTTGAAGCCCATCGAATCCAACGCCACGTTGCCGGCCAGCACGATCAGGTCGGCCCAGGACAGCTTGCTGCCGTATTTCTGCTTGATGGGCCAGAGCAGGCGGCGCGCCTTGTCGAGGTTGCCGTTGTCGGGCCAGCTGTTGAGCGGCGCAAAGCGCTGCGCGCCCGAGCCCGCGCCACCGCGCCCATCGGCGATGCGGTAGGTGCCGGCGCTGTGCCAGGCCATGCGGATGAAGAAGGGGCCGTAGTGGCCATAGTCGGCCGGCCACCAGTCTTGGGAGTCGGTCATTAAGGCGTGCAGGTCCTGGATCACCGCAGCCAGGTCCAGCTGCTGGAAGGCCTGGGCGTAGTCGAAGCCCTCACCCATGGGGTTGGCCCGGGCGCTGTGCTGGTGCAGCACCTTCAGGTTCAGTTGTTCGGGCCACCAGTCGGCATTGGTTCGGGCGCCGGCCGCCATGGGTTTGCGCGCGCTGCTGGCAAATGGGCACTGTGCTGTCTCGGTCATGGTCACTCCTGGGAGGTTGCAAAGAAATTCAGTCTAAGGACCGGGTTTCGATTAATCAAAACAATTTACCTGATGAATTCAATAGCTTCATTCGAAATCTCGGCCGCTGTCCCTGGCTGTTGCGCCCTGCTGGCCAAGATCACAATCCTGGCACGATTGACCACCGGAGCCGCACCATGTCCGTCCTGCCCGACCGCATACGCGATGCCGCGCTGCACCTGCAGGCCGGCCTGGCCGACGCGACCACGCCCTTGGTGCGCAATGCCTGGTATGTGGCCGCGCTGGCCAGCGAGGTGACGCGCCAGCCGCTGGCGCGCCGCCTGCTGGGCCTGCCGGTGATGCTGTATCGCCAGCTCGACGGCACGCCGGTGGCGCTGGAGGACCGCTGCGCGCACCGGTCCTTCCCCTTGTCACGCGGCACGATCGACGGCGACACGGTGGTCTGCGGCTACCACGGCGCCCGCTATGGTGCCGATGGCCGCTGCCTGCAGGTGCCGTCACAAGCCCAGGTGCCGCCGGGCGCGCTGGTGCGGGCCTTCCCCTTGCGCCAGGCCGGCCAGCTGGTCTGGATCTGGCTGGGCGACGCAGCGGTGATGGCCGCCACGCCCCTGCCGCAGCAGCCCTGGATGGACGACGCCCCCGCCTGGGTCTCGTCGACCGAGCGCCTGCACCTGAAGGCCAGCTATGTGCGCCTGCACGAGAACCTGCTGGATTTGACCCACCTGAGCTTCCTGCACATCCACAGTTTCGGCACGCCCGACTACGCAAGCGCGCCCTTCGACCTGGCGCTGGACGAGGACGCGGGCCGCTTTGCCATCCTGCGCCGGGTGCTGCCCACGCGCCTGCCGCCCCTGTGGGCCCTGCCCACCGGGCTGGACGGCGTGGACGCGGCGCGTATCGCCGAATCCACCTTCCACACCCCCGGCCTGCATGTGGTGGCAGTGCGGTTTTATGCCTGCAGCCAGCCGGAAGCGGCGCAGCCCGCGCGCGCCATCCGCACCGCCCATATCGTCACGCCCGAGACGGCCACCAGCACGCATTACTTCATCCAGCATGCGCGCAACTTTGCGCTGGAGGATGCCGCCATCACCGGCTTCATGCACCAGCAGTTACGCAAGGCTTTCCAAGAGGACGTGGACGGGCTGGAGGCGATCGAGGCCCTGCTGGCCCAATACCCCGAACAACAGCCCGAGATCGCGTTCCAGGCCGACCGGGCCTCACTGGCGATGCGGCGCTACCTGAAGCGCCTGGCGGACGCCGAGACCAGGGCGGAGCGGGGCCCGGACCCGGCCATCGCGGTGGCTCAGCCGCGCCGGCCCGCCAGCCCGTCCAGGGCCTGAAAGGCGGCTTCGATGCCCTGGCGCAGCACCTGCTGCTTCCAGGCGTCGGTGTCGGTGTAGAAGGCATCGCGCACCCGGCGGCGCAGAGCCGCGCGCTGCGGTGCGGCCAGCTCGGGGTGGTTCTCGGCCCATTGGTCGCCGCGCAGTGAATCCAGCACCTCGGTCACCGGCACGGTGCCGTATTCGAGTGCGATGCCGGTGTACTCGGCCTGCGGGCAGTCGATGTCGGCAGCGTTCCACATCAGGCCGGTCAGCAGGGCCGAGGTGGACGAGCCGTCGTAGATCGAGGTCACGCCGCTGCCATCGGGCCCGCCCCACCAGGCCCGGGCCCGGGCCAGCGCGGCGGCATCGTCCTTGTAGGCAAAGATGCGCTCGCCCACGCCGCTGGGCCCCAAGCCGGTGTGGAAGTCGATCCAGCCCAGGCGGGCGCAGCGCTGGCCATGGTCCTGCAGCACCTGGTGCAGGGCCTGGCGGCTCCAGCTGGGGTTGTGGCCGCCGAAGAACAGGCCCTCGGGATGGTGGTGCTGGCCCGAGGTGACGGCGGTCTGCCAGGCGCGCTCGCCCTGGCTGGCGATGAAGTTGTCCACTTCTGCTTGCACCGCCGGGCCGGGCGGCCAGGTGGCCGGCACGATCAGGTGGGCCAGGTCGTCGTAGGCGGTGTTGCGCGGCAGCGGCTGGCTGAAATCCTGAAAATTGCGGTTCAGGTCGACGTTCTCCTGCGTGGTGCGGCGCCACCACGAGAAGCCGTAGGGGTTGAGCGCATGCACGTACAGCAGCGCCACGCCGGCCTGGTGCGCCGCCGCGCGAAAGGCGGTGTCTTGCAGCAGCGCCACCTGCACACCCGAGCCGCAAAAACCTTCCACGCCGTGGCAGGCGCTGGTCAGCAGCAGCACCGCCTTGGCGTCGGCCGGGCCGTCGCGCACCAGGTCTAGCGCCAGCGCCTCGCCGTCGTGGCCGCGCATCGGGTGGGCATGGCTGTGCAGATCCAGCCCGGCGGCGTCAGCCGCGGCGGCAAACTTGGCACGCGCCTCGGCATAGGTCTGGCTGAAGCTGGGGCAGGTGCTCATGGCCGCGGGGCGCTCAGCGCGCGGTGTTCAGCCAGGTCTCGGCCAGCCGCACCCAGGCGGTGGCCCCCAGCGGGATCAGGTCGTCATTGAAGTCATAGCTGGGGTTGTGCAGCATGCACGGGCCCATGCCGTGGCCGCCGGCGCGGTGGGCACCGTCGCCATTGCCGATCATGAAGTAGCAGCCGGGTTTCTCCAGCAGGTAGTAGCTGAAGTCCTCGGCGCCCATGGTGGGCTCGAAGTCGAGCACGTTGTCGGTGCCCACCACGTCGGCCAGCACTTTTTGGGCGAACAGCGTCTCGGACTCGTGGTTGATGGTGGGCGGGTAGTTGCGGCTGAACTCGAAATCGCAGCCGCAGGCGTAAGCCAGCGCTGTCGCCTCGGCCATGCTGCGCATGCGCGCCTCGATCAGGTCGAGCACCTCGGTGGTGAAGGTGCGCACCGTGCCCTCGATCACGCAGGTCTCGGGGATCACATTGGTGGCCTCGCCGGTGTGGATCATCGTCACCGAGATCACGCCGGTGTCGATCGGCCGCTTGTTGCGCGAGATGATGGTCTGGAAGCCGGTCACCATGGCGCAGGCCGCCGGTACCGGGTCCACCCCCAGATGGGGCATCGCGCCATGCGCGCCCTTCCCGGTGACGGTGATCTTGAACTCGTTGCTCGACGCATAGCAGGGCCCGGCGCGCAGCGCAAACTGGCCCACCGCCATGCCCGGCCAGTTGTGGGCGCCAAACACCGCCTCCATCGGGAACTGGCTGAACAGGCCGTCCTTGATCATCTCGCGGGCGCCGCCGCCGCCCTCTTCGGCGGGCTGGAAGATCAGGTAGACCGTGCCGTCGAAGTTGCGGTGCCGCGCCAGGTGCTTGGCCGCGGCCAGCAGCATCGCGGTATGGCCGTCGTGGCCGCAGGCGTGCATCTTGCCGGGGTGCCGGCTGGCATGGGCAAACTGGTTGCGCTCGGTCACCGGCAGCGCGTCGATGTCGGCACGCAGGCCTACAGCCCGGCCCGAGCTGCCGTTCTTGATGATGCCCACCACCCCGGTCTTGCCCAGGCCGCGCTGCACCGGGATGCCCCAGTCGGTCAGCGCCTGGGCGATCAGGTCGGACGTGCGCTGCTCCTTGAAGCACAGTTCCGGGTGGGCATGGATGTCGCGGCGCAGCGCGGTGATGCTGGCGGCATCGGCAAGAATCGATTCGATCAATTGCATCGCGGGGTCTCCTGGCGGGCGGCCCCGGGGGCAGGGCCGTTAGCGAATCATCTTAGCCGCTGGCCCCATGCCCGGCGACCCGATGCGGGTATGCCTGGAGGCGTGCACCGGTCGGGGGGGCCTGGGCCCTGAGCGGCCTTGTGCAATAGTTGCCGGATGACTGCCCAGACTGCCCCCGGCGCGGCCGCGCCACAGGCCGACGCGCCGCTCGCCCCGGTAACCACGGTGCGCGGCGCCTGCCCGCATGACTGCCCCGACACCTGCGCGCTGAAGATCAGCGTGCAGGCCGGTCGGGTGATCAAGGTGGCCGGCGACCCCGACCACCCGCCCACCCACGGCGCCCTGTGCACCAAGGTTTCGCGCTACCCCGAGCGCACCTACCACCCCGAGCGGGTGCTGACCCCGCTCAAGCGGGTCGGGCCCAAGGGCGCGGGGCAATTCGAGGCGGTGTCCTGGGATGAGGCGCTGGCCGACATCGCCGGCCGCCTGCAGGCCATCGCCGCGCGCGACCCGCAGGCCATCCTGCCCTACAGCTATGCCGGCACCATGGGCCTGCTGCAGGGCGAGAGCATGGCCGCGCGCTTTTTCCATCGGCTGGGGGCGTCGTTGCTGGACCGCACCATCTGCAGCAGCGCCGGTGGCGAGGCCCTGGCCGCCACCTATGGCGGCAAGCTAGGCATGCATCTCGAACAGTTCTCGGACGCGCGCCTGATCCTGATCTGGGGCAGCAACTCGATCGCCGCCAACCTGCACTTCTGGACCTTTGCCCAGCAGGCCAAGCGCGCCGGCGCCAAGCTGATCTGCATCGACCCGCGCCGCACCGAGACCGCCGACAAATGCCAGCAGCACATCGCCCTGCTGCCCGGCACCGACGGCGCGCTGGCCTTGGGCCTGATGCAGCAGTTGATCGTCCAGGCCTGGCTCGACGAAGACTACATCGCCCGCCATGTAGACGGCTTCGAGCCGCTGCGCGCCGAAGCCCTGGCCTGGCCGCCCGAGCGGGTGGCCGCGGTGTGCGGCATCACGGCTGACGAGGTGCGCGGCCTGGCCCGCGATTACGCCCAGACCCGGCCGGCCGCGATCCGCCTGAACTACGGCATGCAGCGTTGCGCCGGCGGCGGCAATGCGGTGCGACTGATTGCACTGCTGCCCTGCCTGACCGGCGCCTGGCGCCAGCGCGGCGGCGGCCTGCTGCTGTCGGCCTCGGGCTGGTTCAAGCAGGTGCGCGACGACGCTGCACTGCAGCGGCCCGACTTGCTGGCGGCGGTCTACGGCCCGGCAGGCCCCGGTCGGCGCCCGCGCACGATCAACATGAGCACCATCGGCGACGATCTGCTGCGCGCCGCCTCGCCGGCCTTCGGCCCGAAGATCGAGGCACTGGTGGTCTACAACAGCAACCCGGTGGCGGTAGCGCCCGAGTCGCCCAAGGTGGTGGCCGGCTTCCAGCGTGAAGACCTGTTCACGGTGGTGCTGGAGCACTTTCTCACCGACACCGCCGACCATGCCGACTATGTGCTGCCCGCCACCACCCAGCTAGAGCACCTGGACGTGCACACCAGCTACGGCCACACCTATGTGCTGATCAATCACCCGGCGGTGGCGCCACTGGGGCAGGCCAAGCCCAACACCCAGATCTTCCGCGAGCTGGCCGCGCGCACGGGCTTCACCGAGGCCTGCTTTACCGACAGCGACGCGCAACTGGCGCGCCAGGCCGTGCCCAGCCTGGACTTCGCGCAGCTCAGCGAACAGGGCTGGGTCAAGCTTGACCTGCCCGAACAGCCCTTTGCCCACGGCGGCTTTGCCACCGCCAACGGCCGGGCCCAGGTGGCTGTGCCGGGGCTGGGCCTGCCGCGCTATGTGCCCCCGTTCGAGAGCGGGCAATCGGCGCCCGAGCTGGCGCGGCGCTATCCGCTGGCGATGATCTCGCCACCGGCCCGGCATTTCCTCAACTCCAGCTTCGTCAATGTCAAGAGCCTGCGCAGCATCGAGGGCGAGCCCTTGCTCGAACTGCACCCGGTCGATGCCGGCGCCCGCGGTGTGGTCGACGGCGCAATGGTGCGGGTCTTCAATGACCGCGGCAGCTATCTGTGCAAGGCGGCGGTGATCGACCGGGCCCGCCCGGGCGTGGTCAACGGGCTGGGGGTGTGGTGGCGCAAGCTGGGCGCGGCAGGCAGCAATGTCAATGAAGTCACCAGCCAGCGCCTGACCGACATCGGCCGTGCGCCCACTTTCTACGATTGCCTGGTCGAGGTGGCTGCGGCTTGAGCGCGCCGGCCCGGCCCCGGCCGCTGGCCCCCCGAAGCGGCAGGCGCTGGCCCAGCGTCCGGGACGCGGGGCGGCGTGCGGCAGCCCTGGCGCTGGCGGCCCTGGCGGGTCTGCTGGGCGGCTGTGCCCACCCGAACGACGGGCTGGGCTACTACGCCCAGTCGCTGCGCGGCCACCTGGACCTGATGCAGCGCGCCCGGCCGCTGGCCGATTGGCTGGCCGACCCGGCCACCCCGCCGGCGCTGCGCCAGCGCCTGCAGCTGGCGCAGCAGCTGCGCGCGTTTGCCGTGAGTGAGTTGGCCCTGCCCGACAACGCCAGCTACCACCGCTATGCCGACCTGGGCCGCAGCGCGGTGGTGTGGAACGTGGTGGCCGCGCCCGAGCTGTCGCTCGAGCTCAAGACCTGGTGCTATCCGCTGATGGGCTGCGTCGGCTACCGCGGCTATTTCGACCGCGCTGCCGCAGATGCCGAGGCCCGGCGCCAGCGCCAGGCCGGGCTCGAGGTGGTGGTCTATGGCGTGCCGGCCTACAGCACCCTGGGCTGGACCAATTGGCTGGGCGGCGACCCGCTGCTCAACACCTTTGTCAATGGCAGCGAGGCCGGCCTGGCACGCTTGATCTTTCACGAGCTGGCCCACCAGGTGGCCTATGCCTCGGGCGACACCATGTTCAATGAGTCCTATGCCACCGCGGTGGAGCGCCTGGGCCTGGCCCGCTGGCTGGCCGCCAGCGGCCGGGCCGATGATGAGCCGTTGATGCGCCAGCGTCAGGCCGATTTCCGTGCCCTGACCCATGCCGCGCGGGCGCGCCTGCTGGCGCTCTACGCCAGCGATCTGCCCGACGAGCTCAAGCGCCAGCGCAAGGCCGAGCTGATGGCCGGCTTGCGCGCCGATTACCAGGCGCTCAAGGCCGGGCCGGACGCTGCCTGGGCCGGCTTCGGCGGCTACGACCCGTGGTTTGAGCGCACCAACAATGCTGCGCTGGCGCTGCAGGCCGCCTACGATGGCCTGGTGCCCGATTTCGAGCGACTGTTCGACCGCCAGGGCCGCGACTTCGCCCAGTTCCATGCGGCGGTGCGGCGTCTGGCTGGCTTGCCGCAGGCCGAGCGCCGGGCCACACTGCAGGCCAAACCCTGAACCTCCCCACCCGAAAGACCGACGATGGCCGATATCCGCATCCACCGAGACCACAGCCTGGGCCTGGCCAAGGCCCGCAAGGTGGCCTGGGACTGGGCCGAACTGGCCGAGGCCAAGTTCGACATGGAATGCTCGGTGCTTGAAGGCGAGACCAGCGACACGGTCTCGTTCACCCGCAGCGGGGTCAAGGGCGAGCTGATCGTCGCTGCCGATCACTTCGACCTGCAGGCCAAGCTGGGCTTTCTGCTGGGGGCCTTTTCCAAGACCATCGAAAGCGAGATCGAGAAGAACCTGGATGAATTGCTGGGCGCGGCCAATGCCGCCAAGAAGACCGTTGCCAGGCCGGCGGCCAGGAAGCCGCCGCGCGCCTGAGCCGCGCAACGGGGCGGCGGCCCTGTGCGGCTTATTTCAGCGATTCGATCAGGTCGACATAGTCCTGCATCGCAGCCTTGCTGTCGGTGCCCTTGAGGTTGTTCCAGGCGTCCCACTTGGCCCGGCCCACCATGTCGGTGAAGCCCGGGCGCTTGCCGTCCACATCGCCAGCGCTGGCCTGCTTGTACAAGGCATAGAGCTTCAGCAGCGTCATGTTGTCGGGTTTTTCCGGCAGTTGCTTGCTGTCGGCCACGGCTTGGTCGAACGCGGATTTGAGCTGGGTCATGGCGGGTCTCCTGGGCTTGAAAATCGATCTTGACGGGGCGGATGTTACCCAGCATCGTCACCGCACCACCCAGGCAGTCTGCATTGCGCGGCTGCCACCGAACCCGGGCCCTTGATGACCGACCCCGCCGAGCCCAATCCATGAGCCAGCACCCTGAGCACCGCATGTCCCGGGTGGACACCGCCTGGCTGCGCATGGACAACGACGTCAACCTGATGATGATCACCGGGGTCTGGCTGCTGGACCGGTCGATCACCCTGGCAGCCCTGCGCAAGCGCATTGCCGAGCGTCTGCTGCAGTACGAGCGCTTCGGCCAGCGCGCGGTGCAGGACGCGCTGGGGGCGGTCTGGGTCGACGATGCCGACTTCGACATCGCCGCGCAGGTGGTGGCCGAGCGCCTGCGCCCGGGCCCGGGCCAGTCGCCGCGCCAGGCCCTGCAGCAGCGTTGCGGCGAGCTGGCGGCCACCCCGCTCGACCCGAACCGGCCGCTGTGGCAGTTCCACTGGGTGCCGGGCTACGAGGGCGGCTGCGCCATCATCGTGCGCATCCACCATTGCATCGGCGACGGCATTGCCCTGACCTCGGTGATGAACTCGATCACCGATGGCGGCGCCGGCCCGCCGCAGGCGCTGGCGCCGCCCGCGCCGCACGAGGCCCATGACGGTGACTGGCTGTCGGAGGCCGTGCTGCGACCGCTCACCGGCCTGGCGGTGCGGGCGCTGGACCGGTCTGGCGACGGCCTGGCCGGCCTGCTGCAGGCCCTGGCCCATCCCCAGGCGCCCCTGCAGGAGGGGCTGGACCTGGCCCGCGCCGGCCTGCATGTGCTGGGCGACCTGGCAGCGCTGGCGCTGATGGCCGACGACAGCCCGACCCGGTTGAAGGGCCGGCCGATGGGCCGCAAGGTGGTGGCCTGGGGCGAGCCGCTGCCGCTGGACCAGGTCAAGGCGATCAGCAAGAGCCTGGACTGCTCGATCAACGACGTGTTGTTGTCCTGTGTCTCAGGCGCCATCGGTGACTGGCTGCGCAGCCAGGGTGATGACCCCGGCGGCGCCGAGATCCGCGCCATGGTGCCGGTCAACCTGCGGCCGCTGGACCAGGCCTGGCAGCTGGGCAACCGCTTCGGCCTGGCGCCGCTGGTGCTGCCCATCGGCATCGCCAACCCGGTGCAAAGGGTCTATGCGGTGCGCGAGCGCATGGCCCAGCTCAAGGGCAGTTTCCAGCCGCTGCTGGCCTTTGGCGTGCTGGCGCTCACCGGCCTGCTGAGCAAGCCGCTGCAGGACCGGGTGCTGGGGCTGTTCTCACGCAAGACCACGGCGGTGATGACCAATGTGCCCGGCCCGCATCAGCCCTTGCACCTGTGCGGCGCCAGCTTGCGCCAGATGCTGTTCTGGGTGCCCTCGTCCGGCGATGTGGGCGTGGGCGTGAGCATCCTCAGCTATGGCGGCGGGGTGCAGTTCGGCCTGATCACCGATGCCGCGCTGTGCGCGCAGCCGCAGGCCATCATCGACCGCTTCGAGCCTGAGTTCCGCCAGTTGCTGTGGCTGTCCCTGATGCTGCCCTGGGGCCCGGCAGCGCGGATTTGAGCGTCTGCGCAGGCCGACCCACGACCGACCTAATGGCCGCTCTTGGGTGGCGTCAGGTGCTCAGCCGCCGCAGCGCCCGGCTCGCCGTGTTGCGGGCCCAGGTCGGCTGCGGGCAGGTCGCCAGGCCCGGACTCGGGCCCCTCGTGGGCCATGTCGAGATCGCCGAATCCCGTGGTCACTGGGCCGATGGACTGCGGCGCGTGCGCCGACGGGTCGTCCAGGGTCCCCAGGCGGCCGTGGCCGCGCAGGTAGCGGTTGTGGTGCTGCTGCGGCACGAAGCGGGCCAGTTCGCTCAGCGCCATCTGGTAGACGCCGCGTTTGAACTCGATCACCAGGTCGAGCGGTACCCAGTACTCGTTCCAGCGCCAGGCGTCGAATTCGGGGTGGTCGGTGGCGCGCAGGTCCAGGTCGCTGTCGCGCCCTACTAGGCGCAACAGAAACCAGATCTGCTTCTGGCCGCGGTAGTGGCCGCGCGCGTCTTTGCGGATGAAGTGGTCGGGCACCTCGTAGCGCAACCAATCGCGGGTACGGGCCAGTATGCGCACATGCTCTGGACGCAGGCCGACTTCTTCATGCAGCTCGCGCAACATGGCCTGCTCGGGCGACTCGCCGTATTTGATGCCGCCCTGGGGGAACTGCCACGAATGGGTTCGCAGCCGCTTGCCCCAGAACACCTGGTTGCGCGCGTTGAGCAGGATGATGCCGACGTTAGGCCTGAAGCCTTCGCGGTCGAGCATAATCGAACCTCGATATTTGTACTGAAATCATTATTGCACCTGCGCAGTGCGGGCAGCGAATCTCGCTAACCCGCAGGCAACGGCCGCATCGCCGTCCTGGCGCGGTTGCTGGCGCAGGCCTGCACACCTGCCGGGCTAGGCGCCAACCTCCCTCGACCGCGCCGATGAAAGCCTCCCAGTTCTTCGTTTCCACCCTGAAGGAAGCCCCCGCCGACGCCGAGGTGGTGAGCCATCGGCTGATGCTGCGCGCGGGCATGATCAAGCGCCTGGCCGCCGGCATCTACAACTACATGCCCATGGGCCTGCGCGTGATCCGCAAGGTCGAGGCCATCATCCGTGACGAGATGAACCTTGCCGGCGCGGTGGAGCTGCTGATGCCGGTGGTGCAGCCGGCCGAGCTCTGGCAGGAGACCGGCCGCTTCCAGGCCTACGGGCCCGAGCTGCTGCGGGTGAAAGACCGCCACGACCGCGACTTCATCATCCAGCCCACCAGCGAAGAAGTGGTGACCGACATCGCCCGCCAGGAGCTGCGCAGCTACAAGCAGCTGCCGAAGAATTTCTACCATATCCAGACCAAGTTTCGCGACGAGCGCCGGCCGCGCTTCGGCATCATGCGCGGGCGCGAGTTCACGATGAAGGATGCCTATTCCTTCGACCGCGACCCGGCCGCTGCGGCACGCAGTTACCAGCGGATGTTCGACGCCTACAAGCGCATCTTCGACCGCTTCGGCCTGCGCTACCGCGCGGTGGCGGCGGATTCGGGTGCGATCGGCGGCGATCTCTCGCATGAGTTCCAGGTGATCGCCGACACCGGCGAGGACGCCATCGTCTACTGCCCCGGCAGCGACTATGCCGCCAACATCGAGCTGGCCGAGGCGGTGGCGCCGGCCGCAGCGCGCGGCGCGCCGACCCAGGCCCTGGCCCGGCTGGCGACCCCGGGCAAGAGCACCTGCGCCGACGTGGCGGCCTGGCTCGGCCTGCCGCTGGCCCAGACCGTCAAGAGCCTGGTACTGGCCACCGACACCCTGGACGACAAGGGCGACATCACCCGGTCCACCGTCTACCTGTTGCTGCTGCGCGGCGACCACGACCTGAACGAGGTCAAGGCCGGCAAGGTCGATGGCCTGAAGGACGGCTGGCGTTTCGCCACGGTGGCCGAGATCGAGGCCCACTTCGCTTGTAAGCCCGGCTACCTGGGGCCGATCGGCCTGCACCAGCCAGTCAAGGTGATCGCCGACCGCAGCGTGGCGGCGATGGCCGACTTCGTCTGTGGCGCGAACCAGGCCGATTTCCACCTGGCCGGGGTCAACTGGGGCCGCGACCTGCCCGAACCCGATCAAGTGGCCGATCTGCGCAATGTGGTGGCCGGTGACGCATCGCCGGACGGCCAGGGCCCGCTGGCGATCCAGCGCGGCATCGAGGTGGGCCATGTGTTCTACCTCGGCACCAAGTATTCCAAGGCCATGAATGCCAGCTTCCTGGACGAAACCGGCAAGCCGCGCCTGATGGAGATGGGCTGCTATGGCATCGGTGTGACCCGGGTGCTGGGTGCGGCCATCGAGCAGAACCATGATGAGCGCGGCATCGTCTGGCCGGTGGCGATCGCGCCCTTCGAGGCCGTGATCTGCGCCATCGGCTACGACCGATCGGTCGAGGTCCAGGTGGCGGCTGACGCGCTGCATGCGCAGCTGCAGGCGGCCGGGGTGGACGTGCTGCTGGACGACCGCGGCGAGCGCCCGGGCGCGATGTTCGCCGACTGGGAGCTGATCGGCGTGCCGCAGCGCCTGGTGATATCCGACCGCGGCCTGAAGGCCGGCACGGTGGAGGTGCAGGGCCGGCGCGAGGCCCAGGCCAGTGTGGTGCCGCTGGCAGAGGTTGCGGCCTGGGTGAAGGGCCGCCTGGCTGCATGAGGCGCCGCAGCTGGCTGCAAGGCGCGGTCTGCGGCCTGGCCTGGCCCCTGGCTGCGCCTGCCGGCACCCAGGCCGAAGAAGCCCTGGCAGACGCGGTGCGGTCGGCACTGTCGGCCGCGGTGGCCCGGGCCGCGCCGCCCAAGCCCGACTTTGCCAGCCAGGAGGCTCGGCTGGGTTTCCTGAAGTGGCTGGGCGCGATGAGCGAGCGCCTCAAGCGCCACAAGAGCGAGGCCGCGACCCGGACCGAGTTTCTCGAAACCCTGTGGTACGAGAGCCGCCGCGCCGGGCTGGAGCCGGCGCTGGTGCTGGGCCTGATCCAGGTCGAGAGCGGCTTCCGCAAATACGCCATCAGCCGGGCTGGCGCCCGGGGTTATATGCAGGTGATGCCTTTCTGGGCCCGGCTGATCGGCGACGGCGACCCGGCGCGGCTGTTCCACATGCAGACCAATCTGCGCTTTGGCTGCGTGATCCTGCGCCACTACCTGGACATCGAGCGCGGCGACCTGCCGATGGCCCTGGGCCGCTACAACGGCAGCCGCGGCCGCGCCGAGTACCCGAATGCGGTGCTGGCCAACCGCCAACGCTGGCTTATCTGAGCCCGGCCCAGGCCTTGGGCTGGGCGTGCGCCGTGCCCAGCAACTGCAGCACGCGTTCTACCGTGTCATCCACCAGCTCTTCGATGCTGCTGGGCCGGTGGTAGAAGGCCGGCAATGGCGGGAAGATGATGCCGCCCATCTCGGTCACGGCCACCATATTGCGCAGATGGGCCAGGTTGAAGGGGGTCTCGCGCACCATCAGCAGCAGGCGCCGGCGCTCCTTGAGCGTGACATCGGCGGCCCGGGTGAGCAGGTTGTCGCCAAACCCATGGGCGATCGCCGCCAGCGTCTTCATCGAGCAGGGCGACACCACCATCGCGGCCGCCTCGAAGCTGCCGCTGGCCACGCAGGCGCCGATGTCGCCCGGGGCGTAGGACCGGTCGGCCAGTGCGTCCAGCGCATTGCGGTCCAGGCCGAGCTCATGGTGGGCATTGATCACCCCCGACGGGGTCACCACCAGGTGGGTTTCCAAGCCCAGCGCGCGGGCCCGTGCCAGCAACCGTACGCCGTAGACCGCCCCGCTGGCGCCGGTGATGCCGACCACCAGGCGGCGCGGTGCAGCGCTCACTGCGCCAACATCTGCTGCAGTTCGCCCGACTGGTACATCTCCATCATGATGTCGGACCCACCGACGAACTCGCCGTTGACATAGAGCTGCGGGATGGTGGGCCAGTTGGCATAGTCCTTGATGCCCTGACGGATGCCGTCGTCTTCCAGCACATTGACGGTCTTGAGCTCGGTCACGCCGCAGGCCTTGAGCACCTGGATGGCGCGGCCGGAAAAGCCGCATTGGGGAAACTGCGCGGTGCCCTTCATGAACAGCACGACACGGCCGCCCTTCACGATACTGTCGATACGTTCTTGCGCGTCACTCATGGTTCTGGCCTGGCTGGAGAGGATAAACCCCGACTTTATACGGCAAAGCGCCCTGGCGGGCAGGGCGCGCGGGGCAAGCCCCCGACGGGCTCTTGGTCAAGCCGCTGCGCGGCCCGACAGGCTCCTAG
>JANNZD010000048.1:0-1805 GCA_031410435.1 Betaproteobacteria bacterium | reverse complement strand
TCGGTGGCCAAGGTGGGCGGGCTGATCGACCAGGTCAACAGCAGCCTGTCGCTGGTCAACGGCGGCCTGGGTCTGGTCAATGGGGCCTTGCCCGGCCTGCTGGCCAAGGCCGACGGCACCCTGGACAACCTGAATGCGGTGGCGCGCGATGGCCGGCTGATCGCCAACACCGCCGCCCAGACCCTGCCCGGCCTGCTGCGCAGTGCGCCGCCGGTGGTCGACGAGGTGCAGGACTTGTTGCAGGGCGTCAAGCGCAGCTGGCCGCTGCGCAGCCTGCTGCCGGCGGCGCCGGCCGGCGAGCCGCTGATCGAAAGCCATGATGCCAAGGTGCTGCGTGAGCCCGCCGCCCTGCCGCAGCGCTAGCCCCGCCGGCGCTGCGCGGCCTGGCCGCGGGCTGCTGGCCCTGGCCCTGCTGCTGTCGGCCTGCAGCAGCCCGCCGCAGCGGCCGCCTAGCGCGGCCCAGGCCCAGGCCGCTGCCAGCAGCGAGCGCGCTACCCAGGCCGCCCAGCGCGGTGATTGGCGCCAGGCCGAGCAGCAGTACCAGGTCGCGCTGCAGGCAGCGGTGGCGCTGCAAGACCCGGCGCGCACCGGCGCCGCGTTGCTCGGCCTGGCCCAGGCCAGCGCACGCCAGGGCGACCTGGCGGCAGCGCACGGCCATCTTGACCGCCTGCTGGCCGACCCTTCCGGCATCGACCCGGGCCAGCGGGCCAGCGCCGCTGCCCGCAAGGCCCTGCTGGCCCTGGACCAAGGGCCGCCGGCTGATGCGCGACGCTGGATCGAGCAGGCCGAGCGCGACTGCGCCGCGCCCTGCGCGCTGGCGCCCCTGCTGGGCAATCTGCGGGCCCATCTGGCGCTGGCCCAGGGCGATGCGGTGGATGCCGCAGCGCAGGCCCAGGCCGCCGGCGCTGCGGCGGCCGCCGCCGGGCAGGCCGGCGAGCAGGCGGCTGCTTTGCGCCTGCAGGCCCGCGCCGCCGGCCAGCTGGGCCTGCACGGGCAGGCCGCCGAGGCCCTGGCCCGGGCGCTGCAGATCGACCGTCAATTGGGCCAGCCCGACCGCATCGCGCTGGACCTGACCCTGGCCGGCGAGGCCGAGGACCGGCGCGGCCAGGCTGCGGCCGCCACCGTCTTCTACCAGCGCGCGCTGGCGGTCTACGGCGCCATCGGCGACACGGCGCAGGCCGCGCTGCTGCGCCAGCGCCTGGCGGGCCGCTGACGCAACCCGGGCGGGCCGATCAATGGCGCGACGCGGCGTCCAGCGCCATGTTCTGCGACAGCCGGGTTTCGGCCCGGCCGACGTCCTCCGACAAGCGCGCCGCCACCAGGCTGACCAAGTGGAAGCCGAAGGCCGGGTTCTGGTAATACAGCTGGCGGACCGTGGCCTCGTCGATGCTCAGCACGGTACAGGGCACCAGGCAGCGCACCGTGTGGGTGCGGCGCCGGTCGGGCGAAAACAGCGCGATCTCGCCAAAGATGCGGCCCGGTGCGATGGCCCGGCCGATCTCGACCACCTCGAGCTCGCCCTCGGCCAGCATGTACAGGTGGTCGGCGCGATCCCCCTTGCGGCACAGCACCTGGCCGGCCTTGAGCTTGCGCGCCTTCATGTAGGGCTTGAGCCATACCCCCGACTGGTTGGCGGCCGCCTCGGCGGCGCTGACCTGGCGTGTCAGCCGGGTCATCTGCTGCACCCGGTACAGGTTGATCGGCAGCAGCAGGGCGCTGACCAGCACGGTGGTCAGCGAGGGGTGCAGCACGCCGAACACCAGGAAACCGATGTTGCCGCCCACCGTCAGCCAGCGCAGCGGGAT
>JANNZD010000047.1:0-20426 GCA_031410435.1 Betaproteobacteria bacterium | reverse complement strand
GTGCCGAGCAGTTCATGCACTCGCTGGCCATCGAGTTCTTGCCCAGCTCGGCGGCGATGTAGGCGTAGTCGAGGTTGGACAAGCCCTCGCCGGTGTCGGCATCGGGCAGGAAGAAGTTCCACAGTCCCTCCTCCTTGGCCTTGGCCTCGGCGCCGAGCGCTGGGACTACGCGCCGGGGCAGCTCGACCTGCTCAACGGCGCCAAGGCCAAGGCCAAGGAGGAGGGACTGTGGAACTTCTTCCTGCCCGATGCCGATACCGGCGAGGGCTTGTCCAACCTCGACTACGCCTACATCGCCGCCGAGCTGGGCAAGAACTCGATGGCCAGCGAGTGCATGAACTGCTCGGCACCCGACACCGGCAATATGGAGGTGCTGGAGCGGGTGGGCACGGCCGCGCAGAAAGAGCAATGGCTCAAGCCGCTGTTGGCCGGCGAGATCCGCTCGGCCTACTCGATGACCGAGGTCCACCATGCCTCGTCGGACGCCAAGAACATCGCCACCACCGCCGTGCTGGACGGTGACGAATGGGTCATCAATGGCGAGAAGCACTACATCAGCGGCGCCGGCAGCCCGCGCTGCAAGATCCTGATCACCATGGTGCGCACCAGCCCCGACGCGCCGCCGCACAAGCAGCAGTCGATGATCCTGGTGCCCAAGGACGCGCCCGGCGTCAAGATCGTCGGGCCGATGCATGTCTTCGGCGAGGACCACGCGCCGCACGGCCACATGCACATCGTCTATGACAACGTGCGGGTGCCGGCCAGCAACATGCTGCTGGGCGAGGGCCGCGGCTTCGAGATCTCGCAGGTGCGCCTGGGGCCGGGCCGCATCCACCACTGCATGCGCTCGATCGGCCAGGCCGAGAAGGCGCTGGAGTTGATGGTCAAGCGCGGCATCTCGCGCAAGGCCTTCGGCAAGGAGCTGGCCTGGCTGGGCGGCAACGTGGAGATCATCAGCCGCGCCCGTATCGAGATCGAGTCCATGCGCCTGATGGTGCTGAAGGCTGCCAAGGCGATGGACGTGCTGGGCAACCGCGAGGCCCGCGTCTGGGTGCACATGGTCAAGGCCCTGGTACCCGAGCAGGTGTGCAAGATCATCGACCAGGCGATCCAGATGCACGGCGCGCTGGGCGTGTCGCAGAAGACCCCGCTGGCCCGCATGTATGCCAGCCAGCGCACGCTGCGCCTGGCTGACGGCCCGGACGAGGTGCACCATCTGGTGGTGGGCCGCAGCGAGATCCGGTCCTACGAGGGCAGTGAAGACGACCCCAGCTCGCTGGCGGTGTTCCGCAACTGATCTGCCAGGGCACACCATGACGGTGACCTACCAACCCGAGTTGCTGCTGCCGGGCGGCGTTGCCGGCGCCTGGAGCCCGCCCCAGCCCATCAGCTACACCCAGCGCGATGTGCTGCTGTATGCGGTGGGCATAGGCTGCACCGACCTGCGCCAGGTCTATGAGCAGCACCCGGCCTTTGCGGTCTTCCCCACCTTCGCCATCCGCTGGGGCGGCACCGGCCTGCAGATCGACCCGCAAGCGCTGCCGCCGTCGCCTGGCCCGCTGACCATCGACGCCGAGCGATTCATCCAGCAGCTCGCCCCGCTGCCGCTGGCGGGCACGGTGCAGGCGCGCTCGCGCCTGCTGGCGGTGCACCCGCGCGGCAAGGGCGCGGCCTTTGTCGAGTTCGAGACCGAGGTGCAGGACGACGCCGGCCGGGCCTGCGTGCGCATCGTCACCGGCGTGTTCCGGCGCGGCGTGGCGGCGCTGGGCGACATTGCGCCCTTCACCGGCGCCGGCACCAGCCAATCGGCCCGCCTGGCTGCGCCCGACCGGCCGGCCGACTTGACCGTCTCGGCCCGCATCGCCACCAACCAGGCCCAGCTTTACCGCCTGTCGGGCGACTACAACCCGCTGCACATCGACCCGGCGGCGGCCGAATTCGGTGGCTTCCCGGCGCCCATCCTGCATGGCCTGTGCACCTATGGCCACTGCGGCCAGCTGCTGCTGGGCGCGCTGTGCGGCGGCGATGCAGCGCGCTTCGGCGCGCTCAAGGCACGCTTTTCGTCGCCGGTCTATCCGGGTGATCTGCTCACGCTGCAGGCCTGGCATGACGGCCCCGGCCGGGTGCTCTACCGCGCCCTGGTGGGCGACAAGGCCGTGGTGTCGGATGCCTTCTTCACCTACCGCTGAAACCCGCCCCCCAACGCTGCAGGAGCGCGACACCCATGGCTGACCCGATCGACACTGGCACCCCCGACCTGCTGGCCACGCTGCAGGACGGCGTGCTCACCCTCACGCTGAACCGGCCCGAGGCGCGCAATGCGATGTCGCGCGAGATGAACCAGGCGCTGCAGCAGCAGCTGGCTGCGGCCGAGTTCGATGCGGCAGTCAAATGCATCGTGCTCACCGGCGCCGGCAAGGGCTTCTGTGCCGGCGGCGATGTCAAGGGCATGGCCGCGCGCGGCGATGGCACGGTGGGTGCGATGACCATCGACGAGGCGATCCACCGCCAGCGCGCCAACCAGCGGGCCACCGCCGGCAAGCTGTTCAAGATGCCCAAACCGACCCTGGCCGCGCTGCCCGGTGCGGCCGCCGGCGCCGGCCTGGCGCTGGCCCTGGCCTGCGATCTGCGCATCATGGCCAGCAGCGCGATCATGACCACGGCCTTCGCCAAGGTGGGATTTTCGGGCGACTACGGTGGCAGCTACTTCCTCACCCAACTGGTGGGCACGGCCAAGGCGCGCGAGCTGTACTACCTGTCCGACCGGGTCAGCGCCGACGAAGCCCTGGGCCTGGGCCTGACCAATTGGGTCTGCGACCCCGAGGCCCTGGCCGACCGCAGCGCTGCAATCGCCCGGCGCCTGGCCAACGGGCCCACGCTGGCCTACCGCTACATGAAGGAGAACCTCAACCGCGCGCTGGCCGGCGCGGTGGACGATTGCCTCGACCTGGAGGCCACCCACCACATCCATTGCGGCCAGACCGAAGACCACCGCGAGGCCACCCAGGCCTTTGTCGACAAGCGCGAGCCGGTGTTCAAGGGGCGCTGACCCCGGGCCTTGTGCCCGCGCCGCGCCTGATCTGCCAGACTGCCCCAGCCAAAGGCCTGCCCCCATGACCCCGATGTCCCGCGTTGAGGCCATTGCCGCCACCACCGGCCCTGGCCAACCCCACGAACTGGTGGATATGGTGATCCGCGGCAGGTCGCAGCGGGTGTTCAGGCATGCCCCGGCCTCGCTGCGGGCGATGTATGAGGCCACGGCCAGCGATCTGCCCTTCCTGGTCTATGGCGACGAGCGCCTGAGCTTTGCCCAGGCCTGGGCTGTGGCGGCCCGCATCGGCCAGGTGCTGGTACACGATTGCGCTGTCGCCAAGGGCGACCGGGTGGCGATCGCGATGCGCAACTATCCCGAATGGCTGCTGGCCTTTACTGCCATCACGGCCATCGGCGCGGTGGCGGTGGCCATGAACGCGCATTGGCAGGCCGAGGAGATGGCCTATGGCCTGGTCGACTGCGGCGCCAAGGCCCTGTTTGCCGATCAGGAGCGGCTCGACCGCCTGGCCGAGCGGCCGCCGCTGCCCGGCCTGCAGGTGCTGGCGGTGCGGGCCCGGCGCCTGGTGGCCGGTGCGCGCGACTTGCAGGCGCTGATCGATGCGGTGGGCGACCCGGCCATGCCGCCGGCCGACATTGCGCCGGACGACCTGGCGATCATGCTCTACACCTCGGGGTCCACCGGCCATCCCAAGGGCGTGCCGTCGACCCACCGCAACCTGCTGTCGGCCCTGCTGTCCTGGGAGGCCGACCGCCTGGTGGGCGAGCGGGTGGCCGGGCTGGACCCGGTGCCGCCGGCCAGCCAGCCCGGCACGCTGCTGGCGGTGCCGCTGTTCCATGTGACCGGTCTGCATGCGTCCTACCTGTCCAGCTACCGCAGCCAGCGGCGCATGGTGTGCATGTACAAATGGGACCCGGAGACCGCCGCCGCGCTGGTTGACCGTGAAAAGCTCAGCTCGGTGGTGGCGCCGGCGGCGGTTACCGGTGATCTGCTGCGGGTGGCCCAGACCGGGCGCCACGACCTGAGCAGCCTGCAGATGGTGGGCGGCGGCGGCGCCCCGCGTGCCCCCGAGCAGGTGCGCCAGATCAAGGCCAGCTTTGCCAATGCCATGCCCAATATCGGCTGGGGCATGACCGAGACCAATGCCATCGGCACCGGCAATGGCGGCGAGGATTATCTGCAGCGCCCGGCCAGCTCGGGCCGCTGCTCGCTGGTGCTGCAGATCAAGGTGGTCGACGAGGCCGGCGCCGAGCTGCCCGCCGGCCAGCGCGGTGAATTGCTGGTGCGCGGCACCTCGGTGTTTGCCGGCTACTGGAACCTGCCGGCGGCCAATGCCGGCGCCTTCGTCGACGGCGACTGGTTCCGCACCGGCGACGTGGCCTACCTGGACGCCGAAGGTTTCCTGTTCATCGTTGACCGCATCAAGGATCTGATCATCCGCGGCGGCGAGAACATCGGCTGTGGCCAGGTGGAGGCGGCGCTGCTGATGCATCCCCAGGTGCATGAGGCAGCGGTGTTCTCGGTGCCCGATGAACGCCTGGGCGAGGAGGTTGGCGCGGTGGTCTATGCCGATGCCGCGCTCGACCTGGACGCGCTGCGCGGCTTTTTGGCCACCCACCTGGCCAAGTTCGAGCTGCCGCGCTACATCGTGCGGGTGGCCGATCCGCTGCCGCGCACCCCGTCGGGCAAGATCCTCAAGCGCCAGATCCGTGAATCAGCCCTGGCCCAGCTGCCACCGGCCGCACCGGGATGAGGCCTGTGGCCGCGCCGCCGGGCCCAGGCGCTGCTGCGGCCCATGTCGGCACCGGCCGCTTCATCGACGGCCCCATCACGCCCACGCTGGCGCGCTTTGCGCTGCCGCTGCTGGTCACCAACCTGCTGCATGCGCTCTCGGGCACCTGGGGCGCGATCTGGGTGGGCCAGGTGCTGGGCCCGCAGGCGCTCACAGCAGTGGCCATCGCCAGCGTGGTGCTCTACATGGTGATGGGCTCGGCCATGGGCATAGGCACGGCGGCGGGTGTGGCCGTCGGCCAGTCGATGGGCGCGGGCGACCTGCGCTCGGTCAAGCGGGTGGTGGGCAGCGCGGTGGCCTTCATCATGATCCTGTCGCTGGCCGTGGCCGGCGCCGGCTGGGCCCTGGCGCCGGCCATCGTCGACGGCATGCAGACGCCGGCGCCATCGCGCGATTTCGCGGTGACCCACCTGCGCTATACCTGCCTGTCCATGCCCAGCATCTTCACCTACATGGTGATGATGATGATGCTGCGCGGCTCGGGCGATGCCCGCACGCCCTTCAAGTTCACGCTGGTCTGGATCGGCCTGTCGCTGCTGCTGGGGCCGCTGCTGCTGACCGGCAGCTTCGGCTTCCCGCGCCTGGGCATTGCCGGCCTGGGCCTGGGCAGCCTGCTGGCCAATGCCACGGCGCTGGGCGCGCTGGTGGTCTATATCTATGTGAAGCGCTCGCCCATCGCCTTGCATGGCGACGCTGTGCGCCACCTGCGGCCCGACCCGGTGCTGCTGGCATTGCTGGTTCGGCGCGGCGTGCCGCTGGCGCTGGAATCTGTGATCGTGCAGGGCTCTTACTTCATGCTGCTGGGCATGGTCAACCAGTACGGCGCCAACACCGCGGCAGCCTACGCGGCGGCCGCGCAGTTATGGGCTTATGTGCAGCTGCCGGCGAATGCGCTGGCTGCGGCGATGTCGGCGATGGCGGCGATGAATATCGGCGCCGGGCGCTGGCCGCGGGTGGAGCAAATCGCGCTGCGCGGCTGCCTGCTCAGCCTGGGGATCAGCAGCGTCACCACCGGCATCGTGTTTGCGCTGGGCGATCTGCCCTTGCGCCTGTTCGTACCGGCCGGCGGTGTGGTGCTGGACATCGCCTGGCGCATCAACACCCACGCGCTGTGGGGCTGGATCGCGCTGGCAGTGTCGATGGGCCTGTTTGCGATCATGCGCGCCAACGGCGCGATGCTCGCGCCGATGCTGATCTTTGCCGCCACCATGTGGGTCTTCCGGGTGCCGTTTGCGGTCGGCCTGCAGCCCTGGCTGGGCGACGCGGCGATCTGGTGGAGCTTCCCCTTCGGATCGATCTGCGCCGCGCTGGGCGCCTGCGCCTATTACCGCTGGGGTGGCTGGCGCCAACAGGGCCTGATGTTGGCCGGCGCCGAGCCGCCGGCCGAAGACGGGCATGTGGGCGAATGAGCGCCCGCCCGCCCGCTGTTCAAACCCGAGAGGACTTCCCATGAACGATGCCAAACCCGTCTACCAAAGCCTGGGCGCCAGCGGCCTGAAGGTCACCAGGCTGTGGCTGGGCACGATGATGTTCGGCGACCAGACGGCCGAGGCCGAGGCCGCCAATATCGTGGCCGCGTCGCTGGACGCTGGCCTGAATGCCATCGACACCGCCGATGTGTATGCCGGGGGTGAATCCGAGCGCATCACCGGCCGGCTGATCGCGCCGCAGCGCAGCCATTGGGTGCTGGCCACCAAGCTGGCCAACCCGGTGGGGCCCGGCCCCAACCAGCGCGGCCTGTCGCGCCGTCACATGCTGGCGGCGGTGGATGCCAGCCTGACCCGTCTGGGCACCGACTGGATCGATGTGCTCTACCTGCACCGGGAAGACCCCAGCACCCCGCTGGACGAGACCCTGATGGCGATCGACCACCTGGTGCGTCAGGGCAAGGTGCTGCATTTCGGCCTGTCCAACTACCGCGCCTGGCGGGTGGCCCGGGTGGTGGAGACCTGCAGGGCCTTGGGGCTCGCACCGCCCATCGTCAACCAGCCACCCTACAACGCGATGTCGCGCCAGATCGAAACCGAACTGCTGCCCTGCTGTGCCCACTATGGCCTGGCAGCGGTGGTCTACAGCCCGCTGGCGCGCGGCGTGCTGAGCGGCAAATACCAGCCCGGCGTCAGCCCGCCTGAGGGCTCGCGCGCGGCCCGCAATGACCCGCGCATCCTGCAGACCGAATTCCGCCCCGAATCGCTGGCGCTGGCCCAGCGCTTTGCCGAGCATGCCCGCGCGCGCGGCCTGACCCCGACCCAGCTGGCCCTGGGCTGGGTCTGGCACAACCAGTTGGTCAGCGGCCTGATCGGCGGGCCCAAGACCCTGGCCCAGTGGCAGGACTACCTGGGCGCGCTCAACACCCCTTTCAGCGCCGAGGACGAAGCCTTTGTCAGTGGCCTGGTGGCCCCCGGGCATGCGTCCACCCCGGGCTACAACGATCCGGCCTACCCGCTGACAGGCCGCTTGCCGCGCGCCTGCTGAGGCCTGTTTCCCGGCTGTCCCCCAAACCCCGAAAGGAGCGACCATGGCCCAACCTACCCCCGGCAGCAGCGCCTGGCTCAACCAGGTTCAAGAAGCCGTCCTCGACCCGGAACGACCAATCATCGACCCACACCACCACCTGTGGACCGACACCCTGGGCCGCACGCCCTACCTGCTGGCCGGTCTGTGGGCCGACACCGGCAGCGGCCACCGCATCGACAAGACGGTGTTCATCGAATGCCGGGCCAGCTACCGCCGCGACGGCCCCGAGCACCTGCGCCCGGTAGGCGAGACCGAGTTCGTGGCGCGCATCGCCCGCGCCAGCCGTGAGGGCGGCGGCGGCGCGGTGGTTGCCGGCATCGTCGGCCATGCCGACCTGCGGCTGCCGCCCGAGTTGCTGCGCGAGGTGCTGCAAGCCCATGAAGGCGCCGCTGACGGTCTGTTCCGCGGCATCCGCCATGCCGGCGCCTGCGACCCCCAGCCCGAGGCCTTGAGCATCCCGGGCCGCGCGCCGCCGGGCTTGTTTGCCGACCAGGACTTTCGCCGCGGCCTGGCGCTGCTGGGCGCGCAGGGCTACACCTACGACTCGTGGCACTACCACCACCAGAACGCCGACTTTGCCGCGCTGGCCCGCGCGGTGCCGGACACGACGCTGGTGCTGGACCACTTCGGCACACCGCTGGGCGTGGGCCGCTTTGCCGGCCAGCGCGAGGCCATCTTCACCCAGTGGCAGCGCGACATCGAAACCATCGCCGCCTGCCCCAATGTGGTGGCCAAGCTGGGCGGCCTGGCCATGCCCGACAACGGTTATGGCTGGCATCAGCGCGCACTGCCGCCCTCATCCGATGAACTGCTCGAAGCCCAGGCGCCCTGGTACCGCCATGCGATCGCCTGCTTCGGTGCGTCGCGCTGCCTGTTCGAGAGCAACTTTCCGGTCGACCGGCGCTCGCTCGGCTATGGCGTCTACTGGAATGCGATGAAGAAGCTGGCCGCCGCCTACCCGGAAGCAGACCAGCAGGCGATGTTCCATGACAACGCGGCGCGGATCTACCGGCTTTGACGCGCGCGCGGTCGAGGCCACCGGCTCTTCGCGGCCCGCGGCCCGGCCAGGTCCGCGCGCTGTGCTGTGGGCTGCGCCAGCGCCGGCGCCGCATCGGTGGCAGAAACTGTCCAGTGACTGGAACCGGTCGTCGCCGTCCCGGCAGGCCTGCAGGATGCAGGCCGCGCCCAGGTCGCCGGTCCACAGCGAATGGCGGCCCTGGCCGTATTGCGCGCGGTGCCGGGCCACTTGGCCAGCAGCATGCAAGGCCAGCGCCCGCGCCCGGTCCAGCCACGGGTCCGGCCCATTGCGCCGCCACAGCTTGAGCCGCGCCAGCGCGCTGCCGCCGATGCCGCAGCACAGCGACACGCCCTTGGTCAGCGGGCCGGCGGCCCAGACCGCTGCGCCAGGCTCGGCGAGCAGGGCGTCCCAGGCCGGCGTGGGCATGGGGTGCCAGTTGGCTGCGCCATCGGCGCGTAGCGCGCTGGCCTGCAGGGTCTGCAGGCCGCGCGCGAGCATGCAATCCCGCTGTGCCTCAGGCAAGCAGGGCGCCGCGCGCAGAAACGGGAAAGGATTGCCGACAAAGCCAGGCCCGGCACCCAGCACCACGCCGCCGGCGCCGTGGTAGAGCGGCCAGTGGTATTCGCCCGGCGTGCCGGGGTCGTCCAGCGGGTGCGCGCGCCAGCCTTCACCGGGTTGGCATTCGGCCAGGGTGGTGGCCACGATGCCGGCCACCGCGGCTTCGGCCGCCGCATCGGTCCAGGGTTCGCTGTCCAGGGGGCTCATGCCGGGACGGGTCGAACCAACGGTTCAAGTCCATCGCTATGCCTTCGGGCTGAAGCGGCCAAGGTAGGTCGGCCGGGCGCCCGACTGTGATGGTGCGCCGAAGGCCATGGCGTCAGGCCGTGAACGGCGTTGCCGGCAATGCCTGACGCGCTTGCTGCGCCGGACCCGCGGGCTTCTGTCTCGCCAGGCTGTCGGCTCAGCGGGTGAAGCTTTCCCCCGCCGCCGCCTTGCGCAGCAGCAGCGGCGACAGCGTGAAGCCCGGCCCCATCTGCTCGCCATAGGCCTGCAGCCGCTCAACCACCGTGGCCAGGCCCACCGTGTCCGCATAGAACATCGGCCCGCCCCGGTAGACCGGCCAGCCGTAGCCATTGATCCACACCGTGTCGATGTCGCTGGCCCGTTGGGCAATGCCCTCGTCCAGGATCTTGGCAGCCTCGTTGACCATGGCGTAGGTGCAGCGCTCCAGGATCTCGGTGTCGCTGATGTGCCGGGCGCTGCGGCCCTGGCGGGCGACGAAATCGCTGACGATCTGGCGTGTGACGTCCGACGGACTGGCGTTGCGGGTCGCGTCATAGTCGTAGTAGCCGGCGCTGGTTTTCTGGCCGCGCCGGCCGGCCTCGCACAGCAGCTCGCGAATGGTGGCCCCCCGGCTGGTCTCGGCCGACCAGCCGATGTCCAGGCCGGCCAGGTCGGACATCGCAAACGGCCCCATGGGCATGCCAAAGTCGTAGAGCACGCGGTCGATATCCCAGGGCATCGCGCCTTCGAGCAGCATCGCCTGGGCCTGGGCGCCGCGTGCGGCCAGGATGCGGTTGCCGATGAAACCAGGGCACACCCCCGACAAGGCCGCCACCTTGCCGATCTTCTTGCCCATCTGCATGGCGGTGGCCAGCACGCCGGGGCTGGTGCGGGCGCCGCGCACCACCTCCAGCAGGCGCATCACATTGGCGGGCGAGAAAAAGTGCATGCCCACCACCGCCTCGGGCCGGCTGGTGGCCGAGGCGATCTCGTCCACATTCAGGGCCGAGGTGTTGGTGGCCAGCACCGCACCGGGTTTGCAGATCGCGTCCAGCTTGCCGAAGATCTCTTGCTTGATCGCCATGTTCTCGAACACGGCCTCGATCACCAGGTCGCAGCCGGCCAGGTCCTGCAGGCTGAGCGAGCCGGTCAACAGGGCCATGCGGGCCTCGACATCGGCCGCCTTGAGCTTGCCGCGCTTGGCGCTGTTCTCGTAGTTGCGGCGCACCACCGCCAGGCCCTTGTCCAGCGCGGCCTGGCTGGTTTCCACCAACGTGACGGGCAGGCCGGCATTGGCAAAGTTCATGGCAATGCCGCCGCCCATGGTGCCGGCGCCGATGATGCCCACGCTGGCCACCGGTACGGTGGGGGTGTCGGCCGGCACATCCGCAATCTTCTGGGCCTGGCGCTCGGCAAAGAAGGCATAGCGCTGGGCCTGCGACTGGATGCCGGTGACCAGCTCGCGGAAGAGCGTGCGCTCGACCTGCACGCCCGCGTCGAAGCTGGCGCCGTTGACGGCGGCCTCGATGCAGCGGATGTTGTATTCGGGCGCCAAAAAGCCCCGGAAGCGCTTGGCATTGGCGGCGCGGAAGTTGGCAAACAGCGCGGTGTTGCCGCGGTCGACCAGCAGCTTGTCATCCGCATCGCGCACCTTGCGCAGGGGCCGGCCCTCGGCCAGCACCTGGCGGGCAAACTGGACGGCGCCGGCCAGCAGCTCACGCTCGCCCACCAGTTGGTCCACCAGGCCCATGGCCAGGCATTCGGCCGCGCCCACATGGGTGCCGGACGTGACCATCTCCAGCGCCTTGGCCGCGCCCACGATGCGTGGCAGGCGCTGGGTGCCGCCGGCACCGGGTAGCAGGCCCAGGTGCACCTCGGGCAGGCCGCACTTGGCGCTGGGCACGGCCACGCGGTAGTGGCAGCACAGGGCCACCTCCAACCCGCCGCCCAGCGAGGTGCCGTGGATGGCGCCGATCACCGGGAAGGGCGCGGTCTCGATCTCGTCCTGCACCGCGTACAGCGACGGCCCCTGCGGCGGCTTGCCGAACTCGGTGATGTCGGCACCGGCCAGAAAGGTGCGGCCCTCGCAGATCAGCACCAGGGCCTTGACGCCGGGCAGCGCCCGGGCCTGTTGCATGCCCGCCAGCAAGCCCTGGCGCACCACCTGCGACAAGGCATTGACCGGCGGGTGGTTGATGCTGAGCACGGCGATCTCGCCGTCTTGCGAGAGCGTGGCAACGGCGTTGATGGCGACGGTCATGGCGGGGCTTTCGGCGGGTGTAGGGCAGGTCGGTGGGCAGGTCGGTGGGCAGGTCGGCTTGCAGGACTGCAGGCAGGCTCAGAACACTTCCAGCAGCCCGGCAGCACCCATGCCGCCGCCGATGCACATCGACACCACCACCCGCTTGGCGCCGCGCCGCTTGCCCTCCAGCAGCGCATGGCCGGCCAGGCGGGCGCCGGTCATGCCAAAGGGGTGGCCGATGGCGATGGACCCGCCGTTGACGTTGTACTTGGCGGGGTCGATACCCAGCTTGTCGCGGCTGTACAGGCACTGGCTGGCAAAGGCCTCGTTCAGCTCCCAGAGGTCGATGTCGTCGATGGTCAGGCCGTGGCGCTGCAGCAGGCGCGGCACCGCAAACACCGGGCCGATGCCCATCTCGTCAGGCTCGCAGCCGGCCACCGCCCAGCCCTTGAAGGCGCCCAGCGGCTGCAGGCCGCGCCGCTCGGCCTCTTTGGACTCCATCATCACCAGGGCCGCGCCGCCGTCGGACAACTGGCTGGCATTGCCGGCGGTGACAAACTTGCCCGGGCCCTTCACCGGCTCCAGCTTGGCCAGGCTGGCTGGGGTGGTGTCGGGGCGGTTGCACTCGTCGCGGTCTACCGTCACGTCCACCAGCGATTCGGCCTTGGTGGCCTTGTCCACCACCTTCATCTGGGTCTTGACCGGGATGATCTCGTCCTTGAACAGGCCGGCCTCCTGCGCCGCCGCCATGCGCCGCTGGGATTCGACCGCGTAGGCGTCCTGGTACTCGCGGCTCAGGCCGTAGCGCTGGGCCACGATGTCGGCGGTGTCGATCATGGGCATCCAGAAATCAGGGTGCAGGTCGGTCAGCCGGCTGTCGCGGCCGCCACCGCCGCCGCCCTGGTAGCTGATGGAGTCCACACCACAGCCCACCATGATGCTGGCGCCTTCTTCAACGATGTGGTGGGCCGCGATGGCGATGGCGTTCAGGCCCGACGAGCAGGCGCGGTGCAGCGTCATGCCCGAGGTGGTGACCGGCAGGCCGGCCAGCAGCGCCGCCGCGCGGGCCACATTGCCCGACGCCGCCACGCAGCCGGCGATCACATCCTCGACCTCGGCCGGGTCCGCCCCCGAGCGCTGCACCGCATGGGCGATGGCATGGCCCAGGATGGTCATGTTGGGCGTGTTGTTGAAGCCACCCCGGGTGGCCTTGGCCAGGCCGGTGCGGGCATAGGAGACGAAGACGGCTTGGCGCATCGGGGATCCTCGGTGAGGGTATTGAGTCGGGTTCAGCGGCGGGCCAGCGGGGCGGACCATGGCGCGGCGCAGGCCGCTAGTGGACAACCGCGCGGCGGCGGGCGCAGGTCACCTGGGTGACTGAGAGGCCCCGTGGTGGTGCTGCCTCGGCCCGGCGATCTGACTTGATCTGGCCTGTCCTGGCGGCCTGACCCCTACAGCCACTTCCTGGCCGGGTTGCCCCGCCAGGTCTCACCCGCCGGGATGCGGCTGCCGGGCATCACGCAGGCCCCGCTCATCACATTGGCGCCGGCGCCGATGACCACGTCCGGGAACACCAGGGCGTTTGCGCCGATGGTGGCGCCCTTGCCGATTGCCACCGCGCCCACCACCAGTTGGCCGCCCGACAGGTAGCTGCCGGTGACCAGCGAGTTGTGGCCCAGCACCACCTCGTCGCCGATGCTCACCAAGTAGGGGTCGTCGATCATGCCGCCAAAGGCCACGTCGCTGCCCACCCGGGCACCCAGGGCCAGGTCCACCACCGGCAGCATGAAAAACGGCACCAGCGGACGCAGGGCGCCACGGCCCAAGTGGTAGAGCACGGTCAGCAGCTTCCAGCGGGCAAACAGCGGCGAGTCCAGCGCATGGCTGCCCATGGGCAGCGGCTGCCGCGCCCACAGGATGCGCACCGCGGCGGCGCACAACAGGCCGAACAGCGCCACGAACAGGGCGGTGTCCACCAGCACATGGAAATCCCCGAACGCCTGCCGGCTGAAGGGCAGCAGCACCGCCACGGCGCCAGCGCTGAGCAGCACAAAGGCGGTGATGTACAGGCCGGACAGGACGTAGTCCCAGAGGCTGGATTTCATGGGCGGGTTCCGGGTGGGTGGCAGTGCGGTGCGTTGCGGTGCGGGGGGTGTGCGGCCAGCGCAGCCGGTCAAGGCGTGGCCTGCACCAGCAACTGGCCCACGCGCAGGGCCTGGGCCATGATCGTCAGGCTGGGGTTGGTGCCGCCGCTGGACGGGAAGCTGGCGCTGTCCACCACAAACAGGTTGTCCAGGCCGTGCACCCGGTTGTGGCGGTCCAGCACGCTGGTGGCCGCATCATCACCCATGCGGCAGGTGCCGCAGGCGTGGGCCAGGCGCTGGTTGTTGTCGGCCTGGGGCAGCAGACGCCAGCGTTGGCCTTGCAGCACCTGGCGCATGCGCTTGCGAAACAGCGCCACCCGCCGGTGGGCCTCGGGCTGCAGGCGGTAGTGCAGGTTCAGGGCGCCACCCTGGTGGCTGGCCGGGCGCACGGCGTTGTCGGCATAGGGCAGGTCCTCCGTGATGGTGGCCAGGATCATGGCGCCGCCCATCATGCGGCCCAGCAAGGGCGCCAGCAGCGGCTGCACCCAGGGCAGGGCAGCGGCCAGGGGCGACAGGGCCGACGCCCGCACATCGTCTTGCAGCGAGCCCACCAGCATGGCCGGCGGCGGCAGGCTGCCAAAGGATTGCACCGTGCCCAGCTTGGCGTCCTGGCCCAGGTAGAAGTCGTTGAAGGCGATTTCTTTCTGGCGGTTGTCGATGGGGGGCAGCTGAGGGTCGGGTTGCACCAGGTACAGGTCGACAAAGTGCCGCATCAGGTTGCGGCCGACCCAGCCGCTGCGGTTGCCCAGGCCGTCTGGGTGGTCGGTGTTGCGCGAGCGCAGCAGGATCAAGGGTGTCTGCAAGGCCCCGGCGGCCAGGATGACGGTGCGGGCTTGCAGGCGCAGCGCGTGGCCCTGGTGCTGGGCCAGCACGCCCGTCACACGGCGGCCGTCGGTGGCCATGCCGGTGACACGGCAGCCCCCCAGGTAGCGGCCGCCGGGCTGCTGCAGCGCGGGCTGCAAGAGGCTGCGCTGTGCGTCGTTCTTGCAGGGCTGGGCGCACAGGTAGCCCTGGCAGGACGTGCAACCCGGCAAGGCCTCGCAGGCTGCGGGCAGGCGGTAGGGGTGCAGGCCCTGGCTGCGCATCAGGCCGCTGAAGGCCTGGGCATGCGGTGACAGCGCGGGCGCCGGCAACAACTGGGCCGGTTGGGCGGCGCCACCGCGCTGGGCGATCAGGGGGTCGATCTCGCCGCGCACCCGCAGGCGCTGCTCGGCCTGGGCATAGAACGGCGCCAGGTCGGCATAGCGGATGGGCCAGGCGTCGACCTGGGTGGACGCCGTGGTGACCGGGTGCTGCGCGGCAGGCTCGAAGTCCTGCGGCAGAAACCGCTCCAGCGCCATGCCGTACAAGGCGCTGGACCCACCCGGCCCGGCGCCGATGAAGGGCACGAATTCGCGCGGGCGCGGGCCGCTGGTGTCGTGCACCAGGTGCTCGTAGCGTCCGGCGCGGCGCAACAGGTGCGCATCGGCCGGCCCCAACACGGCGCCGCGGCGCGGGGGCAGCAGCTCCGGGTAGCTGCCACGCAGGTCCGACGGGCCGCCTTCTTCAAGAAACAGCACGGTCTTGCCCGCCTCGGCCAGGGCCAGGCCGGCCGCCGCACCGCCCGGGCCGGTGCCCACCACGATGGCGTCCCACAATTGGTGCAGATCGGGCGGGACGGCGCTGGCGGAGGGTGAGGTGGGCACGGGGCGGGTCAAAAGGGTGCTCAAGCGATCAGGCGATCAGGTGCCCAGGGCCGCGCCCGCCGGTGCAAACAACTGCTCCATCTCGCGGCGGCAGCGGTAGGCCAGGGTGGTGGTGTCGATCTGCACATCATCCCAGCACAGGCTCTGGCCTTGCCGCACCGGGCGCAGCAACTTCACCCCATGGGCCAGGCCCAGCGGCAGGCCGCCGAGCCGGGCCGACGTGGCGGCGGGCAGCAGCTTGCCCCACACGGTGTAGCCGCCCTCGCCGTCCAGCAACTCACCGGCGGCCAGGTCGCGCTTGGCGGTGGCCACCACATCGGCGCCCCAGGCGGTGGGCACGCCGGTGGCCTCGCCGCGCAGCACCACGCTGGCCACCGACTGGCCCACCTCCAGCCCGATCAGATGCCAGCGCTTGTAGAGGGTGAAGTAGCGCCCGCTCGGGTCGGTATGGGCGTTGTATTCCTCGAAGCAGTTGCGGATGTAGTCGGTCTCGCCCTCGACCGTCACCCACACGCCCATGCGGATGTCGTAGGGAATCTTGCGGCCGTCTGGCTCCAGTGACGAGATCACCTCGACCATGCCCTTGCGCTCGAGCACCCCGCCCTCGCTGACCGGGCGGGTGACGAAGGGGATGTCCTCCACGCTGGCCGGCGGGTAGCGCAGGCCGTCGCTGGGCACGCCCAGGCCGGTGGCATTGGCCACGGCGGTGGATTCGATGGACGGCTTGCTGCCGTCCAGAAAGCTGTTGAACATCTTGGGGTTGAGCCCGCCGCGCGCTGCCTGCTCGGGCGTCAGGCCGTAGTGGCCCCAGACGGTCTCGGGCGTGCTTTGCGCAAAGTGAGGCAGCCATTTGTGGCCACGCCCGGCCGCCACCACCGGGAAGCCGCAGGTGCGGGCCCAGTCGACCAGGTCGCAGATCAGCGCGGGCTGGTCGCCAAAGGCCAGGGAATACAGCACGCCGGCCTCGGCCGCCCGCCGGGCCAGCAAGGGGCCGCAGAAGGCGTCGGCCTCCACCGTCACATTGACCACATGCTTGCGCTGGGCAAAGGCGGCAAGGCAGTGGTCCACCGCCGCCACAGGGTTGCCGGTGCACTCCACCACCAGGTCGATGTTGGGATGGCGCACCAGGGCCTGCCAGTCGTCGCCCAGGTGGGTGCTGCCGTGTTGCACGGCCTCGTCGATGGATGCGGCGCGGCTGCGCTCGTCGGCCCAGCCCACGCGGGCCAGGTTGCGGCGGGCGGCGTCGGGCGACAGGTCGGCAATCGCCACCAGGTGCACCCCGGGCGTGCGCGGCACCTGGGCCAGGTACATCGAGCCGAACTTGCCGGCGCCGATCAGGCCGATGCGGATCGGTCGGTGCTGGGCAGCGCGTTGCTGCAGTTGGGCATACAGGCTCATGGCAGGGGTGTCTCAGGCAGTCTGGGGCACGGCGGCCTGGGTTGCGGGGGCCGGTGGCGTGGCGACGCCGGCTGTGGCAGCGATGGGGTCGAGCGAGGTGACCAGCGCACTGGCGGGCACGCCTTGTTGCCACGGCAGGTGCACCGGGGCTTGTGTCAGCAGGCAGTCGTCACCCAACAGCGCGATGGGCGTGAAGTCACGGTGGGCGATGTACTCGGGCCGCTTGTGGCGCCGGATGTGGTTGCTGACCGCGCACAGGCTGAGGTAGACGGCCACCCGGTTCCAGGGCGACAGGTTGCTGGCCGACGCATGCACCAGGCAGGAGTGGAAGACGATCATCGACCCCGCCGGCCCGGTGGGCGAGACGATGCCGCCCTGTTTGCCGCCGGCCCGCGCCACCAACTGGGCGATCAAGTCGTTGTCCACGGTCCACAGCGGGTAGCTGGTGGTGGTGAGGTCGTGCTTGGCATCGATCACCCCGCGCTTGTGGCTGCCGGGGATGAACATCAGCGGGCCGTTGAAGGCGTTGACATCGTCCAGGAAAATGGCGATGTTCATGGCCCGTTCGGTGGGCATCTGGTCGTCGTTGAGCCAGGTGCCGTAGTCCTGGTGCCATTGCCACACATCGCCCTCGAAGGCCATCTTGCCGTTGATCTTGAACTGGTGCATGTACACCGGCTCGTCCAGCAACTGCATCACCGGCGCCACCATGCGCGGGTGGCGGCCCAGGCGGGCAAACGGCGCGCTGTACATATGGGCAGCAAAGTTGGTCCGCACCGCGTCCGAGCCGCGCTCGCGCACGTTGTAGTCCTCGCGCCGGGCATACAGGGCCGGCACCTCGTCGGTCAGGGTCTTGATCTCATCGGCCGCAAACAGGCCGGGGAAGAAGAGGTAGCCGTCGCGGTCGAACTGGGCGGCTTGGTCGGGGCTGAGTTGCATGGGTGGCTCCTGGCGGGCTGATGGCTTGCCGGGGACGCGCCGGCATGGCCAAGGTATTTTGCGCCGCTTGCGGGCTGTGGCAATTGGCAGCTCAGCGCGGGCAAGCAGGCGCCGAAGTATCAAGCACCGCGCTGGGCGTCGTTCAAGCCGGCCATCGACGATGGGTGCGAACCACCGGCAGGCATCGGCCGGGCTTGAAGGGTCCGCACCACCGTGGCGTTCGCCGCAGTTTCCTCCCTCGCGGCTTGAGCGACACCTGCCCTCAGACCGTGGTGGGCCGACGCAAGGCTGCGCTCGTCGGGCAGGTTCCCGCAACCCTGGCTAGACAACACCCGCCGGCGGCGACAGACGGCTGCCCGGCGTCTCACGCTGGCCGGTCTCGCGTCTGAGATGGCTAGGAGGTCGTTACCGACAGGTAGGCGCCAGATTGTCATACGGCTCTCCCCGCGTCCGGCGCGGCCCCTCTGCGCAGCCCGGGGCGCTGTGCCGCAATCAGGTCGCCTGCTGAATGTCTCCGCGCGCCGACACGCTGGGCGGCGCGTGGGCCTGCAAGCCGGTGCGTGAGGATCTGCTCGATCAGGGCCGGGCGCAAGCCGCGCAGGGCCACCTTTTTTGAACCAGCCCCTTGCCTGCCTCGCCCTGACGCGCTGCGACGCGATGCGCCCAACAGTCTCAGGTCAGCGGCCCAGTTCACTCAGGTACATCGCCCTGGCCTGGATCGCGGTGTCGGCAAAGTCCGAGAACAGGCCGTCAATGCCCAGCCGGTAGTACAGCAGGTACTCGGCCTTGGGATCGCCCTTCGAGTCTGCCGTCAGCCGGCGTTGCTCGTTGCGGAAGGTGTAGGCGTGGACAAACAGCCCAGCCTTGTGCGCATCGGCGATCAGCATGGTCGGCGCCAAGCTGCTGGCGTCGTTGAGGTTGATCTTGCCGTCGCCATTGATGTCCACCGTGGCCTTGACCGGGATGATGTAAGGCTTCCACGGGCCAATGCCGTCGGCGTAGGTCTTGATCTCGGCCAGTCCGGCGGGTGTGACCATGGCGCTGAACAAGCGCGGGTCTCCTGCCTTGGCCCAGTCATACGGCTTGTCGAACGGCGCGGCGTAGGTCAATGTGCCGTTTTTCAGGTCGTAGTCATCGGCGTCGATCAACTGCACCATACGCACGTTCAGGCCCTTGGTGCGCATCTCCTTCAGGCTGCTCGGCTCAAAGCTCTGCACAAAGATCGGCGCGGTTTTGCTGTTCCAACCGGCGGCGTTGATGATGGCGATCAGCTTGTCTTCCAGCGGCAGGCCCAGATCGCGGTGGTAGGTTGGGTTCTTGGTCTCAGGGTACACGGCAATCACGCGACCCAGCTTCGTTGATTGGGCCTTGACCAGGTCAACCAGCTCTTGGAACGTGATCACCTTGTACAGGCCGTTGAACTGCTGCGGCCGCTCTGAGTCGGTCGAGATGCCGCCCAGGGTTTTGATCTCAGCCAGGGTGAAGTCGTGCGCAAACCAGCCGGTCTGCAACTCGCCGTCCACTGGCCAGTTCACCCGCTTGCGGGCCGCAAATTCGGGGTGACTGGCCACATCAGTGCTGAACACCAGGTTGGGGTCATGGCGGGCGATCAGCACGCCGTCTTTGGTTGACACCAGGTCCGGCTCGACCACGTCGGCCCCCAGATCAATCGCCTTCTGGTACGCCTCCAGCGTTTCTTCGGGCAAATAGCCCGACGCCCCTCGGTGCGCCACCACCAACGGCTGTTGGCCGTCCAAGGTCAAAAACGGCGCCGGGTCGGAACCGCCACAGGCGCCGAGCAGGCCGGCTGCAAGAGACACGGCGATGGCCGTACGGGCGAAGGTTCTGCGCTGCATGGGATGGCTTTCGACGGTTATCAGGGAAGCCGCCGAGTGTGGGCAGCGATGGTGACTCTGGTGTGTCGGCCGCGGGAGGTCATCCCTTCTGCGTAAGCCGATGTGGCCGAGTGTGGCGGCAAAGGCCTGGCCGGGGAATAGTTCTTCAAACAGCATGTTCTCAGGCCCACTGGGGCGGGTTCGCCCGCACAGGGGTGGTTTGTGGGGGAGTTTGGGTTTGGCCAAGCGCATGCTGGGCAGCGCTCGTCGACTGCCCTGGAAGCAGTCCAGACTTCGGCGAGGCCCGCGACTCGTAGTGCGTTATACAGCTCTCCCTCGCGCCAGGCGCCCCTGTCCGATGCAAGGGGCGCCCCAGTCTTTGTGGGTCAGCCCTTCAGCGCCGTCCGCTGTCTCAAGACGGTCGACCTGAAGGTCCGCCCGATCCACCACCGCAAGTCCGACCGGGTGTGCGCGCACATCTTCCTGTGCATGCTCGCGTATTGCGTCGAGTGGCACATGCGTCAAGCCTGGCGCGCGCTGATGTTTACTGTCACCGATGAGGCTGCCAAGGCCACCCGCAACCCCGTGGCGCCGGCCACGCGCTCGCAGGCAGCGCTGGCCAAGGCAGGCAGTCACACGCTGGACGACGGCTCGCCCGCACACAGCGTCTCGACCCTGCTTGCAGACCTGGCCGGCATCGTGAGAAACATCTGCCGCGCGCCCAATGCAGCGCAGCAGGCGCCAAACGTCGAGATCGTCACCACCCCAAATACGAAGTAACAGCGTGCCTTCGATTTGGCCTGAACATAAAGCGGGTCCCCAGGCCTCGCGCTGAAGCGAGTGCTTTCGATCAGAGGGTGTTGACAAAATGAATGACACCTGCGTGAGGCCCCAAAACGGGCCAAATCTAGGCGCAAAGCACAGACGGGCTGCAGGCCCGGCGAGCATTTGCAATGACGAGTTGGCCCATTTTGGGGCCTCACCCTTCGGGCCGGGCGGCCAAGGGCACTGGGGGGCGTTG
>JANNZD010000046.1:0-2554 GCA_031410435.1 Betaproteobacteria bacterium | reverse complement strand
CACTGGTCTGCACTTCGGTTTTGCGCGGGACCCACAGCGCGGCGGCCAGCCCGGCGGCCAGCAGAATACCCAACAGCCAGGGCCAGCGGCGGCGCCGCTTCAGCGGCGCGCCGCGATCGATTTTCAGCGCGGACAGCGATGCAGGGGCAGCCATGGCGGGTGGGGGCAGCATATCTGGTCATTGTGGCGGTGCAGCGAGCATGCCATGAAGTGCGCTGTCGGTTCGCAATGCGGCGTGCGGCGGCGTGCGGCGGCGGGCGCTGGCCAGGGCGAGGGCGGCTGGTGCACGGCCTGCAGCCGCGGCGCCGAACCGGGCCCCAGGCGGCTTCGTTCAGGCGCAGCCGGTCCGCGTCGAAGCGCATGCGGCCGAACCTGCGCTGACGCGCAGCGCCTGGCCTTGCGGGATGTCAGCGCTGAAGCGGGCGCATCTTGAAACCTGGCCACTGGCCCCAAAATGCCGACCCGCTGGCCCCAATCGGCCCACCGCCTGCCGGCCCTGCCGGTCTTGCCCCATCCCCTAGAACAAGCGCCACCATGACCAAGCAAACCCACCCCTTCCAAGCCGAAGTCAAGCAGATCCTGCACCTCGTCACCCACTCGCTCTACTCCAACAAGGAGATCTTTCTGCGCGAGCTGGTCTCCAACGCCTCTGACGCCTGCGACAAGCTGCGCTTCGAGGCACTGGACAACAATGCGCTGTTCGAAGATCAGCCCAAGCTGGAAGTGCGGGTACTGTTCGACGCCGAGGCCAAGACCATCACGATCCGCGACAACGGCATCGGCATGAGCGCCGAAGAGGCGGCCTCGCACCTGGGCACCATCGCCAAGAGCGGCACCCGCGAGTTCATGGCCAGGCTGGAGGGCGACCAGAAGAAGGATGCCAACCTGATCGGCCAGTTCGGCGTGGGTTTCTACTCAGGCTTCATCGTGGCCGACCGCATCACGGTGGAAACCCGCCGCGCCGGATTGCCCGAAACCGAAGGCGTGCGCTGGAGCAGCGAGGGCACCGGCGAGTACGAGCTGGAGACCATCCCGCGCGCCACCCGCGGCACCGATGTGACCCTGCACCTGCGCGATGAGGAGGCCGAGTTCCTGTCGACCTGGAAGCTCAAGTCCATCATCAGCAAGTACAGCGACCACATCTCACTGCCCATCCTGATGCAGAAGGAAGCCTGGGACGAAAAGGAATCCAAGCAGGTCAAGCAGGACGAGTGGGAGCCGGTGAACAAGGCCGCGGCGCTGTGGGCGCGCAGCAAGAGCGACATCACCGACAGCGAGTACCAGGAGTTCTACAAGCAGATCAGCTATGACCAGGAAGCGCCGCTGGCCTACACCCACAACCGGGTCGAAGGCCGCAGCGAATACACCCAGCTGCTCTACGTGCCGGCCAAGGCGCCCTTCGACCTGTGGAACCGCGACAAGCGTGGCGGCGTCAAGCTGTATGTCAAGCGCGTGTTCATCATGGACGACGCCGAGGCCCTGATGCCGGTCTACCTGCGGTTTGTGAAGGGCGTGATCGACTCGGCTGACCTGCCGCTGAACGTCAGCCGCGAATTGCTGCAGGAAAGCCGCGATGTCAAGGCCATCCGTGAAGGGTCGACCAAGCGGGTGCTGGGCATGCTGGAGAGCCTGGCCGACAGCGACAGTGCCGAGGACAAGGCGAAGTACCTGAAGTTCTGGGGCGAGTTTGGCGCGGTGCTCAAGGAAGGCATTGGCGAGGATTTCAACAACCGCGAGCGCCTGGCCAAGCTGTTCCGCTTTGGGTCCACCCATGCCGACGAGGGTGTGTCGCTGGCCGACTATGTGGCGCGCATGAAGGACGGCCAGGAGGCGATCTATGTGGTCACCGCCGACAGCCTGGCCGCTGCCAAGTCCAGCCCGCAGCTGGAGATCTTCAAGAAGAAGGGCATCGAGGTGCTGCTGCTGGTCGACCGGGTCGACGAGTGGATGCTCAGCCACCTCTATGAATTTGAAGGCAAGCCGCTGCAGAGCGTGGCCAAGGGCTCGGTCGACCTGGACAAGCTGCTCGACGCGGACGAGAAGAAGCTGGCCGAGAGTGTGGCCGAGGGTTTCAAGCCCACGCTCGACAAGCTCAAGGCAGCGCTGAAGGACCGCGCCAAGGACGTGCGGGTGACCACCCGCCTGGTCGACTCACCGGCCTGCCTGGTGGTCGACGAAGGCGACATGAGCGGGCACCTGGCGCGCATGCTCAAGCAGGCCGGGCAGACGGCGCCCAAGAGCCAGCCCATCCTGGAAGTGAATCCCGAGCACGCGCTGGTCAAGCGCTTGGCGGCGGACGATGCGCGCTTCGACGATCTGGCGCATATCCTGTTCGACCAGGCCATGTTGGCCGAAGGCGGCCAGCTCGACGACCCGGCCGCCTATGTGGCCCGGGTGACCAAGCTGCTCAGCGCCTAGTCTTACTGTGTCAAAAATTTCGCCTCGTGTTTGGACGCAGACAACATGGGCATCGTGGCAGTGACCTAAGTAAGGCTGCGGCGATACGCAGTCGCAAAGTCGTGATGGACGATGGGACGTGGCGCTGAGTGCGAGG
>JANNZD010000045.1:0-18047 GCA_031410435.1 Betaproteobacteria bacterium | reverse complement strand
ACCGCGGTCATGCGGTCGATGCGGGTGTGGCCGGTGGCCGGGTCGATCTCGACCTCGCAGATGTAGGTGCCCGCCGGGTAGGTGAAGTTGCTGGGGTCGTAGAAGGCGTTCTCGTTCAGGCCCGGCTCCAGCTTGTCGTGCGGGAAGTTGTGCGGCACGTAGGCGGTGAGCGAGACCTGGGCGAAGGGCACACCCTTGTCGGTACCGGCCACCTTGAACTCACCGCCCTCGAAGACGATGTCGGTCTCGGCGGCCTCCATCAGGTGGGCGGCGATCTTCTTGCCCTTGGCGATCACCTTGTCGACCGCCTTGACGATGGCCGTGCCACCCACCGCCAGCGACCGGCTGCCATAGGTGCCCATGCCGAACAGCACCTTGGCGGTGTCGCCATGCTCGATGACGATGTCGTCCAGCGGGATGCCCAGCTTGTCGGCCACCACCTGGGCGAAGGTGGTCTCGTGGCCCTGGCCATGGCTGTGGCTGCCGGTGAAGACCGTCACCTTGCCGGTGGGATGGACCCGCACCTCGCCGGCCTCGAACAGGCCGGCCCGCGCGCCCAGCGCCCCGGCCACCGACGACGGCGCAATGCCACAGGCCTCGATGTAGGCCGAATAGCCCAGGCCGCGCTTCAGGCCCTGCGCCTCGGACGCCGCCTTGCGCGCGGCAAAGCCGGCCACGTCGGCCAGCTCGATGGCGCGGCGCATCGTGGCGTCGTAGTCGCCGGTGTCGTAGGTCAGGCCGACCGGCGTGGCATAGGGGAACTCGGTGATGAAGTTGCGGCGGCGGATCTCGGCCGGGTCCAGGCCCAGCTCATGCGCTGCCGTCTCGACGATGCGCTCCAGCAGGTAGGTGGCCTCGGGCCGGCCGGCGCCGCGGTAGGCGTCGACCGGTGCGGTGTTGGTGAACACCGCCGATATCTCGCAGTAGATCTTGGGCGTCTTGTACTGCCCGGCCAGCAAGGTGGCATGCAGGATGGTGGGGATGCAGGTAGAAAACGTCGACAGGTAGGCGCCCAGGTTGGCGGTGGTGTCGGCGCGCAAGGCCAGGAAGCGGCCGTCCTTGTCCAGCGCCAGCTTGGCGGTGGTGACATGGTCGCGGCCATGGGCATCGCTCAAGAAGGCCTCGCTGCGGTCGCAGGTCCATTTGATCGGGCGCCGAACAGTCTTGCTGGCCCAGACCAGCGCGGTCTCCTCGCCATACAGGTAGATCTTGCTGCCGAAGCCGCCGCCCACGTCGGGCGCCACCACCCGCATCTTGTGCTCGGGGATGCCCAGCACGAAAGCGCACATCAGCAAGCGCTCGACATGCGGGTTCTGGTTGCTGACGTAGAGCGTGTAGTTGTCGGCGTTGGGGTCGTAGAAGGCATTGGCCGCGCGCGGCTCCATCGCGTTCGGGATCAGCCGGTTGTTGCGGAAGTGCAGCGTGGTGACATGGGCCGCGCCGGCGATCGCCGCATCGGTGCCGGCAGCGTCGCCGATGCCCCAGCGGTAGCAGCCGTTGCCCGGTGCCTCGTCATGCACCGCGCTGGCCGCGCCCAGGGCGGTGGCGGTGTCCACCACCGGCGGCAGTTCGTCGTAGTCGACCTCGATCAGCTCGGACGCAGCCTTGGCCTGCTCATAAGTGTCGGCCACCACCAGGGCCACCCGGTCGCCCACATAGCGCACCTTGCCTCCCTCGAAACCCGCCAGCACCGGGTGCTTGGGCTCCTTCATCGGCGTGCCGTCCAGGTTGTTGATCAGCCATCCGCAAGGCAGGCCGCCCACAGCCTTGAAATGCTCGCCGGTGAAGATGCCCAGTACGCCGGGCGCGGCCGCAGCGGCCGTTGTGTCCAGGCGGGCGATGCGGGCATGCGCGTAGGGGCTGCGCAGGAAATGCGCATAGCTCTGATGCGGCAGCGTGATGTCGTCGGTGTACTGGCCTTTGCCGGTGAGGAAGCGGCCGTCCTCGCGGCGCTCCACCGATTGGCCGATGAATCCAGCGCGTGCGTTCATGGTGGCGTCTCCGTTCAGGCCTGCATGCCGGCAGCACCCAGCTGCACGGCCTTGACGATGTTGTGGTAGCCGGTGCAGCGGCAGATATTGCCGTCCAACGCTTCGCGCACCTGTTGCTCGCTCATTTGCCCAGGTCTACAGCCGTGGTGCGTTACCAGGTCCACCGCGCTCATCACCATGCCTGGGGTGCAGAAGCCGCACTGCAGGCCATGACAGGTCTTGAAGGCCGCCTGCATCGGGTGCAGCGTGCCGTCGGCTGCGGCCAGGCCCTCGATCGGCGTCACCTCGGTGCCGGCGGCCTGCACCGCCAGCAGACTGCAGCTCTTGGTGGCGCGGCCGTCGATGTGCACGGTGCAGGCGCCGCATTGGCCGGTGTCACAGCCCACATGGGTGCCGGTGAGAAGCAGGGTCTCGCGGATGAAGCTGACCAGCAGGGTCTGCGGCTCGACTTCTCGGGTGATGGGCTCGCCGTTGACGGTGAGCGTGATCTTCAGGCCCATGGGGTGGCTCCTTGCGAAGGGTGGGTGGGTTGGCAGGTCTTGTTCGAGGCCGATGCTAGGCAGTTCACCCCCAATGCGCAGCGCTGCGCTAACCCCTATGAACGCTTGCGCATAGCTGCTCCAGCCTGGCGCCTTATGCTTGCGCATTCCTAGGGGTTTGCCGGCGGTCGCGGCCGCCTGTCGGACCGGTTACTTTCAAGCTCTCTCAAAATTCGGGCCTGTTTGCCATGGACAACGTCGACCTGCAAGTGCTGCGCCAGATCACCCAATGGGTGGCGGCCGGCCACCGCGTGGTGCTGGGCACCATCACCCGCACCTGGGGATCGGCCCCGCGGCCGCCGGGCTCGGCGGTGGCGGTGCGCGACGACGGCCTGGTGGCCGGCAGCGTCTCGGGCGGCTGCATCGAGGACGACCTGATCGACAAGGCGCGCGACGGCGTGCTGGCCGCGGGCAAGCCGCAGGTGGTGCGCTATGGCATCGATGCCGACGCCGCCCATCGCTTCGGCCTGCCCTGCGGCGGCCTGATCGAGCTGGTGCTCGAACCGGTGCTGCCGCGCACCCAGCTGAACGAATTGCTGGCCCGCCTGAGCCAGGGCGAACGGGTGCGCCGGGTGCTGACGATCGCCAGCGGCGAGGTGGCGCTGCAGCCCGCCACCCAAGATGAGCAAATGAGCGATGAATTGAGCCTGAGCGACACCCAGCTGACCACCCACCACGGCCCGCACTGGCGCCTGCTGCTGATCGGCGCCGGCCAGATGACCCAATACCTGGCGCAGATGGCCACCGCGCTGGGCTACCAGGTGCTGGTCTGCGACCCGCGCGAGGAATACGCCAGCGGCTTCGAGGTGCCCGGCGCCACGCTGCTGCGCAGCATGCCCGACGACACCGTCACCGCGCTCAAGCCCGACGGCCACACCGCCATCATCGCGCTGACCCACGACCCCAAGCTCGACGACCTGGCCCTGATGGAGGCCCTGACCAGCCCGGCCTTCTACATCGGCGCCATCGGCTCGCGGGTCAACCAGGCCAAGCGCAAGGAGCGGCTGAAGGAGCATTTCGGCCTCAGCGACGCCCAACTGGCCCGCCTGCATGGCCCGGTGGGGCTGAAGAACGGCGCCCGCACGCCGCCGGAGATCGCGGTCAGCATCCTGGCCGAACTCACCGCCGTGCGCTATGGCTACCGGGTGCCCGAGCCGGTGCCGGTGAAGGCGCAGGTGGCGGTGGAGGCCGGCTGCAGCACGGCTTGAGGCCTGGCGCCTGAGTGGGGCACAGGGTAGGCCAACCTGCGCTCAGCGCAGCTGCGGGGCCTCGCTCAACAGAAAGTGCCCGCGCGCCACCACGATGGGTTTGTCGGGCGCGCTCTGCCAGCAGCGCACCTGCACCAGTGCCACCCGGGCGCCCACCCGCACCAGCTCGCACGCGGCAAAGGTCTCCACCGGCCGGCCGGCGCGCAGGTAGTCGATCGAGAAATCGATGCCCTTGGGCAGCTTGGCGCCGCCCAGCGTGCGCACCAGGTGCAGCAGCGCGGCGGTCTCGGCAAAGCCGGCCACCACGCCGCCATGCAGCGCCGGCAGATGCGGGTTGCCGATCAGCTTGGCCTGGTAGGGCAGGCGCAACATCGGCGGCTCAGCGCCAGGCACTTCGCGGATGCCCAGGAACTCGATGTAGGGGATGGGCTTGCCGGGCAGCACCGCCTGGCTGCCGGACGGCGCCTGCCAGGCAGCGTCGGCCGGCGCCGCCGGCGGCGGAGGCGTCCCGGCCAGTTGCGAGGCGCGTTGGGTGCCCGCCGGGGTGGACAGCATGAAGGTGGCCTGCACCGAGGCAATCGGCTGGCTGCGGTCGGCCTGCCAGACCTCGCCACGCACGAAGGCCACGCTGCGGCTGATGCGGTAGCAATGCGCCTCGCAGTGCAGGTCCTGATCGGGGCCGGCCGGGCGCAGCCAGTCCATGCGCAGGTCCAGCGTGGCATAGGGTGCGCGCCGGTCCAGCGCCGCGCCCACCGCCAGGCCGCAGGTGGAATCGGCCAGCACCGTCAGCACGCCGGTGTGCAGCAGGCCGCGCCCGGGGTCGCCGATCCACTCCGGCCGGGCCGGCAGGCTCATCGTGCCGCGCGCGGTGTCGAGGGCGCTGATGCGCAGACCGCACGCACCCATGTGCGGCGCACGCGCCACGTACTTGCGGCTCAGGTCTTCCAGCATCGAGCTCATGGCGGGCATGGTAGCGGGCGGGGCCTGCCCGGATCGGCAAACCCGGCGGCCCGGCCGATACTGGCCCGGCCCGCCCTGCGCTGCCGAGACCCGTCATGCCCGACCTGCCCCACCCCATCCCCGACCGCCACGGCACCAATCTGTATGACGACGATGCCGAAATGCAGGCCTTGCTGCCGCTCTACCTGCCGGCCGACCTGCTGGCCCATCTGCAGCCGCATCTTCAGCGCCTGGGCAGCCTGGCCGGCGGTGAGCTCGACACCCTGGCCCTGACCGCCGACAAGCACCCGCCCACGCTGCAGCACCGCAGCCGCACCGGGCTGGACGCGCAGCGCATCGACAAGCATCCGGCCTATGTGGCGCTGGAGCGGGTGGCCTTTGCCGATTACGGCCTGGCCGCGATGTCGCACCGCGCCGGCGTGCTGGGCTGGCCGGCGCCGATGCCGCCGGCGGTCAAATACGCGCTGAGCTACCTGTTGGTGCAGGCCGAGTTCGGCCTGTGCTGCCCGCTGTCCATGACCGATTCGCTGGCCCGCACGCTGCGCAAGTTCGGCGACCCGGCGCTGGTGGAGCGCCACCTGGCCACCCTGATCACCCAGGATTTCGACGCGCTGGGCCAGGGCGCGATGTTCATGACCGAGCAGGCCGCGGGGTCCGACGTGGCCGCCACCGCCACCCGCGCCGAGCCTGCTGGCGACCACTATCGCCTGCAGGGCGACAAGTGGTTCTGCTCCAACCCCGACGCGGCGCTGGCGATGGTGCTGGCGCGCATCGACGGCGCGCCGGCCGGCATGGCTGGGGTCTCGCTGTTCCTGCTGCCGCGCACCCTGGCCGACGGCAGCGCCAATGCCTACCGAATCCTGCGCCTGAAGGACAAGCTGGGCAGCCGGTCGATGGCCAGCGGCGAGATCCGGCTGGACGGCGCGCAAGCCTGGCTGGTGGGCGAGCCAGGCCGCGGCTTCCAGCAGATGGCCGACATGGTGAACAACTCGCGCCTGTCCAATGGCATGCGCGCGGCCGGGCTGATGCGCCGGGCCTGCGGCGAGGCGCTGCACATCGCCCGGCAACGCCAGGCTTTCGGGCAGCGCCTGGTCGACCTGCCGCTGATGCGGCGCCAGTTGCTGAAACTGCTGCTGCCCACCGAGCAGGCGCGCACGATGATGTTCCAGGCCGCCGATGCGCTGCGCCGGGCCGATGCCGGCGAGGCCGGGGCCTACGCCCTGACCCGCATCCTCACCCCGCTGATCAAATTCCGCGCCTGCCGCGACGCCCGGCGGGTCACCGGCGACGCGATGGAGGTGCGCGGCGGCTGTGGCTATATCGAGGAATGGAGCGACGCCCGCCTGCTGCGCGACGCCCACCTGGGCTCGATCTGGGAGGGCACCAGCAATATCGTGGCGCTGGACGTGCTGCGCGCCATCCGCCGCGATGCGGCGCTGCCGGCGCTGCAAAAGCACCTGCTGGGCCTGCTGGCCGACACGCCGCTGCACCCGCAGGCGCGCACCGCCTTCCAGACCACGCTGGCCCGGGTGCTGGCCTTGGCAGGCGCAACCGCCGGCGCACCGCTGGGCAGCGCCGATGCGTCGGCGCGCCAGGTGGCCTCGGCGCTCTACCACGCCACCACTGCGGTGGCGATGGCCTGGGAGGCCGGCCGCTGCGCGTCGGCGCAGCGCATGCGCCTGGCCCAAGCGGTGCTGCGCCTGCGCCTGCAGCCGCAGGACCCGCTGGCCATCGATGCCGAGCCCGACTGGCTGGCCGGGCTGCTGTCACCCGCCGGGCCGGCTGCCGCCCGGCCGGCCGACCCGGTGGACGCCGTGCATTGCTGTTGAAGCCAGCGCCGACCGGTGCAGCCGCGCCTGAGGTACAAGCGCCGCATGTCCGATGAATCCCAGATCCACATCCCGCCGTCCTTCGAAGCGGTGTATGCCGACGCCCGCGGCCGCCTGAGGGTGCGCCGCGACGAATTCCGTGCCCGTTACGAGCTGTGCGAGGACATGGCGCAGATGCTGGTGGAACACAGCCAGGCCCAACACCATGATCTGGGCCTGTCCGAGGAACTGGTGCTGCAGCGCACCTGGCGCGGCCTGGCCGACACCGCCTCGGGTTTCAGCGCCGCCGAGTCGCAATGGGTGGTCACCCGGCTGGCCGAATTACTGGCCTGGCCGGCGCCCGACCCGCTGCCCGACTCCTGCCCGGGTTGAAGCCGCAGGCCGGGCTCAGCCACCCCCGCGCATGGTGTAGAGGTCAAAGTAGCGCATGAACGCGGCCCGCGCGGCAGCGTCGACGCCGGCAAATCGGTACTGCACCGCCATACGCGGCATGCGCACCAGGCCATGGCCGCGCGGCGGCAGCACCTGCCAGGTCAAGGTGAAGCAGCCCGCACCGATGGCGACGGTGGCCCGGCCCGGCTGCGTCAGATCGACCGGATGCTGGCGCACCGCGCCCGGCAGACAGCGCAGCCAGTCGGCCGGGGTGAAACCCTGTTCGCGGTCGAAGGCCTCGGGGTAGGCGCCTTGAAACGGGCCCACCTCGTCAGCCGCCCGCGATGGGTGGCCAGATCGCCAGCACATCGCCTTCGACGAAGGTGCGGGTCAGGCGGTCTGCCGGCGCCACATAGACCCCATTGACCAGCACCAGGTGCACCAGCTTGATCGGCATGCCGTAGGGCTCGATGATCTGGGCGATGGTGGCGTCTGGCGCCACGTCCAACTCGATGCGGTTGCCGCGCCGCGCCTCGGGCGGCAGGTAGTCGGTGAGGCTGGCGTAAAGCTTGAACGTGATCTTCATGACCGCAATGGTGCCAGCACCCTCATCGCCTCACATGCGCCATGTGCTGCTGGGCCTGGGCATTGGCCAGGTAGGCCTCCATCAGCAGGGTCGGGTCGGCCATCAGGCGCTGCTTCCAGTCGGCCGACAGGCGCACCTGGCCTTCCACCAAGCCACGCATCACGCCCACATGCTCGGTCCAGCCCACCGAGTTGCAGCCCACCAGCAGGTCGCCACCGAACTGCAGGCTGAGCAGCTTGCCGGCGTCGCGGTCTACCAGCTCCACCTGCTCGCCGCCGGGCACGCCGTCCCATTTGCCGAAGCTGGTGGAGATCATGCCCAGGGTGTCGAGCACGTTGATCTGGGTCACGCCCTTCAGCTCGCAGACCTGGCCCACCATGTTGAGTGCGGCCACCCGGGCCTGCTCGGCGGCATTGGGCTGGATGGCGCTGACGATGGTGGTGCCGCTGACCTTGTCGAAGGCCTCGGCGCAGTCGCCGGCGGCATAGATGCCGGGCACATTGGTCTGCAGGTGCTCGTCGGTCAGCACGCCGATCAGGCAGGTGATGCCCGAGTTTTCGAGGAAGCCGATGTTGGGCTTGACGCCGGTGGCGCTGATCACCAGGTCGGCGTCCAGGCGCTGGCCGGTAGACAGGCGCACGCTCATCGGTGCTGTTGGGCCGGCAATGGCCGGCGCTGGCGCTGCGGCGGGCGCAGGGGGTGGCGGTGGTGACGCCAGGCCCACCGCCTGCGCCAGCCTGTGCAGCAGACCCGGCTCGGCGGCCGGTGGGGCAACCACCGGGGCCGAGGCGGGTGCAGCCGAGTGCGCCGCTGAAGGCCGGTCGATGGCCTCGACCCGCGCGCCGGTGTAGACGGTCACGCCCTTCTTCTCGCACCAGTCCTTGATCATGCCGCCGGCGGTGGGGCCCATCATGCGCGGCACCATGCGGTCGCCCATCTCGACCACGCTCAGCTTGACGCCACGCATCGCCAGCGACTCCATGATGATGCAGCCGATGAAACCGGCGCCCATTTGCAGCACCCGGGCGCCGGGCTGGGCCAGGTCCATGATCGCCCGCGCGTCCTTCAGCGTCCAGCAGGGGTGCACACCCTTGCCGTGGATGCCGGGGATGGGCGGCGAGGCCGGCGACGAGCCGGTGGCGATCAGCAGCTTGTCGAAGGGCAGGCTGTGGCCGTCGTCCAGCAGCACGCAGCGGTTCTCGACATCCACAGACTTGGCGCGGCGGCCGCGCATCACCTGGATGCGCAGCTGGGTGAAATGGTCGGCGCCATGGCGCAGGTGGGTGCCCTCTTCGCCCACCTTGCCGATCAGCAGGTAGGGGATGGCCATGCGCGAATAGGGCGCCTCGGGTTCGTCGCCGATGATGACGATCTCGTCATGGGGGGCCTGCTTGCGCAGGGTTTCGGCGGCGATCACGCCGGCGGGGCCGGCGCCCAGGATCACGTGCTTCATGGCTTGTCTTTCAAAGGTCAGAAACGACAAGGCGGTCCGAAAACCGCCTTGAATTCACAGCGTGCGGGCGCGTGCCCCAAGGCCGGCCGGAGCCGGCCGCCCCCCAAGGGGATCAAGGAAAGTGGCAAAGCCACATTTCCTTGAGAGGATCACAAGCCGAGGCGGGCGCGCGTCTCGGGCGTCAGGCGGCCACCGGTGTCCCAGCCGCGCAGGCTGTAGTACTCGGGCAGCATCTCGGGCAGCTTGCTGACCAGGCCCTTGGCCGGGCCGGTCTTGACGGCTTCAGTCAGCAGGCGCTTGGGCAGGGTGTCGTCCTTCTCGGTGAAGCCGGCGCGGTTGTTGAAGTCGCGCTCCATATTCCAGATGCGCTCACCGATTTTCTCCATGTTCTCCAGCGTGAACTCGTCGCCGCAGGCGGCTGCCACTTGCGGCGCCACGTCGGCCAGGCCCCAGGCAAAGCTGGTGAAGATGCAGATGCCGGCCGAGTCAAACGCGGCAGTGGCGTCCTGGAAGGCCTTGACCAGGCCGGGCTTGCCCTCTGACACCAGCGGGTCGGTCTTGACCGGGATGCCCAGCACCTCGGACGCCACGGTGTAGCCGCGCAGATGGCAGGCGCCGCGGTTGCTGGTGGCATAGGCCAGGCCCATGCCCTGGATGCCGCGGCCATCGTAGGCCGGGAACTCCTGGCCCTTGACGCTCATGCTCAGGTCGGGGTGGCCGTACTTGGCGGTCAGGCGCTTGCTGCCCTGGCCAATCTCTTTGCCGAAGCCGGTGCTGGTGGCCGTCAGGTCGGCCAGCTCGCACAGCGCCTTGGCCGAGCCGAAGGGCGCCTCGATGCCCAGCATGTCCTTGGTGATCACGCCCATCTCGTAGAGCTCCATCACCGCGCCGATGGTGGCGCCGAAGGTGATCGGGTCCATGCCCTGCTCATTGCAGATGGTGTTGGCGTACTGCAGGGCTTCGAGATCATTGACGCCATTGGCCGCACCCAGGGCCCAGGCGGCTTCGTACTCGAGGCCGCCGGTGGCGCCCCAGTACTGCGGCTTGTTGACCACGCTGAAGTGGGTCGGGTCGATCTTGCTGATGCGGCCGCAGGCAATCGTGCAACCGAAGCAGGCCTGGTTGGTGACCAGCTGCTTCTTGCCGTCGCTCTCGCGCGGGGTGGCCATGGCCTCGGCGCCGATGTCCTTGGCGCCCTCGAACTGGCTGTCACGGTGATTGCGCGTAGGCAGCGCGCCGATCTCGTTGATCACGCTCATCAGCACCTGCGTGCCATAGGTGGGCAGGCCCTGGCCGGTGACGGCGTTGTCGGCCAGGATCTTCTTCTTCTCGAAGGTGACCTTCATGAACTCCTTCGGATTGGCGATGTTGCCCACCCCGATGGTGCCGCGCACCGCGATGGCCTTCAGGTTCTTGCTGCCCATCACCGCGCCCACGCCCGAGCGGCCGGCCGCACGGTGCAGGTCATTGACGACGGCGGCGTACAGCACCTGGTTCTCACCGGCCAGGCCGATCGAGCTGATGCGCAGCTGCGGGTCTTGATGCGCCTTCTTGAGCATCGCCTCGGTCTCGAACACGCTCTTGCCCCACAGGTGGGCGGCGTCCTTCAGCTCGGCCGTGCCGTCGCTGATCGACAGGTAGACCGGCTTGGCCGACTTGCCCTCGAAGATCACCATGTCCCAGCCGGCCATCTTGAGCTCGGCGCCCCAGTAGCCGCCCGAGTTGCTGCAGGCGATGGCGCCGGTCAGCGGGCCCTTGGTGACGACGGTGTAGCGGCCGCCAGTGGAGGCCATGGTGCCGGTCAGCGGGCCGGTGGCCCAGATGATCTTATTGTCTTCGGAGAGCGGGTCGACGGTGGCGGCCATCTCCTCGACCAGGTATTTGGTGGCCAGGCCACGCGAGCCAAGGTAAGCCTTGGCCCAGGTCATGTTGAGCGGCTCGGACGCGACGGTGCCGGCGCTGAGGTTGACGCGAAGGATTTTTCCTGCCCAGGACATGCTGTTCTCCTGTTTCCGATTGTTTAGGCGCCGGGCTGGTTGCCCAGCTTGTCAGCCCAGGCCGCCATCTTGTCCATACCGGTCCAGTTGGCGTCGATGTAAGTGATCGCACCGGTTGGGCAGGCGGTGGCGCAGGCCGGGTCGCCGCCGCACAGGTCGCATTTCTGCACCTTGCCGGTCTCCTGCACATAGTTGATGGTGCCGAAGGGGCAGGCGATGGTGCAGACCTTGCAGCCCACGCAGGTCGATTCGCTGACCACCTTGGCGCCGGTGGCCCTGTCGACCGTGATGGCCTCGACCGGGCAGGCGTGCAGGCACCAGGCCTCGTCGCACTGGGTGCAGGTGTAAGGCACCTTGCGGCCGGTGTGGTGGAAGTCGAAGACCTTGATGCGCGACTTGGCCGGCGCGTAGACGCCGTAGTTCTCAAAGGAACAGGCCATCTCGCATTGCAGGCAGCCGGTGCATTTCTCCGGGTTGATGTGCAGGCTTTTCTGCATGGCGTTCTTCTCCGCTGGGGGTGAGGGGGGCACCCGTCCACGCGCCATGCGCGGACTGAAGGCTTATGCAATCATCGACATAGGCCCCAGCCGCGAAAACCTAGGCGATACCCTATGCTCGCCAAGGAGATCGGCAAGGCTGTTCCAGCCTGAGACGCCGCAGCCCCTGCGCTTGAGAATGGTTTTCATTGCCGGGCACCGCCCGGCACAGCGGCTCTACTTGCCGGCGTTGGGAAAGAACAACTGCTCGCCGCCAATCTTGTAGCTGGCGATCACCGCCTGGCCGGCCGGCGACACCACCCAGTCGGCAAAGCCCTGGGCCAGGGCCTGCTTGACATGCGGGTGCTTGGCCGGGTTGACGACCATCACGCCATACTGATTGAACAAGCGAGTGTCGCCCTCGACCAGCACCGCCAGATCCGCGCGGTTCTTGAAGCTCAGCCAGGTGCCGCGGTCGGCCAGCACATGGGCCCCGGTGGACGCCGCGATGTTCAGCGCCGGGCCCATGCCGCAGCCGCATTCCTGGTAGCCCTTGGGCTTGCCCGCAGCGATGTCGGTGCCGGCGGCCTTCCAGTAGCGCAACTCGGCAGCATGGGTGCCGCTCTTGTCGCCGCGCGAGATGAAGGGGGCGCCGGTCGCGCCGATCTTCTGCAGCGCGGCGGTGATGTCCTTGCCGCGCAGCTTGGCTGGGTCGGCCGCCGGGCCGATCAGCACGAAATCGTTGTACATCACCGGCAGGCGCTTCAGGCCGAAGCCCTCGGCCACGAACTTCTCCTCGGCCGCCTGGTCGTGCACGAAGACGATGTCGGCGTCACCGCGCCGGCCCATGTCCAGCGCCTGGCCGGTGCCCAGCGCCACCACCCGCACCTCGGTGCCGGTGGCCGCCTTGAAGGCCGGCAGCAGGTGGGCGAACAGGCCCGACTGCTCGGTGGAGGTGGTCGAAGCCATCACGATGAAGGCCGATTGCGCCTGCACCAAGGCACCGGCCACCCCAGCCAGTGCGGCGAACACGAGGGCCGGCAGGCGCCGGCGGGTGGACATCAGGCCCATGGGAGTTCGCCTTTGAGAAATTGCGCGGCCGCGGCAGGCAGGTCGGCGCGGTTGAAGAAATCGTCGGTCGGCAGGTCGCACAACAGGCGGCCGGCGTCCAGGTAGAGCACCCGGCTGGCCAGGCGCTTGGCCTGGCCCAGGTTGTGGGTGCTCATCACCAGCGCCATGCCGGCGCGGCCGAACTCGTCGATCAGGTCCTCGACCTCGCGTTTGGCGCTGGGGTCCAGGCTGGCGGTGGGCTCGTCCAGAAAAAGGATGTCGGGCTGCACGCCCCAGGCCCGCGCCAGCGCCAGGCGTTGCTGCTGGCCACCTGACAGCGCGCGCGCCGGCCGGTCGGCCAGCGCGCCCAGGCCCACTCGGGCCAGCGCGGCCGGCACCCGCAGCGCCCGCTCGGCCGCCGGCACGCCCGCCAGCCAGAGCGCCAGCTGCAGGTTGCGGCGCACGCTGCAGTGCAGCAGAAAGGGCCGCTGGAACAGCATTGCCGTCACCGGCACCGGCCCGCTGCTGCCGGCCGCCGGCAGCAGACGCTGGCCACTGCTGGCCGGCAGCAGGCCGTTGAGCAGGCGCAACAGGGTGGTCTTGCCCGAGCCGTTGGCGCCCACCAGCGCGATGCGGTCGCCCCGGTGTAGCTGCAGGCTGATGTCGCGCAGCGCGAACTGGGCGCCGAAATGCACCGACGCGCCCTGCAGCCCGATCAGCGCCGCGCCGCTGCCGGGCCGGGGGGCCGCCGCCTGCGCCTTGACGGGGCCGGGCCGGGCGTCCGGCGGCAGCTTCATCCGGTCAGCCCCGGGGCCAGGGCCGGGGCGCCGGCCGGGCGCTGACGTTGGGTCAGGCCGACGGCCAGGTTGACCAGCGCCACCACCCCCAGCAGCACCAGGCCCAGCGCCAACGCCAGCGGCAGGTCGCCCTTGCTGGTCTCCAGCGCGATCGCGGTGGTCATCACGCGGGTGACGCCGTCGATGTTGCCGCCGACGATCATCACCGCGCCCACCTCGGCCACCGCGCGGCCGAAGGCGGTGAGCAGCACCGTCAGCACCGCCAGCCGCTCGTGCGCCAACAGCAGCAGCGCCGACAGCAGCGGCCCGGCGCCCATGGCCTGCAGCTCGTCGCCGCCCTCGCGCAGCGCGTCGGCCACCAGCTGGCGCGCCAGCGCGGCGATCAGCGGCACCACCAGGATGCTCTGCGCGATCACCATCGCGGTGGGCGTGAACAGGATGCCCCAGGCGCCCAGCGGCCCCGAGCGCGACAGCAGCAGGTAGACGATCAGCCCGACCACCACTGACGGCAGCGCCAACAGGGTGTTGAGCAGCCCCACCATGGCGGCGCGGCCCGGGAAGCGCGCCACCGCCAGCCAGGCGCCCAGCAGCAGGCCCAGCCCGGCGCCCAGCGCGCAGGCCGTGGCGCTGACGCGCAGCGACAGCCCGACGATGCGCCAGAGCGTGGCGTCGGCCTGGGTGAGGAGGCCCAGCGCAAGGGCCAGGCTTTGGGAGAAGGCGTCCATGGTGGGCAGCAGGCCGCGATTCTTGCCGCGGCGCCGCAGCGCCGCGATATGTCGGCGCGTGCATAGCACCAGGCCGGGTGTCGGCGCGGCCGGGAGCCGCCGTCCCGTCCTGACACAACGGCGGCTGGCATCAGCCAGCCACCCCCCCCTGGCGCCCACCCGCCCCGATGGCTGATGCGCTATTTCTACCCCGAGCGCAGGGCCGACGCCGGCCAGGCCGACGCTGCGGCCCAGGTGCAAACGCAGGCCCAGGCGCGGGTGGGCGGCCTGCCCGACCAGATCGAGCGCCAACTGGCGGGCCATGGCCAGGCCTGGCTGCTGGGCGCCGACTAGGCGCCTTCGGGCTTTGGTTCGGGCCTGACCCAAAGCCCGACAGGCTCCTACGGCCTGGCCGACCCCTATGCCTTCATGCTGTGTCGATGGACCCGCGGCTTCAGCGGCCCGGCTGCGGCCCCGGCCCGGGCGCCAGCCAGCGCGCCACGGGTGGCACTCAAGCCGGCCCCGGATCGGCCGACAACCGGTCATGCTCGCCCCGCCCGCCCGCCTTGCGCCCGCCCTCGGGGCACCGCCCAGCCGGCGCTGGCCGATGGCGCTGGCGGCCGGGCTGCTGCTGGCCGGCAGCCTGGCCAGCCTGTGGGCCTGGCAGACTGCCGCGGGTTACCTGGCGCAGCAGGCCGATGAGGAATTCGACCGCTTCAGCGAGTTGAGCTTCAGCAACATCGGCCAGCGCATCCAGCACCAGCTGGATCTGCTGAGCGGATTCCAGGCGCTGTTTCGGGCCAGCAGCGAGGTCACGCGCAGTGAATTCCACAGCTTCTACAACGAGTTGCGGGTGCAGGTTCGCTTCCCCGGCCTGCTGGCGGTGCAGTATGCGCAGCGGGTCAGCGCCGCCCAGGTTCCGGGTTTTGAAGCCGCGGTCCGGGCCGACCGGTCGATAGCCCCAGCCGGCTACCCCGCCTTCCAGATCCATCCGCCCGGCCCGCGCGACCACCATCTGGTGGTGACCTTCAGCGAGCCCATGCGCGGCAACGAGCCGGCCTTCGGCCTCGACATCAGCGCCGACGCCGGGCGCCGCGCCCTGGCCGAGCGGGCCCGCGACAGCGGCCAGGCCCAGGCATCGGGGCCGGTGCAACTGCTGCAACAGCGCACCGGCCTGCTGGTGCGCCTGCCGATCTACCGCCACGGCGCGCCCACCGACACGCTGGATGCGCGGCGCGCCGCCTTTCAGGGGCTGATCAGCGGCGTACTGTTGCCCGAGGACTTGCTGCGCGACACCCTGCCCAGCCGGGGCGAGGCGCGCTACCAGGTGCAGGTGACCGACAGTGGCCTGATCGACCCTGACGACGCCGCTGCAGCGGCCCCGGCCAACGTGGTGGCCCGATCGCAGGCCGACGCCATTCCGGCGCTGCGCGGCGATGCCGGCGCCGCGCCGCAGGTGCAGGACCGCCGCCAGCACACCCTGGCCATGGCCGGGCGCGCCTGGACTATCGAGGTGGCCCGGCCCCATGTCGACCACCGGCGCGCGGCCTTCCCGCTGCTGCTGCTGGGCGGCGGCCTGTCGATCAGCCTGCTGCTGGCCCTGCTGGCGGCGCGCCTGTCGCTGCTGCAGCACCGGGCCCAGCAACTGGCGCTGGCCATGAGCCAGCAGGCCCGCGCCAGCGCCGCGCGGCTGGACGCGGTGTTCAACAGCACCGTCGACGGCATCCTCACCCTGGACCACCACGGCACCGTGCTCAGCGCCAACCGGGCCGCGCTGGCGATTTTCGGCCACCCGGCCGAGCGCCTGCTGGGCCACCCGCTCAGCCTGCTGATGCCGCTGGGCCCGGCAGCCCGGGTCAGCCAATGGCTGGAGCCGGCCCCGGGCACCCCCGGCGAGCCCGTCGCCCACCCCGGCCGCCGCCAGCCCCGGCAAGCCCGGCGCGCCGACGGCAGCCTGTTTCCCATCGACCTGGGGGTGAGCGAGATGATGGTCGATGGCCAGCGCCAGTATGTGGGCCTGGTGCGCGACCTGAGCGAGGCCGAGGCCGCGCAGGCCCGCATCGCCGCTGCCGCCCAAGCCCTGCGCGCCGCCGACGAGCTGCGCGAGGCGGTGTTCCAGCATGCCGCCTTTGCGCTGATCGTCACCGACGCCCAGGGCGGCATCCAGGCCCTGAACCCGGCCGCCGAGCGCCTGCTGGGCTGCCAGGCCCCGGCCGAGGTGGGCCGCCACAGCCTGGGCAGCTTTCTGGACCGCAACGATCTGCACACCCTGCAGGCCATGTTGCAGCAGCGCCCGGCCCCGGCCGGTGCCCAGGGTCGGTCGGCGGGCGCGCCGGCCGGCCTGCCGCGCGGCACCGAGCGCAGCCTGCACATCAACCGCCGCGACGGCGGCCGGGTGCCGGCGTCCTTCACCGTCTCGGCGCTGCATGACAGCAGCGGTGCGGTGAGCGGCTTCCTGGCCATCGCCTATGACATCACCGAACGCCAGCGCCTGGCCGACCAGCTGGCCCAGCTGGCCTACCACGACGGCCTGACCGGCCTGCCCAATCGCCTGCGCCTGGAAGACCATCTGCAGCAGGCGATCACGCGGGCCAGCCGGCGCCACGAGGCCTTGGCCCTGCTGTTCATCGACCTGGACCGCTTCAAGCCAATCAACGACAGCCATGGCCACGCGGTCGGCGACCAGGTGCTGTGCGAGGTGGCCCGCCGCCTGCAGGCCGCGCTGCGCAGCGCCGACATGGTGGCGCGCCTGGGCGGTGACGAGTTCGTGGTGCTGCTCAGTACCCTGGCCAACGACCAGGACGGCCTGTTGGTGGCCGACAAACTGATGCTGGTGCTGGCCGAGCCCATGCACATCGGCGCGCTGGTGCTGCAGGTGGGCGCCAGCATGGGCATGGCGCGCTACCCGGAGGCCGGCAACACCGCCGGTGAGCTGCTGCGCAGCGCCGACGCCGCGATGTACCAGGTCAAGCAGGCCGGCCGCAGCACCCAGCCGCTGCCGTCGCTGCGGCCCAGGCGGCCGGTAACGCCGGCGCCGGGTGCGCCGACCGACCAAGGCCCCGACCAAGGCCCCGACAACCGCCCGGACACCGCACCGCACCGGTGACCTGACGGGGCCCGGCCCGCGCCGGCGTCGAACTGGCCACAATCGTGGCCATGCCCTGTACCCCTACTGCCGCAGCGCCAGGCGCCACCCTGGACGGCATCGATTGGCGGCCCCGCCTGCAGGCCCACCTGGCCGCGCTGGCGCATGGCCTGCTCGAGCGCGAGGCCGCCACCCGCCTGCTGCTGCTGGCCGCGCTGGCCGGCGAGCATGTGCTGCTGATCGGCCCGCCCGGCACCGCCAAGAGCGAGCTGGCGCGGCGCCTGCACCGGGCCTTTGCCGGGGCCCGCTATTTCGAGCGCCTGCTCACCCGCTTCTCCACGCCCGAGGAGTTGTTCGGCCCGCTCTCGCTCAAGGCCCTGGAGGATGACCGCTACGAGCGCCTGATCGACGGCTACCTGCCCACCGCCGGCATCGCCTTCCTGGACGAGGTCTTCAAGGCCAATTCGGCCATCCTCAATGCCCTGCTGACCCTGCTGAACGAACGCGAATACGACAACGGCGCGGCGCGCCTGCGCACCCCGCTGATCAGCGTGGTGGGGGCCAGCAACGAGGCGCCGGCCGATGAATCGCTGCTCGCCTTCCATGACCGCTTCCTGCTGCGCGTGCCAGTGGCGCCAGTGGGCGACGACGCCTTTGCGGCGCTGCTGCAGCTCGACGATGGCGCCACCGCGCCGGCGCTGCCCGCACCCTTCACCCCGGCCGCGCGCGCCGGGCTGCTGGCGCGGCCCGCCACGGTCGCCCTGGGCCAGGCCGTGCTGCAGGCGCTGGGCGGCCTGCGCCAGCACTGTGCCGACCTGGGCCTGGTGGTGTCGGACCGGCGCTGGCGCCAGCTGGTGGCGCTGATGCGCTGCGCCGCCGCCTGCGAGGGCCGCAGCCTGCTCGACCCGCTGGACCTGTGGCTGGCGCACTTTGTGGTGGCTGCCGATGCCGCCGCCGTGCCCGCCGTGGCCAGCTGGATCACCACCGAGCTGGTGCAGGC
>JANNZD010000044.1:0-31643 GCA_031410435.1 Betaproteobacteria bacterium | reverse complement strand
CCTCGCACTCAGCGCCACGTCCCATCGTCCATCACGACTTTGCGACTGCGTATCGCCGCAGCCTTACTTAGGTCACTGCCACGATGCCCATGTTGTCTGCGTCCAAACACGAGGCGAAATTTTTGACACAGTAAGACTAGGGAGGTGAGACGCAGCCGATAGACCGCCTGGCCGTGTTCAATTTCGATTTCCTGCCCGGGCCCGAAGAGCTCGGTGCTTCGCCAGCGGCGGGCGTAAGGCGCTGCCAATTCCTTCTTCGGTAGCGAGGCGACCGGCTCGACCGAAGGCTGCATCGGCAACGAGTCCGGTTCATGGGCGGAGCGAGACCTGGGCATCGGTCAGGCGATGGCCGGCGCCATCGTGTCGGGTTGCTGATGGGCGGCGATGTGGATGACCGTGCCGAGCTTCGAAAGGGCGCCGCAATCTGATCGGGTCCGCGAGGCTCCCGCTTGTCCAAGTTGGTGATGGAACGTCTCGCGGGCGCAGTCGTGGCACTTACCGCAGGCCGTTGCCACGGACAGTTCGAACTGCAGCTCATCAAAGCTAATGCAGCCGCTCTGTGCAGCGCGGGCGATGTCGCGGTCGGAGACCCGGTGGCAGACGCAAACTATCATGTTCGCAGTGTAACGCGAATGATTCGCATTTGCAAGCGCCGAGTGACGACCTCTCAAAAAACTGCCGTACCGACGAGGCGGCCCCTGGCGCCGATCAGGAGACGAGTTGCGACTGGAGGTAGTTCTGCTCGCCGACCTTGCTTACCAGCTCTAGCTGGGTTTCCAGGAAGTCGATGTGCTCTTCGGTGTCTGCGAGGATTTGTTGAAACAGCTCGCGCGAGACGTAGTCGCGCGACAGTTCACACTGCGCGATGGCGTCCTTCACGGTGGCCTGGGCGCTTTGCTCGGACTTGAGGTCGCAGCCCAGCGCTTCGACCAGCGTCTCGCCGATCATCAACTTGCCAAGGTCTTGCAGATTCGGCAGGGCGTCAAGCGTAAACAGGCGCTCCATCAGCGCGTCGGCATGCTTCATCTCGCCGATCGACTCCTCGTACTCCTTCTTCGCCATCCGCTCGAAGCCCCAATGCTTGAACATGCGGTAGTGCACGAAGTACTGGTTGATGGCCGTCAATTCGTTCTTGAGCTGGGCTTGCAGCCAATGGATGACTTTCGGGTCGCTTTGCATTTCGGTCTCTTTCGTTGGTCTGGGCGACAAGTTTGCCGCACACCGACGCAATCTGCGAACGTCTAGGCCGTGCGAATGCGAAGCCGACCAAGTCGACGCTCGTCTGCGTCAGGCAAGGGTGGAGTGTCGAAATTGCCAGCATGCCAGCTTCGGGGGCGTCTTCCATCCACGATCCACTCCCGGTCAGCGATTGCCAGCCGTAACCTACCGACGTTTCGCGACTCTAATTTCTCGACGTGCTCGGCGAGCGTCTGTTCCTAAAGTGGAGCGGTCACACGACCGAAAACGTACCGCCGGCGCCTTTGGGTCGAGTCCGGGTCTTCGATCTTCGCCCCTGAGCGGCCGCTTCCCCTCGCCAACCTGACGGTGACCTGGAAGCGTCCTTTCGCCCAGTAGCAGCCAATTTCTGTCTCCGCCCCCAAATGGGCCATCGTGGCGGCTGACCTCGGTCGGAATCAGTGGCGAGATCGAATCGGAACTGATGGCGATTTTGGATCGGAATCGGGGCGCCTTTGGTGCGCAATACGCAGCTGACCGAGGCGTTCGGCCACGTGGTCGGATGACGATATTGGGACAACCGCAAGGGGCCGCACGAGACGTTGCTTGCTTGCGTGGGACGATGCAGAATGCTATTGGTTCGAAGTCTCTTTGCAGCGTATGCGGTGTAGGGGAACAGGAAGGGGAACAGCGACTGTTCTTCGGTTGATTTTCCTCAATAGAGACAAGAACCTACGTGCGCCGTTCGAGTCCCATCAGCCACCCCAAGATGTCCCTGAAGAATCAACTACTTGCTTGATTCCCCCCATCTTGGGGATGTTCCAGGGATTCATTCGCGCCGAGTGCCGTCTCCAGGCGGTTCATTCCAAGTGCGTTTTGGTCGCCATCCGGCCACTTCGAATTGGTCCGCAGCGACATTTCCACGGAGCGTCCGAGCTGGCGCGTGCAGAAGGCTTATCTCATGCCGGCCACAAGCATCATCGTGGCATAGCTGTGCCTTGTGGTGTACGGCGCAAGGTACTGGATGGCCAGGCGCTTGAGCGTAGGCTCCCAGTAGCTGCGCCTGAACGCACGTTCCTCCAGCGAGCCGCCCCGTAGCGCGGGTCAAGGAAGACATGGGCTCCGCCCACCTGGGTGTGCTTTCTCTGCCGTTGCAGCGCCGCCAGCGCGCGGCTGTTGAGTGCGACGTAACGGGCCGTGTTCGTCTTGGTGTTGTCCTTCTCGACGCCCCTGACGATGTTCTGGGTGACCCAAATCTGCTTGGATGGCAGGTCGACGTTGGGCCAGCGAAGGCCGAAGCTCTCTGACGTGCGCAAGCCGGTGAAGAACTTGAACTCCTCGTAGTTCACGACCTGGTCCGGGTAGTGCTCTGGCATGTCCGTGATGATCGACTCCACTTCCTCACGGGAAAACGGATCGGGCGGCGGCTTCTGGTGCTTTGCGCGGGCAATGCTGTCCGCAGGGTTCGCTTTCAGCACCTTGCCGATGACTGCCAGGTCCAGGGCCTCCCGAAGCACCGACACGTAGTTGTTCACCGTCTTGCCGGTCAGTTCGGGGCGCGCGGCGGGCACGGTCATGATGTCGCTCGGTTTTAACGCACGCAGGGCCTTCTCACCCAGTGGAACTAGCTGCTTGCCCGCCATCGCCAGCTTCCAGAACTTGATCGCGCTCTGGTAGCCCGCTCGAGTCGACGCCTCAAGACGTTTCGAGTCCAGCCAGATGTCCAGTTGATCGCCCAGCCACCTCGAACGATGCCATCGCCGCTGCGACACCGCTGGCCTTCATTGGTACGCCAGCCAGCTTCAGCCCCATTTCGACGCCGCAGAGTGCTGCCATCAGCGTCAAGTCGTTGCAGTCGCCGAGATGGCCGATGCGCAACATCCGCCCCTTGAGCTTGCCCAGCCCGGCGCCGAGCGAGAGGTCGAAGCGCTGATGGATCAGACGGCGCAAGGCGTCGGCATCGAGGCCGTGAGGCGTGATCAAGCCGGTCAGCACCGGCGAACAAAGGCACTCGTCGGCACATTGGATCGGCAGGCCCCAGGCCTGCACCGCTGCGCGAACGCCCTGGGCCCAACGCTGGTGGCGGGCGTACACGACAGGCAGCCCCTGCTCCAGCAGCATGTCCAGCGCCTCGCTCAGGCCGTAGAGCAGGTTGGTGTTGGGCGTGTAAGGCCAGTAGCCGGTCTGGTTCATCTCGACGATCTCGTCCCAGGCCCAGAAGGCCTTGGGCAGCTTGGCGCTCTTGCTGACCTCGATGGCCTTGGGCGACAAGGCATTGAAGCTGATGCCCGGCGGCAACATCAGGCCCTTCTGCGAGCCGCTGACCGAGACGTCGATGCCCCACTCATCGTGCCGGAAATCGGCGCTGGCCAGGCCTGAGATCGTGTCGACCATCAGCAGCGCCGGGTGCCGGGCGGCGTCGATGGCGCGGCGCACCGCGGCGATGTCGGAGGTCACGCCGGTCGAGGTCTCGTTGTGCACCACGCACACGGCCCGGATGGTGTGGCCGCTGTCCTGGCGCAGGCGCTGCTCGATCAGCTCGGCCTGCACGCCGTGCCGCCAACTGCACGGCAGACCGGTCTCGTCGATGCCTGGCAAGGCCAGCAACTCGGGCTTCAGGCCCAGGCGCAGCGCCATCCTGTGCCACAGCGAGGCGAAGTGGCCGGTTTCGTACATCAGCACGGTGTCGCCGGGGCTCAGTACATTGACCAGCGCCGCTTCCCAGGCGCCGGTGCCGGAGGCCGGGTAAATCACCACCGGGTGGCGGGTGCCAAAGACCTGCTGCAGGCCGGCGATGACCCTCTTGCCCAGGCCTGCGAACTCGGGGCCCCGGTGGTCGATGGTGGGCAGGCTGATGGCCCGCAGGATGCGGTCGGGCACCGGGCTGGGGCCGGGGATCTGCAGGAAGTGACGGCCGCTGCTGTGCTGGTTCAGGCTGATCATGGGGGTCTCGGATGTTGAGGATGTCGAGGATGTTTCGGCAAGGGTCGCAGCGCGGCCTGAGCGGCGCCGCCGGTGCAGGTCGGCGCCGGCTTTCAGAGCTGGATCGACGCCTGGCCGATGCCGGGAAATTCGACCGTCACGCGGGCGCCGGTGTCGGCATCGAGGATGCCGACCCAGGTGCCCGTGGTCACCACGGTGCCCGGTGACAAACGCTGTCCGCCGGCCGTGGCATGGCGCAGCCAGGCCGGCAGACCGTAGAGTGGATCGGCCAGCGCATGGCTGCCGCGGCGCTCGATCGGCGGATTGGCGCCGATCTGCACCCGGCAGACCTGTGCCGACCAGTCACGCGCCTCGAACGGCAGCCAGTCGCCCAGCACCAGTGCGCCATGCGACTGCAGGTCGGCCAGCTTGGCCATCGCCGGTGCGCTCAGGCCCTCGGCCCAGCGCGAATCGACGACCTCGATGGCCACGCACATGGCGTCAAACATGCCGGCAAGCTGTGCCGGCTGCAGCGATGCAGCCTGATCGGCGTCGACCCCGCAGCCCAGCCGCAGGGCCACCTCGGCCTCGATGCCACGCCGCAGGAACGGCCAGCTGGATGCATCGGCCGGGCTGGCCCAGACCCCGTCGGGTGGCAGCGGAGCATGGGTGAGCATGGACTGGCGTGAAGGCCCGCCCGATTTCCAGTGCTGCGCCGGGCCATGTCTGAACCAGCCCATCGCCGCGGCCACCGCATGCTGTACCGCATAGGCGGCTTCGGCGTCGGGCAGATCCAGCCCGGCCGCCGGCACGGCTGTCCGGTTGACCCGGGCGGCGACGAGCAATCTTGCGATGTCGTCAAGCGCTTGCATGTCGACGCGTGTCATCACAGTGCCGGCCAGCGATGGGCCCAGGGTGCCTGCACTTCGAACGCTTCGCCCAGCGCCAGCAAGTCATCGTCGTGGCCGAAGGCGCCGATCACCTGGAAGCCGATCGGCAAGCCCTCGATCGACGGCTCGGCAGGCAATGCCAGCGACGGCAGCCCCGCGGCGTTGACCCAGCCGGTGTAGATCGCATGGCCGCGCGGCCCGACCGCGTGGCCATCGATCTGCGTCGGGTAAGCCTGCTGTTTCGACCAGGGCAAGGCGGCGGCCGATGGCATCAGGATCAGGTCGAAACGCTCGAACAACAGCGCACAGGCGCGTCGCAACTGGGCGACCTGCTCGATGATCTGCAGCAGGCGGGTGGCCGGCAAGCGGCGGCCGGCGTCGGCCATGTCGCGGTACTTGGCCGACGCCTGCGACGCCCACTGGGGGAACTGCTCGAACATCCGGGCCAGGCCGATCTGGCTGATCTGCGGCCAGGCCTCGGCGAAGAAGTCCAGATCGAGCGGCAACGCGCCGACGTCCACCGGGTGGCCCATGCCGGCGAGGGTTCGAACCGCGCGTCCCACGCTGGTGGCGATCTGCGGATCCAGCGGTGCCGCACCAAGGCGTTCGATATACAGGATGCGGGCAAGCGCGCCGCGCTTGGGCCGGGCTGCTGCCTGTGTGGCCGCCAGTGCCGCGGCCAGCGAGGAGCGATCGGTGGATGCCGGACCGCGCAAGGCGTCGAACAGCAGACGGGTGTCTTCAACGGTTCGCGCCAGCGGGCCGATGACCTCGAAATCGAGCAGCAGGCTGGGCAGCACATGCTGGCGTGGCCAGGCACTGAGCGACGGCTTGAGCCCGACCACCCCGGTGTGCGAGGCCGGCCTGCGGATTGAACCACCGCCGTCCTGACCGATGGCCAGCGGTGCGATGCCCGCCGCCACGGCCGCCACCGCGCCGCCGCTGGAGCCTCCCGGCGTCAGCTGCGGCGCCCAGGGATTGCCAGTGGCGCCGAACAGCGGATTGGCGGTGTAGCCCTCGAGCGCGAACTCGGGCACGTTGGTCTTGCCCACGATCAAGGCGCCAGCGGCACGGGCGCGCCCAACCGCCTGCTCATCCTGCCCCGTGCAGTGGCCACGCAATGCCGCCGTGCCCCAGGTGGTCGGCTGGTCAGCGCTGAGCAGGCTGTCCTTGACCGTCAGCGGGATGCCGTCAAGCGCCGAAAGGGCTTGGCCGCTGGCATGGCGACGGGTTGACGCCTCGGCTTCGTCCAGCAGCCTGTCGTCGCGACGCGCCACCACCGCATTCAAACTTGGGTTGACGGCCTCCAGCCGTTCCAGGCAGGCCTGGGCCATGGCCAGCGGTGTCAACTCGCCGGTCCGGTAGCGGCGCGCCATCGCGCTGGCAGACAGCTGCCACAAGGGGGTGTTCATCCGACGCGCCTCACATCTTGCCCGGCAGCCAGGTGGCGATGCCCGGCACCGCGATCAGCAGCAGCGTGAACAACACCATGATCACCACATAGGGTACGGCGCCGACCATCGCATCGCGGATGCCGCCCTTGTCGGGCCGGATGCCGTGAACGACGAACAAATTCATGCCCACCGGCGGCGTGATCATGCCCAGCTCGCACATCAGCACGATGAAGATGCCGAACCAGACCGGGTCGACGCCCAGGTGGGTGACGATGGGGAAGGTGATGGGGATGGTGGCCACCATCATCGACAGCACGTCCATGAACATGCCCAGCACGAAGTAGAAGACCATCAGCACCAGCAGCATCTGCACCGCCGTCAGGCCGAAGGAGGTGACCCAGGCGGTCATCGCCTCGGCCACGCCGGTCAGGCTGATGGCCAGGTTGAGGATGAAGGCCGCGGTGATGATCAGCAGAATCATGCCGCTGGTCTTGGCGGTCTGCACGAAGCAATGCTGCAGCAGCGTCCAGTTCAGCTTGCGGCTGCTGGCGGCAAAGCCCATCGAGGCCACCACGCCCAGCGCGGCCGACTCGGTGGTGGTGGCCAGGCCGCTGTACAGGCTGCCCATGACGATGAAGAACACCACTGCCGGTGGCACCAGGTCCTTGAGCAGGCGCAGCCGGGTGGCCAGCGGCACCTTTTCCTCGCGCATGGTCTGGCCGGTGGTCAGCGCATAGAGCGCGATGAAGACCATGAAGCATGCGGTGAGCAGCAGGCCGGGGATGATGCCGGCGATGAACAGCTTGCCGATCGAGGTGTCGGTGAGCGAGCCGTAGATGATCATGTTGACCGACGGCGGGATCAGGATGCCCAGCGTGCCGCCGGCGGCGATCGAGCCCAGCGACAGGTGCATTGGATAACCGCGCTTGTGCAGCGACGGCAGCGCCACCGTGCCGATGGTGGCCGCGGTGGCCACCGACGAGCCCGAGGTGGCTGCGAACAGAGCGCTGCAACCTATGCCAGTGTGCAGCAGGCCGCCGGGCAATCGGCCCAGCCAGGCCGCCAGCGCACCGAACATGCGGTCGGCGATGCCCGAGCGCAGCAGCAGCTCGCCCATCAGCACAAACAGCGGGATCGCCGTCAGCAAGTTGTCGTTGTGCACGCCCCAGACCACGGGGGCGATGGAATTGATGAACGGCAGGCCGTAGGCCAGCAGGCCGCCGACGATGCCGACGCCGGCCATAGCCACCGCGATCGGCAACCCTACCAGCATCATGCCGAGCATCGCGCCAAAGGCGATCAGGATGTAGGTGACGTTCATGCCAGGGCTCCGGTGGCGGTGGCGGCGGCGCTGGCGGCAAGCTCTGGCGCCGAGCGGGTCTTCAGGTCCTGCAGTTCCTCGTCGACCTCGTCCTTGGTTGTGCGCGGGCCGTAGGCATGATCCAGTTCGGCGCTGCGCCCGGCCAGCAACAGCCGCGTGGCATGCAGCGCAAAGCCCAACGCCACCAGCGCAAACACCGCCAGGCCGGCGAACCAGGCCCCTTGCGGGTAGCTCAGCGGCGTGGCCCAGGGTGTCTGCGACACGCTCATGTACGCCTTCGAGTCCTGCAGCACGTACCACGCCAGCCAGGCCATCAGCACGGCGAAGGCCGCCAGGCAGACGATGGACAGCCAGTTCAGGCCCGTCTGCAGCCAGGCCGGCAGTCGGTCGTGAAAGACATCCACCCGGATGTGGGTGCGGCCCATCAGCGCCAGGCTGAAGGCGATGGTGGCGCCCACGGCCAGTGAGTAGCCGCCGAGTTCGTCGGCGCCCTGCAGTGATATGTTGAAGGCCTTGCGCATCACCGTCTCTACGGTGACGACCAGCGACAGGGCCATGAAAATCAGGCCGAACAGGGTGCCCAGCCAGCGCTCGGTGGCGTCTCTCATGATGTTTCCTTTGGGTCGGTGGGCCGCGGCCGGCCAGGGGTCGGCCGCAGCCGAGGTGTTACTGAATGCCGATGGCCTTGCCGGCGGTCCTCTTCCAGGCATCGGAGCAGCCGGGGTTGGATTTGTCGCAGATCTCGGCCCAGGTTGGCAGCGAGACCGCGGCCACCGCCTTGCGCAGCGTGGCCACGTCCTCGGCCTGCACCGGCACGTTGACCAGGCTGAACTTCTTGCCGGTGGTGCAGGGGTCCTTGCCGGCGTTGCAGTTCAGCGCGTCCTGGGTCAGCTCCTTGGAATAGGCCCAGATGTCGTCGGTCAGGGTCTTGAAAGCCGCCTGCATCTTGGTCTTCTGCTCGGCATTGAGCCGGTTCCAGGCCTTGAGCGTGATGGCGTAGCCGTTGAGCGCCATCTGGAAGCCGATCGGGTACTGGTGGGTGGTGACCTCGGGCCAGTTTGATGAGTTGGCCGAGCTCGGGCCGGTGATGGCGCAATCGACCACGCCCAGCGACAGCGACTGGTGCACCTCGGTAAACGACAGCGGCACCGGTGTGCCGCCGACCGACTCGATGAACTTGGCCAGGTTCTGGTCATAGACCCGCACCTTCATGCCCTTGAGGTCGGCCAGTCTGGCGATCGGCTTCTTGCAGAACAGGATCTGCGGGCCGAAGGGCCAGACGCCGAGCAGCTTGACCTGGAAGTTCTTCTGCAGGCGCTGGTCCAGCGTGTCGGCATAGGCGTCGTAGACCTTGCGCGCGGTCTCGTAGTCGGGTGCGGCGCCGACCAGGTCCAGGCCCAGCAGCGTGGGCTCGTCGCGCGAGTTCTGCGACACCCGCAGCGAGACGATATCGAACAGGCCGGCCTTCATCACGCGCAGCTGCTCGGTGTCCTTGATGCCCAGCGAGTCGATCGACTTGTAGTCGGCGTCGATGGCCAGGCCGGTGCGCTTGGCGAAGTCATCGAAGAAGGGCTTTTCCTTGTTCTTCTGGATCATGCCGGTGGCCGCGGGCTGGCCGACGACCTTGAACGAGATGCGATCTTCGGCCAGCGCGCCGGTGGCACAGCCGGCGGCCAGCGCCAGCGTGGCCAGGGTGATCTTCAGGCGGGTCATTTGCGGATTCCTTGCAGTGGGGTGGGAGGGGCGGAGAGACTCGGGGCCGACGCTGGCATCAATGGGGATCAATAGGCATCAACAGCCCTCAATAGCCCAGCGCACGCGGCAGCGTGGTGACGATGGCCGGAAACAGCATGCACAGCAGCAGCACGCCGTACATCAGTGCGATGAAGGGCCAGGCCGCGCGCACCAGCTCGCGCATCGGCACCTTGGTCACGCCGCTGACGACGAACAGCACCACGCCCACCGGCGGCGTGAGCATGCCGATTACCAGGTTGAGCACGAACAGAAAACCGAAGTGCAGCGGGTCGATGCCGTACTGCAAGGCGATCGGGTGCAGCAGCGGCACCAGCATGATGTAGGCGGCGTTGGACTCCAGGAACATGCCGACCACGAACAGCAGCGCCGCGACCATCAGCATGAACACCAGCGGGTCACTGGTGGTGGCGCGCAGGAAGTCCGACAGGGTCTGCGGCAGCAGGTCCACCGTCATCAGGTAGGTGATGATCGAGGCGAAGGCGATCAAGGCACCGACCACCGCCGAGGTGATGGCGCCGCGCAGCACGATGCCGGGCAGATCGCGCAGTCCAAGCTGGCGGGTGATGAAGAAGCCGATGACCAGTGAGTAGACGACGGCGATCGCTGCGCCCTCGGTGGCGGTGAAGGCGCCGCCGACGATGCCGCCGATGACCACCACCGGCATCGCCAGCACGATCACCGAGCGGCGCAGTTCGGCCAGCACGCGCTGCCACTGGAAAGGCTCGCCGGTGACCGACCAGCCGCGCCGCCCGGCGATCCACGAGCACAGCAGCATGAAGCCGGTGCAGATGACGATGCCGGGCACCACGCCGGCCATGAACATGCCACCCACTGACACCGACGAGCCGGCCATGAAGGCGTAGACGATCATCGCCCCCGACGGCGGGATGATGGGCCCGAGATTGGCCGCGGCGGCGACGATGGCCGCAGCGAAGTTGCGGTCGTAGATCTTGCTCAGCGAGGGCACCAGGATGGCCGACAGCGCACTGGCGTCGGACACTGCCGCGCCCGACACCGTGGCCAGGCCGGCGCCGGCCAGCATGGTCACATGGGCCATGCCGCCGCGCACCCGGCCCACCACCGAGTTGGCCAGGCCGATCAGCCGCTCGACGATGCCGGCCTTGATCATCAGCTCGCCGGCGAGCATGAAGAACGGGATCGACATCAGCGGGAAGGAGTTGACCGCGTGCATCATGCGCTGCGGCACCATCGAGAAATCGACGCCGGTGGCCCACAGCGCCAGCAGCGCGGCCACGCCCATCGCAAACGCGATCGGCAGGCCCAGGCAGGCCAGCAGCATGAAGCCGATGACAACGGCGGCGCTCATTCGGCGCTCCCGAGGGCCGGCGCGGGCGGGCCGAAGGCGGCGATGCGCACCAGGTGCAAGGCACTGATCAGCGCGCCCAGGCCCACCGGCGCAATGAACCAGCCCACGCTCCAGTCCAGCGTGGACATCAGCTCGTCCCATTGCTCGCGCGCCACGCCCAGCGCGGCCCAGGCGATGGCCGCCATCATCAACGCGCTGAGCACCGCTGCGCCGCGGCGCAGCGCCTGTTGGCCTGCCAGCGGCAGCTTGGCCACCACGATGTCGATGCCGATGTGCGCGCCCTGTCGAACGCCCAGCGGCACGGCCAGGAAGATGCTCCAGACAAAGGCCAGGCGCGAAACCTCATCGGCCCAGTCGATCGACCGGTTCAAGCCGTAGCGCAGCGCGACCTGGGCCGTGACCACGCCGACCATCACCGCCACGGCGGCCAGCAGGGCCAGCAGCAGGCCGCGGTCGAGCAATTGCAGCACGCGGCCGTGCCAGGGGCCGGTGTCGTAGACCGGCGGCAGGATGGGGTGGGCCATGATCGGCTCGGTTGTGCGGGTAGCGGCAGGGCAGATCAGCGCTTGGCGGCTTCTGCCAGCACCTGGTCGACCAGCGCACTGCCGGCGCGCTTGCGCACCACCTCGTCGATCACCGGCGCCGAGAGTTTGCGCATCTCCTCGCGCACTGCCGGTGAGATCTCGGTGTAGGTCATCTTGGACTTCAGTTCTGCCAGGGCCTTGGCCTCGGACTCGATCGCCAGCTTGCGCTGGAAGGCGATGGTCGTGGCCATGGCCTCGGCCACCGCCTTGCGGTGCTCGGGCTTCATCTGCTCCATCGCCTTCTTGCTGGCGATGACCGCGATGAAGTCGAAGAAGTGTCCCGAGTTCGACAAATGCTTCTGCACCTCGCCGTAGCGCGAGGCCGAGATCACCGTGTAGGGGTTCTCCTGGGCGTCGACCACACGCTGCTCCAGCGCCGAATACAGCTCCTTGACGTCCATCGCCACCGGGTTGGCGCCCAGCGCGCGGAAGCTCGCCAGGTGGGTCTCGCTGGGCTGCAGCCGCAGCTTCAAGCCCTTCAAGTCGGCCACGCTGGTGAGGGCGCCGCGGCTGTTGGTGATGTGGCGCATGCCCAGCTCCATCCAGCCCAGCGAGGTGAAGCCCTTGTCCAGCAGCTTCTTCTCGATGGCGTCGCCGACCGGCCCGTCGATCACGCGCAGCGCGACCTCGCGGTTGGCAAACACAAAGGGCAGCGCCACCGCCTCGAGCTCGGGCACGATGCGCGACAGGTAGGCCGCGCCGACCCAGGTCAGGGCCAGCGTGCCCGAGCGCACCGCGTCGACGTTCTCCTTGGCGCCGCCGAGCTGCATCGCCGGGAACACGTCGACATGCAGCTGGTTGTTGGTCAGCCGCGCGATCTCCTTCTTGAACACCTGTTCGACGGCGACGCTGCTGGGGTGCTCGCCGGCGAAGTTGCCGGCGATCTGCAGCTTCTGCTGGGCCTGGGCATGGGCTGCAAACAACAGCGAGGCGGCGACGGCCAGCGGTGCCAGCAAACGGGTGAGGGAGACGGGGGTCATGGTGGTCCTTCGGTTGCCGCGGCTGCGGCGCGGGGGTGGATGATGGGTTTCAGGCGCCGGCGCCACGCGCCAGCAGTTGCGCCAGCGCCGGGCTGAGGCCGTGGTTGGGCTTGTGCGGTGGCGGCGCAAAGCTGCCGCGGCGGGCGCTGCCTGGTTGCAGCGCCACCAGTGACTCGGCATGGCGCACCGCGCTCGACACGCCATCGACCACCGGCACTGGCAGACGGCCGCGCAGGCTGCGCGCCAGACCGGCCAGCGGTGCGCCGGCCAGCACGATGACATCGGCGCCGTCCTCGTCGACGCAGCGCTCGGCCAAGGCCACCAGCCGTTCGCTCTGGTTGCCCTGCACATTGCCGATGTCGGCCAGGGTCTCGTCCAGGCCGCGGATGCTGGCCAGCCGGCCTCCAAGCCCGATGTGCTGCACGGTCTCGAGGTACCAGGCGCGGATGCGCTGCGAGATGGCGACGATGGAAAAGCGCTGCCCCAGCAGGCAGGCGCTGGCCAGCGCCGCCTCGGTCAGGCCGGTCACCGGGCAGGGCAGGGCCTCGCGCAGGCCGCCCAGGCCGGGGTCACCGAAGGCCGCCACCACCACCGCGTCAAAGCGGGCATGGTGTGCGGCTGCCAGTCCAGCCGCGGCATAGGCGCCGATCAGCGCCTCGAAGCGGGTCTCGATGTAGGCCACGCCAAAAGCTGCGGTCAGCACCTCGACCTCGGTGCCCGGCGCAGCCGTGCGCTCGGCCTCGGCGCGGATCAGCGAAGAGACGCTGTCCGAAATGTTGGGGTTGATCAGCAGCAGCTTCATGTCGATGCCCCCGTGCGCGGGCGCGGCAGCAAGGACGGCGCGTCGCAGCGCAGGAAGCGCCCGCGGCCCTGGCGCGGGTGGAACCGGCCATCCCATACCACCTCGCCGCCGGCCAGGGTGAGGTCGGGCCAGGCGCGCAGGGCCAAGCCCTCGTAGGGCGTGTAGTCGACGGCGTGGTGCAGGTCGGCGTTGCGGATCACCAGCTCACGTTCGCCCCAGATCACCAGGTCGGCGTCGCTGCCGATGGCGATCGTGCCCTTGCGCGGATGCAGGCCGTAGGCCTTGGCCGGGTTGGTCGAGGTCAGCTCGACGAAGCGGTTGAGCGTCATGCGGCCGGCCAGCACGCCCTCGGAATACAGCAGCGGCAGCCGCGTCTCCAGGCCCGGAATGCCGTTCGGGATGTGGCGGAAGGCCACTTCCTGGCCGTCGGGCTTCTTGCCCTCGGGGGCGTCGTAGCGGAAGGGCGCATGGTCGGACGAGAAGACGGTGAACAGGCCATCGTTCAGCCCGTCCCAGATCACCTGCTGGTTGGCCCGGTCGCGCGGCGGCGGGCTGCAGACGCAGCGCGCGCCCTGGTAGCTGTCGTCCAGCCCCAAGTCCTCGGCGGTCAGGAACAGGTATTGCGGGCAGGTCTCGGCAAACACCTTCAGCCCATGGGCGCGGGCCCAGCGGATCTGCTCGACCGCCTCGCGGCCCGAGACATGCACGATCAGGATCGGCACGTCGACCAGTTCGGACAGGGCGATCGCCCGGTGGGCGGCCTCCCGCTCGACCAGCATCGGCCGCGAGTGGGCGTGAAAGCGCGGCGCGGTGCGGCCGGCGGCCTCCAGGCGCTTGGTCAGCCACTCGATGCAGTCGGCGTTCTCGGCATGGATCATCGCCATCGCGCCCTGCTCGCGCGCCACCGCCAGCACGTCCAGGATCTGGCCGTCGTCGAGCTTGAGGTCGTCGTAGGTCATGTAGATCTTGAACGAGGTGTAGCCCTCCTTGATCAGGGCCGGCAGTTCCACCGTCAGCACCTCGGGCGTCGGGTCGCTGACGATCAGGTGGAAGGCGTAGTCGACATGGGCCAGGCCCTCGGCCCGGCGGTGGTAGTCGTCTACCGCGGCGCGCAGCGACTGGCCCTTGGCCTGGGCCGCGAAGGGGATCACCGTGGTGGTGCCGCCGCAGGCCGCCGAGCGGGTGCCGGTGTCAAAGTTGTCGGCCATGCGCACCGGCGGCGCCATCGGCTGGTCGAGGTGGCAATGGGCATCGACACCGCCGGGCGTCACCACCCGGCCGCCAGCGTCGATTTCGCGCCGACCCGCGGCCAGCCCCTTGCCCAGTGCGACGATGCGGCCGTCGTCGATGGCGATGTCGGCGTCGAAGACATCGCTGGCCGTTGCCACCCGGGCTTGCCGGATGACCAGATCGAATGCGGCCGCGGTCATCGACTGACCTCCAGAGCACCGAGGTGGTGCGTGGCGGTATTTGGCAACAAGAATGTCAACATCATTTCCGACTACCCTGTCTTGGTGCATCGGTGGATAGAACCAGGAGCATGGAGGGCTCCTGGCAATCTACAGGCCAGGACGGGAGGTCATTGGCGGCTGGAATGTCGACAGTGTCGTCAACAGGATGTTTTATGTCCATGGCGTTTACACTAATGTCGACATTATTGTTGACGGGCATGCTGCAGACCCGATGGCGACCTGCTTCGGACCGGCTGACCGCGCCACATTCCCCTGTTTGAAGGACCACCAGATGACCCGCCCCATCCGCATCGGCGTGCTGACGCCGTCGTCCAACACCGCGCTGGAGCCGCTGACCTGCGCGCTGGCCGTTGCCGTGCCGAACTGCAGCGCGCACTTCGCGCGTTTCAAGGTGACCGAGATCGCGCTGTCCGACAGCGCCTTGGGGCAGTTCGACGACAGCAAAATCCTTGCCGCGGCCGAGCTGCTGGCCGACGCCAAGGTCGACGTCATTGCCTGGAGCGGTACCTCCTCGGGTTGGCTGGGCTTCGACGCCGACCGGCGGCTGGTCGAGCGCATCACCGCGCGCACCGGCATCCCGGCGACGACGGCCGTGCTGTCACTCAATGAGCTGTTGGCCTTGCAAGGCATCCGATGTCTGGCGCTGGTGACACCGTATACCGCCGATGTGCAGCAGCGCATCGTCGACAACTACAGGGCGCTGGGCATCGAGGTGGTGGCCGAGCGTCACCTCGACATCCGCGTCAACCACGACTTTGCGTTGGTCGAACCTGGGCGGCTGCGCTCGCTGATGGCCGAGGTTGCCGCAGTGAGGCCCCAGGCCATCACGACCTTTTGCACCAACCTGCACGCCGCGCCGCTGGCCGAAGCCATCGAGGCCGAGTTCGACATCCCGCTGCTCGACACCGTCAGCACCACCGTCTGGGGCGCGTTGCGCGCGGCGGGTGCCGACCCCGCCATGGTCAAGGGCTGGGGTCGGCTGTTCGGCTGGCGATGAGCATGGGCCACCGATCATCGCTGCCCGGGGTCTCGCGCCCGGTGCCTAAAATCGGCTTGCCCGCGACCGCCCCGGCCAGTCTTCATGCCGACGCCGTGGATTCCCTTGAACACCTGAACGGCCCCGCCATGCCGACATCGCGCGCGCGCAAGTCCCCGGTCACTGCCCGCCTCGAACGCGAGAACGCGCAGGACGAGATCTACGAGAAGATCTACGCCGCCATCGTCGAGCACCGCCTGCATCCCGGCACCAAGCTGGTCGAGGAGCGGCTGGCAGAGATCTTCAGCGTCAGCCGAGCGCGCATCCGCGAGGTGCTGGCGCGCATGGCACATGAGCAGATCGTCGAGCTGATCCCGCAGCGCGGCGCCTACGTGGCCAAACCATCGATTGAACAGGCCATGCATGTCTTCGAGGCGCGCCGCTTGATCGAACCTGCCGTGGTGCGGCGCCTGATCGAGACCCTGACGCCGGAACGTGTGGCCAGGCTGCGCCGGCACCTGGCGCTGGAGCAGGATGCCCGGCGCCGCGACGACAAGCGCGCGATCGTGCGCCTGTCCGGCGAATTCCACACCTTGATCGCCGAGCAGGCCGGCAACACGGCGCTGGCGCGCCAGATGCGCGAGCTCGCCACCTTGACCTGCCTGATCATCGTGCTCTACGACGCGCCCACGGCCAGCACCTGCCTGGCCGACGAGCACGCGAACATCATCGAGGCGATCGCGCACCGTGACGTGGCGCGTGCCGAGGCCCTGATGCTCGAACACCTGGGTCATATCGAGAGCAGCCTCAAGCTCGAGCCGACCAGCGAAGAGGTCGATCTCGCGGCGATCTTCGCAGGCTGAAATGATCGTGATCGTGATCGCGAGCTGCACCTGCGACTGTTGCTGATCAATCCGAACACCTCCGCGCACATCACCGGCTGGCTCGCCGAATCTGCGCATTCAGCGATGCTGCCCGGCGACACGCTGACGGCGGTGACCGCGCGCTGCGGGCCGCCTGTGGTGCGCTGCGCTGCCCCCGATGTTCCAGAGGCGTTCAGCGCCAATGCGGCGCGCGACCGATCGGTGCTGATGCCGCCGCTTCTGGCCGCCGGGCATCGGCTGCGCCGGTCCCATGCCCAGGTGATCGTCGTGGCCGCAGCCGTGCTGAGTGGTCTGTCGACATCGCTTGCCAATCACCTGGCTGCGCCCGTCTTCGACGGCGTCGCATGCGCGGTCGGTCTGTCCCATGCCTTGATTGCTCACGGGCGAATGCCCTTCGGCCGGGAGTTGCCGCAGATCGAATGAGGTGTTGTGCTCTTCGCCCAGCTGCCGCCGACGCCCAACCGTTGGATTCCTCGGCTCACACATCACAACGATCACCCTATGAGACGGCTGGCTGCGGCGGTCTGCTTGGCTTCTTGGTTGGTTGGGGCTTGTTTTCGCCGGTTCTCTGGCCGTCGTGCGACTCGACATTTCCCAACGGCGCGACACCTTCCAGACAGAAGCTCGGATCCGGCGCGCGTCAAGGTAGTTGTCGCCTCATTTACGCAGCCAGCGGCTGTTTATCGTCAGTCGTCGAGAGTGCTGCTACGGCGCAGTCGCGCTCAGGGTTGAGCATGACTGCGCCGATGGGCGACCCATCGCGTGTGGGGCCTGACCACCGCGCTGGGTGGCGCTCGCGGGCCTTGACGTACAGCGCGTGGCGAGCCGCCAGGATGGCGTGATCCTGGCCATCATGTCGCTGCCCAGGGGTGACGTAGCGGATGCCGCTGTGTCGGTGGTCATCGTTGTACCAGCGCACGAATTCAGTTGCCCAGGTCCGAACGGCCTATTCAAGTCTGCCGGCGCCAGCAGGATTTCCGCGGCGAGATTGGGCCGCGCCGGCAAGGCCCGACGGCCGCCCGCGCAAGGTCCACGCGGGGTTGAGAGCGCTTCAGTTCGCGGCCAGACCGACGGCGGTGGCCGGCAGTCCGGCCGCGAAGGGCGTGGCCGTCAGCGAGCCATCGGCGCCGATGACATAGGCGGCAATTGTCGCCGTGCGCCCATTGCGCACATACAGGCGGTCGCCCTCGGGCGAGATGGCCGAGTCCGCCGGTGAAGAACCCGCGCCTGTCTGGCCCGCTGTGGCCTGCACCAGGCTGATCGCGCCGCCGGGGGCGATGCTGTAGCTGCTGACGGTGCTGCTGCCGGTGTTGGAGATGAAGGCCCAGCGGCCGTTGGGCGTCACCGCCACCCAGCAGGCTGCGGACTGGCTGTCGGCTACCGCCGGGCTGACCACCACCGGCGTGCCGGCGGCCTTGCGGCTGACCTGGTACGACGACACGGTGCTGGCGCCGGCAGCACCGCCCACGGCCTCGGACACGACCAGGGTGTTGCGGCGTGTGAAGGCAAAGCCGAACGGGGTCAGCCCGGGTGAGGCGGTGACCACCGGCGCGCCCAGCCGGCCGTCGTCACCGACCGTGAACGAGCTCAGCCTGTTGGTGTTCTTCTCGGTGACCACCAGCGTGTCGCCATGCGCGTTCAGGCCTACCTGGGCCGCACCTGCACCACCGGCCACTGACAGGTTGCCCCTGGCCCCGGCCAGGGGCTTCAGTTGGCCCCGCACGTTGCTGAAGCCGACCACGTTGCCGAGACCCAGGTCGTTGAGCACAAACACCGTGCCATCGCTCTCGGCCACGCTGATCGGGTGCTGGCCGCCGGACGGCACCACCGACTTCAGGCGCAGTTCGTGCGGCCGCAGCTCGAAGGTCGACACGCTGTCGCTGCCGGCATTCACGACATGCAGGTAGCGGCCGTTGCTGCTGAGCGTGACAGCCCCTTGCGAGCCCAGACCGGCCCCGCTGCCCAGCCCGCCCGTGTCAACCCGGGTCAGCAGCGACAGCGTGCCCCGCTTGCTGCGGGCGTAGACCAGCAACTGGTTGCCGCTGGCGGCATTGCTGCTGGTGAACACCATGCCGGTCTGGTAGCCGTCGTCATCGTGCTCGTGCGCCGATGCGCTGGTGACAGTGCCTGCGGTGGCCAAGGCTGCCACAGCGGCGGCAAGTTTGGCCAGGGTGTGGCGGCGGGTCTGCTGCATGGTCATCTCCAGAGGTGAGGGTGGTGGTGGCGGGCCGCTCAAGGGGGTTGGCGGCCCGTGTCAGGCAGTGTCGGCAGCGCGACACCGCAGGTCCTCACGGCAGTCTCATCAAATCGTGCCGATCCTGGATGGCCGGCCGGCGCCAGGCTGCAAATCCTTCACTTCGCCGTGAGGATCTGGTGAGGACTTGGGTGGCGCCGGTCTCCAGACTGCGGCTGTCGCCTGTCAAGGTGGCGGCGTTCCACCCCACCCACACCTCCCGAAGGACTCACCATGAACCGCATCACCGCTGGCCTGCTGGCCGCCTGCATCAGCCTGTCCGCCACCCCGCTGTGGGCCGCCAACGACATGGCCAAGGACGACATGAAGGCCGATCCCATGGCCAAGGACAGCATGAAGCATGACGCCATGAAGAAGGCGCCGATGGCCAAGGACACCATGAAACACGACACCATGAAGAAGGACACCATGAAGCCGGCGGCGATGAAAAAGGACACCATGGCCAAGGACGACATGATGAAGAAGGACGACATGACGACGAAGGACGAGATGAAGAAGTGAAGCCAGTCGTCGGGCTGTAAGCGATGCCATCGCAGCCCGACCAATCGATCGTGTGCATCAGCCGCGCCAGCCCCATGCCGCCATTCACTTGCAGGTCCTGCCCGTGAAGCCCGCCCCGGACCCAGCGGGTGGCCCAATGCCGCGGCGCATCCTGGTCGTCGAAGATGAACAAGACATCGCCGAGCTGGTTGCCCTGCACCTGGGCGACCTGCCGGCGCAGGTCACCCTGGCCCACGACGGGCCGCATGGCTTGGGGTTGGCGCTGTCACAGCCGTGGGACGCCCTGGTGCTGGACATCCGTCTGCCCGGCCTGAACGGGCTGGACCTGTGCCGCGCGGTGCGCGCGCAGAGCGCCCGCTTGCCGATCCTGATGCTGACCGCGCGCGGCAGCGAACTGGACCGGGTGCTGGGCCTGGAACTGGGCGCCGACGACTACCTGACCAAGCCTTTCAGCGTATTGGAACTGCAGGCGCGCGTGAAGGCGCTGATGCGCCGGTCGGGCCTGGCGCCCGCGGCCACCGACACCCCGGGGCCCAAGCCAGCGACCGCCGTGGTCGCCGGGCCGCTGCGCATCGACCGTGACCAGCGCCGGGTCTGGCGGGACGGCAACGAGGTGGTGCTGACGCCACGTGAATTCGACCTGCTGTGGCACTTCGTGCAGCACCCGGGCCGGGTCTTCACGCGCAGTGAACTGCTGGCCGATGTGTGGGGCTACGGGCACGACGGCTACGACCACACCGTCAACAGCCACATCAACCGCCTGCGCAGCAAGCTGGGCGACGAACGCGCCGAGTCGGCCTACATCCACACCATCTGGGGCGTGGGCTACCGCTTCGAGGTGCGGGCATGACATGGGCCTGCGCATGAGCGCGCGGCCGCGCCGGCCGCTGCATCTGCGCGCGGCGCTGGTGGCGGTGCCGCTGTTCCTGCTGCTGGGCGCGGCGATGTTCTTCATCGTGCGCCACTACAGCGCGCAGGCCACGCTGGAGGCCACGCAGCGCCTCAACCTGGGTCTGGCCCGCTACGTGGTGGCGCACCGGCGGGTTGACCTGATCAATGCGCAGGGCCAGCCCAACCCGGCCCAGATGACCGAGCTTGCGCAGCTGGTGATGATGATCAACCCGGCGGTCGAGGTGTACCTGCTGGACCGCCAAGGCCGGGTGCTGGCGCATGCGCTGGACGGGCTGACCGGGCCCGATCCGGTGGGCCGCGCGGTCGACCTGGGGCCTGTGGACCGGCTGGCGAGGTTGGCAGGGGCAGCGGACGCGCCAGGCCTGAGCCTGCCGGTGTTGGGCGACGACCCACGCCGTGCGGGTCAGCTGACGGTGGTGTCGGTGGCGCCGGTGGGTGCAGCCGGCCACGCGCGTGGCTACCTGTACATCGTGCTGGACGGGCAGGGCCTGCGCACGCTGTCGGCCAGCCTGGCGAATTCGGCCACGCTGCGCGAGATTGCAGCAGGCCTGCTGCTGGCCACGCTGATGGCCGCAGCGGTGTGCGGCTTGGCGCTGCGCCAGCTGACCCGGCCGCTGCGCGACCTGGCGGCCGAGGTCGAGACCTTCCGCCCGGACGCCGCCGGTGCCGACCTGCGGCCGACGGGAGACGAGATCGACCGCCTGCGCAGCGCCGTGCGTGCGCAGCAGCAGCGCATCGGCGACCAGTTCAGGCGCCTGGAGGACAGCGACCAGCAGCGGCGCGAACTGGTCAGCAGCATCTCGCACGACCTGCGCACTCCGTTGTCCAACATCCGCGGCTATGTCGAGACCGTGCTGCTGCGCGGTGACGCACTGGACGTCGAGACGCGCAGCCAGTACCTGCGCAAGGCGCTGCGCCACACCGAGCTGTTGGGCCAGCGCATCTGCGACCTGTTCGAGCTGTCCAAGCTGGATGCCGGCCGCGTGGAGCCCCAGGCCGAGGTGTTCTGCCTGGCCGAGCTGCTGCAGGACGTGGTGCAGAACAACCAGCTGTCGGCACAGCAGCGCGGCGTGCGCCTGGCGCTGGCCGACGGCAGCCATGGCCAGGCGCGGGTGACGGCCGACATCGCGCTGATCGAACGGGTGCTGCAGAACCTGGTCGACAACGCGCTGCGCCACACTCCGGCCGGTGGCGAAGTGACGCTGGCCGTGAAGGCGCGCGGCCCGCAGTTCGAGATCAGCGTGTCCGACACCGGAAGCGGCATCGCCGAGGAGCACCTGCCGCACATCTTTGAGCGCTACTGGCGCACGGGCGACGACGCCGAGCAGGCACAACCCGGCACCAGTGCCGGTCTGGGGCTGGCCATCGTCAAGCGCATCGTCGAGTTGCACGGCAGCGTCGTGCGGGTGCAGTCGGAACGGAGCCACGGCACGCGCTTCGCGTTTTCGCTGCCACAGCGCATGTAGCGGCCTTCGAAATCAGGTATGCGCTGGATGTCGCCGATGCCGCAGACTTGTTGGTCCACACCAGCACCTTTGATCGTGAAGAGCAGCCTATGCGTGACGCTGCGATCCACCTGCGAGCCAAGCCCGAGCAATGCGATCTGATCGACCAAGCCGCAGCGCTGGTGGGCAAGAAGCAGCATGCCTGCGCCGTCATGGTGCCTGCCCTGCGGGTAGTCCCTAGGGCGGAATGGGTTGCTTGTTCGGGATCACCTCACCGGCCGACGGGGCCCGGCACCGGTATGCTCCAGCGGCCTGCGGAAGCTGGTTTTGCTGCGAGCCACCCATACCCCAAGGATCCTGCCATGGTCGATTCCCGTTCCAGCCCGGCTCGGCGCCGCGCGGCCGCTGTCCGGCCAGCGCCTGTTGAAGAGCCCACGCTGATGGCGTTGGCCCGGCAGGTGCGGGGCTGGGCCGACACCTTGATCAATGTGGCAGGCAGTGCCACCGATCTTGGCTTGAGCTTGGCGCAGGCGCGCATCAAGAACCCCAAGACCAAGACCGCGGTGAACAAGGCCGGGCGCCAGTTGCGCCAGTGGCGTGAGGCGGCCGGCCTGACCCTGGAAGAGCTGAGCGAGGCGGTAGGCCTGGGCGATGAAAAGCTGATTGCCCAGGCTGAGGGCGGTATCGTTGCCTTGCCTTTTGACCTGGTGCTGCGCCTGGCCGGCGTGCTGGGCCGGCGCGACCCACTGCCTGTGGTCATGGCCCTGACCCGCCAGTACAACCCCGAACTGTGGAAGACACTGGAGTCCCTGGGCGTGGGCAAGCTGGCGGTGCAAGGCAGCCGCGAACGCGAGTTGGCCAACATCTACCGCGGCTGCGACGCCGCGCGCGCGCTGCCCGACGACCGGTTTGCCGCCGTGCTGGCATTCACCCGTCAGGCCTTCGAGATGGCGGTGGCCCTGCATGCCCCCGGGGCGGCCGTTGCGCCAGCCGCGCCGGCCCCAGACCAGCGGGATTCTTTTGGCGATGCGCCCGCTGAGCGCCCGGCCCGACCCGCCGAGCCGCGCCCGCGCCGCAGGCACCCGTGATGACGATGTTCGTCACCGTCTCGCGCGGCGCGATGCGCCAGGATTTCAACTTCGACAGCCCCAGCCCCAGCCCCAGCCCCAGCCCCAGCCCCAGCCCCAGCCCCAGCCCCAGCCCGGCCTGGGGACTGACGCGCTGGCATCAGGCCAGCGCCGGTCCCCTTGGCCTGGGCCTGGGCCTGGTCGAGATCCGCGATCACCTGCCTGGCCCGCCCGCCCGACCTGCCGCCCATCGAATTGGCCAAAGGGCCGCCAGTGCTGGTCATCGAAAGGGGCGTGATCATGCTGCCCCCGCCGGTCAAGTGGCTGCACTGCCTTGCGCCGCTGGCCGACAGGTCCGGCCCACGCCTGCCGAGCCGACTGTGGCCAGCCCCTGCCCTTGCCACAGCCCTTGCCACTGAGCCCCTCTGCCAACCGCGTCATTCAACCCCGGAGACATCCCCATGACCACCACCATCCAGGCCGCCGACCTGCCCTTGCAAAGGGCTTACCGCTGGGAAAAGGAGCGTGCCAACGAAATCTTCCTGACCCAGCCCCTGGGTGGCGGCGCGGTGCGTGACTGGACCTGGGCGCAGACCCTGGACGAGGCGCGGCGCGTGGCGGCCTGGCTCAAGGCCCAGGGCTGGGAGCCGGGCTCGCGCGTGGCCATCATGAGCAAGAACACCGCCTGGTGGGTGATGTCCGATCTGGCGATCTGGTTGGCCGGGCATGTCAGCGTGCCCATCTATCCCAATCTGGTGGCCGAGACCGTCAAGCAGATCCTGGTGCATTCCGACACCCGGCTGTGCATCGTGGGCAAGCTCGACGACACCGCGTCCATGCTGCCCGGCATTCCGGCCGGCATGCCCTGTGTCAGCACGCCGCTGTGCGAGGCCCAGGGCTTTACCGCCTGGGACGAGATCGTCAAGACCACCGCGCCGCTGAAGGACAGCCCCACGCCCGCTGCCGACGCGATGGCCACCATCATCTACACCTCGGGCACCACCGGCATGCCCAAGGGCGCGGTGCATGGCTTTGGTGCCTTCGCCCACACCGCCAAGTCGCTGGCGATGATCCTGGGGGGCAGCGCCGATCCGCACCCGGACGAGCGGGCGATCTCCTACCTGCCGCTGGCCCATGTGGCCGAGCGGGCGCTGGTCGAGGGCTCCAGCCTGTACAACGGCTCGCGTATCTTCTTCGCCGAGAGCCTGGACACCTTCCTGGCCGATCTGCAGCGGGCGCGCCCGACTTTTTTCTTCTCGGTGCCGCGCCTGTGGGTCAAATTCCAGCAGGGCGTGTTTGCCAAGATGCCGCCCAAGAAGCTAGACCGACTGATGTCCATCCCCATCCTGGGCGGTATCGTCAAGAAGAAGATCCTCAAGCAGCTGGGCCTGGACTCGGTGCGCTTCGCCGGCACCGGCGCGGCGCCGCTGCCGGCCGAGGTGATGTCCTGGTACCGCCGGCTCGGCCTGGAACTGCTCGAAGGCTATGGCATGACCGAGCAGTTCGCGCTGGCCACCACCAACCTGCCGGGGGCGTCGCGCATCGGCTATGTCGGCAATGCCAGCGCCTGCTGCGAGGTCAAGCTGTCCGACAGCGGCGAGGTGCTGACCCGCGGCCCGGCCCATATGCAGGGCTATTTCAAGGAGCCCGAGAAGACCGCCGAAACCATGACCGCCGATGGCTGGCTCAAGACCGGTGACCTGGGTGAGTTCGATGCGCAGGGCCGGCTCAAGATCGTCGGGCGGGCCAAGGAGCAGTTCAAGACCAGCAAGGGCAAATATGTCTCGCCGGCGCCCATCGAGAGCAAGCTGTCGGCCTTCACCCGCATCGAGGCCTGCATGGTGTCGGGGGTGGCCTTTCCGCAGCCGTTCGCGCTGGCGATGCTGCCGCTGGGCCAGTGGCAGGCGCTGCAGGCCGGCGGGCGCGACGAGTTCGGCAGCGAGCTCGCGGCCCACATCAAGGTGGTCAACGCGCAGCTCGATCCGCACGAGCGGCTGGATTTCGTGGCCGTGGTGCCCGAGCAGTGGACGGTGGAGAGCGGCTTTGTCACGCCCACCCTCAAGCTCAAGCGCAATGTGCTGGAAAAGCACTATGCCGATCACTTCGAGCGTTGGGCCAAGGCGCGCAAGCCGGTGGTCTGGCACGGCAGCTGAGCACGCACCGGCTCAGCTGGGCCGGTCTGCCGTCAGCGGTGCCCTGACTTCGCAGCGTATGCCGCGCGGCTGGGCCTCCAGCCACTGCACCTGGCCGCCCAGCAGCTTGGCCCGCTTGCGCACGCCGCCCAGGCCGAGGCCGTGGCTCCAGTGGGCGGGCGCGCGGCCTATGCCGTCGTCGCAGATGACCAAGGCCAGGCGGCCGCGGTCGACCTGCACCGACACCTCCACCTGGGTGGCCTGGGCGTGGCTAATGATGTTGTTGACCAGCTCGCGCATGATGCGTGTCAGGCCTGACCACTGCACCACATTGAGGATGATGTCGCGGTCGGCGCTGAAAGACCAGTGCAGGTCGCAGCCGGTGGCGTTCAGACGCTGGCTGAGGTCGGCCTTCCATTCGGCGGCCGCATGCGACAGCCGGTGGTTGGACGCAGCCAGCCCGCGGGTCAGGGTCTTCAGGTCCTGCAGGGTGTGGCGGATGTATTCCTCGATCTCGGCATTGGGCGCCTTGTACATCAGGGTCAGCAGGCGCGCACCGATGTCGTCGTGCAAGTCCTGGGCAATGCGGGTGCGCTCTTCGGTACGCCCGCGCTCCACTGCCCGGTCATAGGCCACGGCCCGGCTGAGCTGTTCGATCAGGCGCTCGACCAGGTTCTGGTCATCGGGGCTGAACAGGCGTTGTCCATGGTGGGCATGGCGCAGCACGATGCTGCCGGCCAGGTGGCGTGCATCCGGGCCCTCGGCCATCGCCGGAATCGGCACCACCAGGGTGGATCCATCCTGCAACAGCTTGACCCGCGTGACCGTTTGTGTGGCTTGGGCGATCTGCAGCGGGTTGAAGACCTCGCGCAGCAGGGCCGTGAGCTGCGGGCCGGCCTGGTCGGGTGCCGGCTCGAGCGCGCGCGCCATCCGGTAGAGGCTGTCGAACAGGCGTTCGCCGCTGATGCCTGCCGATCCGGTCAGCTGGCTCAGCACCCAGCGCTTGGCCAGCAGGTAGAGCCCGGTCGATACGCCCAGGGCCAGCAGCAGTGACACGACATTGTCCAGTGCCGTGCCGGTTTCCAGCAGCAGGTCCAGGGCCGCGGCCACCGTACTCACGCCCGCCAGCAGCGCCAGTTCGCGCATCACGCGGCGCGAGCGCGAGAGAAAGGGGCCGAGCAGCAACAGCGAGGCCACGAACACATGCCAGACCACCAGCCCGGCCAGCGCGATGGCGTACGGTTGCGGGCTGTCCTGCGTCGACCAGGCATTGGCCAAGCCGATCAGCACATGGGTCGACAGCGCCGCCAGCACCAGGTAGCGCAGCAGCCGGGCCAGCGGCCCGCCGTCGGCCCGTTCAGACCGCAGCAGCAAGCCCACCGCCAACGCGCCGCACAGCAGGGTCCAGGCCTGGGCCCACCACCAGGCGCCAGGCAGCAGTTGCTGGCCCAAGGCGGCCAGCAGCAGCGCGGCCAGGCCCCAGATGCCCGCTGCCCAAGGCCGTGCGACGGCGATGCGGCGCGGGTAGTGGGCCGCCAGATGCACCAGCGCTGCGGCCATCACCACATCCGCCCAGCGCCCCAGCAGCAGCGCGTACGACACCATCCAGGCTGGCGTGCCCAGCCCGGGCAGGAGCTCGCCGGCCAGCAGCAGCAGGTTCAGGCTCTGGGCCAAGGCCATCAGCACGAACAAGCCGGCTGGCAGCCCCGGGTTGGTGAGCAGCACCACCGCCGCCGCCAACAACAAGGCCCCGGTCAGCGCGCACAACAGCCAAGATGCCAGGCCCAGACCGCTCAGGCCGCGGCTGGGCACATCCGCCAGCGCTGTGCCGGCGGGTGAAAAGACCCAGGTCAGTTGAGGTTGGGCCAGCACCTGGGCGATTTGCGCCTGCCGCTGCTGTTGCCGGGCGCGCTGGGCATCCTGGACGATCCAGCGCTGGGCCTGCTGGTCGCCCAGCTGGGGCAGGGCCAGGCGCTGGCCCTGCGGGCTGACCAGTTCCTCCACCGCATGGCCTGTCCAGGGCGCCAGCGCCGGCTGGCGGTTGGGCGCCACCGTGGCCATGCCGTCATCATGCAGTTGCCAGTCGAGCGGCAGGTGGGGCCCGCTGGCCAACAGCCGCATCCACAGCACCAGCACGGCGGCGGCCAGAAGGCCCAGCAGCAGCAGCCGGGCCGCCCGGCCCTTGGGTGGCCGGTATGCTGCCGGCACGCTGCCGCCCAGGGCGACTTCGATCCAGCCCGATTCCAGCCGTGAGTCGTCTGCGCTATCGGCCGCTGCCGCGTCAGTGCGGGGGCGGGTGGGGGGCTTGGCCGCGACCATCTTGCCGACCCCCGTGAAGGGCGATCAGACCAGGCCTTGTTTGGTGGCCAAAACGGCCGCCTCGGCCCGACTGGACACATTGAGCTTCTTGTAGATGGACTTGATGTGGTCGTTGACGGTGAACCACTTGATACCCATCAGGCTGGCGATCTCCTTGATGGTGAAGCCCTTGCTCAGGTAGGTGAGCACTTCGCTCTCGCGCGGGGTCAGGCGCTCATGGTCGGGCAGCTTCTCGATCGGCACCGGCGCGCTGGACGTGGTGAAGTCTGCAGGCATCGAGAAGCCCGAGTCGAGCGCCCGCCCGCCGCCGCGGTGGCCGTGCCGGAAATGTGTCAGCAGGCGGCGTGCGATCGCCGGTGACAAGGGCGGCTGGCCACGCACGATCTTCTGCAGTTCTTCAACCAGCACCTCGAAGCGGTCTTCTTTCAGCAAGTAGCCGTCGGCGCCGCATTGCAGCGCCGGGAAGAGGTGGTCGTCGTCCGAGTACAGCGTGGTGACGATCTTGGTGGCGGGGTATTGGGTCAGCTCGTTGAGCAGTTCCATGCCATTGCCATCGGGCAGTTCCAGGTCGACCAGGATCAGTTTGTAAGGGTCAACCCCATGCATGCCACTGGCCCCACCGGCCACCTGGATGCGGGCGCGTGCCGCCTCCAGGTCGCCGGCCTCGGTGATGGTGATGGTGTCGCTGAAACTCTCCCGGACCACGCGACACAGGAAGCTGCGCGCTACCGGGTTGTCTTCCAAGATCAGTACTTTGACTACCATTGTTGATTTCTCCCAAGTCTCATGCTAGCGCAGAAGGGCGGTTTTGCCGCGTCGGGTCTGGCCCGCTAACACCGGCCGTGGCTGACCCCGCCGCTGTGGGCCGGGCGGGCTGCCTGGGCGGCGCGCGCATCCGGGATGAGGCGAGGGCGCATGCCTACAATCCGAGCGATGCGCATCCTGATTGCAAATGACGATGGTTACCTGGCGCCCGGCCTGGCCGCCTTGGTGGCCGCGGTCCAGGGCTTGGGCGAGATCGAGGTGATCGCGCCCGAGCAGAATGCCAGCGGCACCTCGAATGCCTTGACCCTGAACCGGCCGCTGCAGGTATTCCAGGCCGGCAGCAGCCAGCCGGGGGTTCGGTTCGTCAACGGCACCCCATCGGATTGTGTGCATGTGGCGATGACCGGATTGCTTGGTTATCGCCCGGATCTGTTGCTCTCCGGCATCAATCAGGGCGCGAACATGGGCGACGACACCCTGTATTCGGGCACCGTGGCAGCGGCGATGGAAGCCTATCTCTTTGGCGTGCCGGCCATCGCCTTCTCGCAGACCGAAAAGGGCTGGGGCCATCTCGAGGCCGCCGGCCAGCTGGTGCGCAGCCTGGTCCAGCAGGTCTTGGCCCAGGGCCTGGGCGGCCCGCCCTTCTTGCTGAATGTGAACGTCCCCAACCGGGCCGATGCCCCCAGCCTGCCACGCCGTGTCACGCGCCTGGGCCGGCGGCACGCCAGCGAAGCGGTGATCCAGCAGACCAATCCGCGGGGCGAGCCGATCTACTGGATTGGCCCTGCCGGTGATGCGCGCGAGGCCGGCGAGGGTACCGACTTCCATGCCACCGCCAATGGCTGCGTCTCGATCACGCCCTTGCAGGTGGACCTGACCGACCACGCCCACCTGCCGCACTGGCGCCAGCGCCTGGGCGAAGCGCCGTGAGTGCCGGCGGCGACGATACGCGCCGCACGCCGCGGTTTCCGATGGGGCTGGACCGGGTCGGCCGGGTAGCCGATCGGGCCCTGCCGCGCGCGACCCTGCGGCCTCAGCGCCACCTGCACGAGGCGGTGCGCGACGCCAGCCGCCACAGCACCCCTCTGGGCCTGGGCCTGGACTCGGCGCTGGTGCGCCAACGCATGGTGCAGCGTCTGCAGGGCGAAGGCATCCACTGCGAGCCGGTCTTTGCCGCCATGACCGCGGTGCCGCGCCATCTGTTCGTCGACAGCGCGCTGGCCACCCAGGCCTACGAAGACACCAGCCTGCCCATCGGTCATGGCCAGACCATCTCCAAGCCCTCGGTCGTGGCCCGCATGATCGAACTGCTCTATGGCAGCGGCCATGCCCGCGCGCACGGCCACCTCGGGCGCACCCTGGAGGTGGGTACCGGCTGCGGCTACCAGACCGCATTGCTGGCGCGCCTGGCCAAGCGGGTGGTCTCGATCGAGCGGCTGCGGCCGCTGTTCGATCGGGCAAGCCAGCAGCTGGCGCCCTGGCGGCTGGACCATGTGCGCCTGGTGCATGGCGACGGCATGCTGGGCCATGGCCCGAATGCGCCCTATGACAGCATCATTGCCGCGGCCGGCGGTGACGCCGTGCCCCAGGCCTGGCTCGACCAGCTGGCGGTGGGTGGCCGCCTGGTGGCGCCCATGCACCGCAGCGGCGGCCGTGGCCAGGTGCTGGTGGTGATCGACCGGGATGAGCGGGGCTGTCAACACACCGAGCATGAGGCCGTGCACTTCGTCCCCTTAAAATCAGGCATCGTCTGATGCGGCTGCCTCGGCGGCCCGACAAGGTCCACGCCGCCATGCCAAAGTACCGAACTGCGCTCCTCTCACCGGGTCTGGGCTTGATGCTCAGCGGCCTGGCCCTGCTGGCGGGCTGTGCCTCAGCCCCGAACCAGGCCCCGATCGAGGACCGCAAACCGCCCCGGGTCGCCGTCAAGCCCGCCGCCGATGCGGCCGGGGGCGTGGTGGCGCCGGTCGTGGCGTCCGAGCCGGTCAAGCAGCTGCCAGGCGCCGAAAACGCCGGCAAGTCGGGCTACTACACCGTCAAGCCCGGTGACACGCTGATACGCATCGGTCTGGACAACGGCCAGAACTGGCGCGACCTGGTGCGCTGGAACGGCATCGAGAACCCCAACCTCATCGAGGTGGGCCAGGTACTGCGGGTGGTGCCGCCGGGCGTCGACCCAGCCGCAGCCACGGCCCGCGGGGTGGCCGCAGCGCGGGTTGAGGCGCGGCCGCTCGAGGCCAAGCCCGCCGCCGTGCCGGCCCCGCCTGCTGCGCCGGCCGCGTCCGCGCCCTTGTCGGTGGCCATGCCGGCGGCCCCGCCCGTGCGCGAGGGCGACGACGACCTCGGATGGGCCTGGCCAGCGGCGGGCGCGGTGCTGGCGCCGTTCGAAGAAGGCAAGCAGAAGGGCCTGGCCATCGCTGGCAAGGCGGGTGATCCGGTGCTGGCTGCGGCCGACGGCCGGGTGGTGTATGCCGGCTCGGGGCTGCGTGGTTACGGCAACCTGGTGATCGTCAAGCACAACAACACCTACCTCACCGCCTACGCCCACAACCAGACGCTGCTGGTCAAGGAAGACCAGGCGGTGCGGCGCGGCCAGAAGATCGCCGAAATGGGGTCAAGCGACGCCGAGCGGGTGCTGCACTTCGAGATCCGCCGCCAGGGCAAGCCGGTTGATCCCGCACGGCTGCTGCCGGCCCGCTGACTCACCCCCCCCAGGGCCGGGTGCAGCCAGGCACCGGCTCCGCGTTTCCCTGATGCCTGCTGCGATGGCCCGCGGCTAGCATGCGCGCAGCCGCTGCCAACCGGCGTGCGCCCAGGAGACAAAACCCATGAAACTTGCATCTCTCACCCTTGCCGTGCTGGCGACCGCCGGCGTGGGTGCTGCACAGGCCCAGACGCAAGGCGTCAGCAAGACCGAGATCGTCATCGGCACCATCCAGGATCTGTCGGGTCCGATCGCGGCCTTTGGCAAGCAGTCGCGCAACGGCATGCAACTGCGGGTGGACGAGATCAACGAGCAGGGTGGCATCGCCGGCCGCAAGGTCAAACTGCTGGTCGAAGATGCCGGCTACGACCCCAAGCGGGCCGTGTTGGCTGCTCAAAAGCTGGTCAACCAGGACAAGATCTTCCTGATGGCCGGCCACATCGGCACCGCCCACAACAACGCGGCCATGCCGGTGCAGTTCGAAAAGAACGTCATCAACTTCCTGCCCATCACGGCGGCGCGTGAGATGTACGAGCCCTTCCACAAGCTCAAGTACTCGTTTGCCGCCACCTACTTCGACCAGATGCGCCTGGCCGCGCCCAAGCTGGCCAAGGACAAGGGCATCAAGAAGCCTTGCACCATCTACCAGGACGACGAATTTGGACTGGAAGTGCTGCGCGGTGCCGAAGCGGGCCTCAAGACCGTGGGCCTGGAACTGGCCGAGAAGACCAGTTACAAACGCGGCGCCACCGACTTCTCGTCGCAGGTGGCGCGTATGAAGGCCAGTGGCTGCGACATGGTGATCCTGGGCACCATCATCCGCGAGACCATCGGCACCATCGGCGAGGCGCGCAAGACCGGCTTCAGCCCGCTGTTTCTGGGCAGCAGCGCCAGCTACACCGACTTGATCCACAAGTTGGGTGGCAAGCCGATGGACGGCCTGTACGCCACGATGACCGCCATGCATCCCTATCTGGACGATGCGGCGCAGTCGGTGCGCTTCTGGGCCAACAAGTACAAGACCAAGTTCAATGAAGATCCGACAGTCTTTTCGGTCTACG
>JANNZD010000043.1:0-12192 GCA_031410435.1 Betaproteobacteria bacterium | reverse complement strand
GCCCATGCCCAGTTCGGTGACCTGCGCCACCGCCTCGTAGGTCAGCGTACCCGAGCGCGAGACCACCCCGATGCGGCCCTTGCGGTGGATGTGGCCGGGCATGATGCCGATCTTGATCTCGTCGGGGGTGATCAGCCCCGGGCAGTTGGGCCCCAGCAGCACGGTCTTCTTGCCGCCCGCCGCCTCTTTGGCCTTCATCCGGTTGCGCACTTCGAGCATGTCGCGCACCGGAATCCCTTCGGTGATGCAGATGGTCAGGTCCAGATCGGCTTCGACCGCTTCCCAGATCGCGGCGGCCGCGCCGGCCGGCGGCACGTAGATCACGCTGACGTTGGCGCCGGTCTCGCTCTTGGCCTCTCTCACGCTGGCGAAGATCGGGATGTCGCTGAACTTCTCGCCGGCCTTCTTGGGGTTGACGCCGGCGACGAACGCCGCACGCCCGTTGGCATAGGCCTGGCAGCCCAGGGTGTGGAACTGGCCGGTCTTGCCGGTGATGCCCTGGGTGATGACGCGCGTGTCTTGGTTGATGAAGATCGACATTTTTTTGTTCTCCGGGTTCAGGCCACTGCCGCGACGATCTTGGTGGCCGCCTCGGCCATGGTGTCGGCGGCGATGATGGGCAGGCCACTGTCGGCCAGCATCTTCTTGCCCAGGTCCTCGTTGGTGCCCTTCATGCGCACCACCAGCGGCACGCTCAGGTTCACCGCCTTGCAGGCCGCGATCACGCCGTCGGCGATGGTGTCGCACTTCATGATGCCGCCGAAGATGTTGACCAGGATGCCTTTGACGTCCGGGTTCTTGAGCATGATCTTGAAGGCCTCGGTCACCTTCTCGGCGGTGGCGCCGCCGCCCACGTCCAGGAAGTTGGCCGGCGAGCCGCCGAACAGCTTGATGGTGTCCATGGTGGCCATGGCCAGCCCGGCGCCGTTGACCAGGCAGCCGATGTTGCCGTCCAAGGAGATATAGGCCAGGTCGAACTTGCTGGCCTCGATCTCGGCCGGGTCTTCTTCGTCGAGGTCGCGGCAGGCCACGATCTCGGGGTGGCGGTAGAGCGCGTTGGCATCGAAGTTGAACTTGGCGTCCAGGGCCTTGATGCCGCCCGAGCTCTCCAGGATCAGCGGGTTGATCTCGGCCAGGCTGGCATCGGTGTCCAGATAGGTCTTGTAGAGCTTTTGCAGCACGTCGATGGCCTGGGCCTGGCTGGCCTCGGGCACGCCGATGCCGTGGGCCAGCTCGCGCGCCTGCGCCTCGGTCAGGCCGGTGGCCGGGTCGACGAAGACCTTGAGGATCTTCTCGGGCGTGGCATGGGCCACTTCCTCGATGTCCATGCCGCCCTCGCTGCTGGCCATCATCGCAACGCGCTGGGTGGCGCGGTCGGTGAGTGCGGCGACGTAGTACTCCTTCTGGATCGCGGCACCTTCCTCGATCAGCAGGCGGCGCACCTTCTGGCCTTCGGGGCCGGTCTGGTGGGTCTTGAGCTGCATGCCCAGGATCTCGCCGGCGATCTTCTTGACCTCGTCGACCGAGCGGGCGAGCTTGACGCCACCGCCCTTGCCGCGGCCGCCGGCGTGGATCTGGGCCTTGACCACCCAGACGCTGCCGCCGAGCTTTTGCGCGGCTTCCACTGCTTCCTGCACGGTGAAGGCAGGGATGCCGCGCGGCACCGGCACGCCGAACTGGCGCAGGATGTCTTTGGCCTGGTATTCATGGATCTTCATCGGGGGCTCGCTTCGTGGAGGAGGCCGCTGGGCCGGCCGGAGCCGGGCAGGGATTCAGGGTGGCATGCGGCAGGACACGCGGGCCGGCGGCAGCCCGTGCCCGCCAACGGCGGACAACAAAACCTGCGCAATTTAGCATGCTGCGTTGCGGCAATTCGGCCCCGGGTGGTTGCAGGGCGGTGGCAGGGCGGTGGCATGCCGGACCGATGCCTTGCGCCGCAAGCGCCTGGGCGGCGGCGGCAGATGGTTGAACTGACGCGGCTGGTCAGTCGGACTGCGCGTCGTCGGGGTCGTCCAGGCCGGTCAGTTCATCGGTCTGTGCCGCTGTTGCGCCGGCGGCCGCCACCACGCGTCGGGCCACATCGGCCGAAAAACCGCGGCCGGCTAGAAAGCGCAACTGTTGCAGGCGCTGCCGGGCATCCTGCGCGGCTTGCCCGAACTTGCGCTGCCAAACAGCGAGGGCCCGCTGTGCCTCGCTGGCCTGCAGGGCCTGGCGCGCCGGGGCATCGAGTTGCAAGCCATGTTGCCGCAGCTCATGGCGGATGTGCAGATTGCCGAAGCGCGATTGCCGCGCATTGATGCGCGACTCGACAAAGCGGTCGGTCGACAGGTAGCCTTGGGCTGTCAGCCAAGCCAGCAGCGCATCGACCTCGGCTTCGGCGGACAGGGGGCTGACGTCACTTGTGGCGTCAGCTTTTGGCGCTGGGTAGCCATCGGCGCCGCCTTCGTCAGCCGACCCCTGCGGCAGCAGGCGCAAGAGCTTGCGGCGCAACTCTTGCGGGCTGTGCTCACGCTGGGCCAGCCATTGCAGGGCTCGAACCTTGAGGGACGCGGGGCGCACACGCATGATTCATGGGTCAGCTGATGGAGCTGTCTGGGCCTGCATGCCGGGCCTGCCAAACCGGCTTCAGGGCCGGGCCTGCCGCAACCTGCCCGGTGGCGCGGCGGGCCGAACCCGCCCCTGCAGGCCCGCAGCGGCGGTGGTGCCAGATCAGGCGGCGGCTGTGCCGCTGCCCAGGGCGGCGGCCTGCAGCGGCACGCCGAGGGCTTCACGCACCTTGTTTTCAATCTCGAGCGCGATATCGGGGTTTTCGCGCAGGAATTCGCGCGCGTTGTCCTTGCCTTGGCCGATCTTCTCGCCCCGATAGGCATACCAGGCGCCGGATTTGTCAACGATCTTGGCCTCGACGCCCAAGTCGATGATTTCACCTTCGCGGCTGATGCCCTCGCCATACAGGATGTCGAATTCGGCCGTCTTGAAGGGCGGCGCCACCTTGTTCTTGACCACCTTGACCTTGGTTTCGCTGCCGATGACTTCTTCGCCCTTCTTGATGCTGCCGGTGCGGCGGATGTCGAGGCGCACCGAGCAGTAGAACTTGAGCGCATTGCCGCCAGTGGTGGTCTCGGGGCTGCCGAACATCACGCCGATCTTCATGCGGATCTGGTTGATGAAGATGACCATGGTGTTGGTCTTCTTGACCGTGCCGGTGAGCTTGCGCAGGGCCTGGCTCATCAGCCGGGCCTGCAGGCCCGGCAGTGAATCACCCATCTCGCCTTCGAGTTCGGCCTTGGGGGTGAGCGCGGCGACCGAGTCGATCACCACCAGGTCGACCGAGCCCGACCGCACCAGTGCGTCGACGATCTCCAGCGCCTGCTCGCCCGTGTCGGGTTGGCTGATCAGCATTTCTTGCAGGTTGACGCCGAGTTTCTGGGCGTACTGTGCGTCCAGCGCATGCTCGGCATCGATGAAGGCGCAGGTGCCGCCCAGGCGCTGCATCTGTGCCACCACCTGCAGGGTAAGGGTGGTCTTGCCAGACGATTCGGGGCCGTAAATCTCGACCACCCGACCGCGCGGCAGGCCACCCACGCCCAACGCGATATCCAGGCCGAGAGAGCCGGTGGAGACGACCTCGATGGCGTCGACCACTTCGCCGTCGCCCAGGCGCATGATCGAGCCCTTGCCGAACTGCTTTTCAATCTGGGACAGCGCGGCAGCCAGGGCTTTGGCTTTTTCGGTGTTCAAGGCTTTCACGGGTGCGTCCATCGCGGCTCTCCTGTTGCGAGCGCCGATTGTGTTGAAAAGCTGGATGTTTGTACAGTATTTTTTGAGGGCAAGTCGGCGATTTAACCGTCGACACCGGCCACCTCGGCTTGATTCAGCTCAAGCTTGGTGTCAGGACGGCTTGCCAAAATAAAGCTTGACAGGGGCCTTGTCCGAAGGCGCCGGCCAGCCGGAGACAAACGCATGCGGATTTTGATCGCCGAAGATGACCAAGTGCTGGCCGACGGATTGTTGCGCGCCCTGCGTGCCACCGGTTATGCGGTTGACCAGGTCGGCAGTGGCAGCGAGGCCGACGCGGCCTTGGCGTCCCATGAGTTCGACTTGCTGATCCTCGACCTGGGCCTGCCCAAGATGCACGGATTCGATGTACTGCGCAAACTGCGCGGGCGCGGGTCGTCGGTGCCGGTGCTGATCCTGACCGCCGCCGACAGCGTCGAGCAACGTGTCAAGGGCCTGGATCTGGGCGCTGACGACTACATGGCCAAACCCTTCTCGCTGCAGGAGCTGGAAGCCCGGGTGCGCGCGCTGACCCGGCGCGGCCTGGGCACGGCCAGCAGCGTGATCAAGCATGGACCGCTGACCTTTGACGCGTCGGGTCGGGTGGCTTACATCAGCGACCAGATGATCGACCTTTCGGCGCGCGAGGTCAGCTTGCTGGAGGTGCTGCTGCAGCGCGCTGGCCGCCTGGTCAGCAAGGACCAGTTGGTCGAGCGCCTGTGCGAGTGGGGCGAGGAGGTCAGCAACAACGCGATCGAGGTCTATATCCACCGCCTGCGCAAGAAGATCGAGCAGGGGCCGATCCGCATTGCCACGGTGCGCGGCCTGGGCTACTGCCTCGAGAAGATCCCGGCCTGAGCGCCGGGGCGGGCGGCCCGCCGCGCAGGCCCTATGCTTGGCCTGCCCATGCCCGAGCTGACCGACACCGCGCCCCGCCACAAAGAGCAGCGCTCGTTGTTTGGCGAGATCCTGGACTGGATGCTCGCGCCCTTGCTGCTGCTGTGGCCGATGAGCGTGGCCTTGACCTGGTTGGTGGCGCAGAACATCGCCGGCCGGCCCTTTGACCGCGATCTGGCCGAGATGGCCCGCACCGTGGCCCGCCAGGTGGTGGTGGAGCCCGGCAGCCTGGAGAAGCCCAGCGCGGTGCGTCTGCGCCTGCCCGAGCTGGCGGCCGAGATCTTGCGTGCCGATGACGCCGAGAAGGTGTATTTCCAGCTGCTGGGTGCGCGCGGAGAGCTGGTGGCGGGCGAGCGCGACCTGCCGGTGCCGGACGAGTCGGTGGGCGCCGCCCAGGCCTTGCGGTTCCGGGATGATGAGGTCAATGCCGATGGGGTGCGGGTGGCCTATCTGTGGCTGGCACCCACCGGCGTGCCGGGTGAGGTGCCGCCGCTGGTACAGGTGGCCGAGACCCTGGACAAGCGCTCGCGCCTGGCCACCGAGATCATCAAGGGCGTGATCGTGCCGCAGTTCGTGGTGCTGCCGCTGGCGGTGCTGCTGGTGTGGTTTGCGCTGGCGCGCGGCATCAAGCCGCTCAACGAGCTGCAGCAGCGCATCCGCCGGCGTGAGGCCCATGACCTGAGCCCGCTGGCCGAACGCGACGTGCCCGAGGAAGTGGCGCCGCTGGTCAGCGCCATCAACGACCTGCTGGGCCGGCTCGACCAGTCGATCAGCAGCCAGAAGCATTTTCTGGCCGATGCCGCCCACCAGCTGAAGACGCCGCTGGCCGGCCTGCGCATGCAGGCCGAGCTGGCCCAGCGCGAGATCGATGCCGGCGAGCAGGACCCGCGCGCGCTCAAACGCTCTCTGCAATACATCGCGCATTCCAGCGAGCGCGCGGCGCATATGGTCAACCAGCTGCTGGCCATGGCGCGGGCCGAGGCCAAGACCCTGGCGCGCCCCAACGAGCCGGTCGACCTGGCCGCCCTGGCGCGCGAGACGGTGCGCGACTTCGTGCCCAAGGCCATGGACAAGCGCATCGACCTGGGCTACGAGGGCCCGGGCCAGCTGGGTGATGACCTCGATGAGGACGCCGCCTGGGCCACCCGGCCCGGCGACCTGGACAGCCCGGCTGCGTCCGCGCCCGCGTCCGTGCCGGCCCCGGCCGGCGCGGCGCGCCCGGCCCAGCCGTCTGGCAAGACCTGCATGCTGGGCCAGCCCACCCTGGTGCGCGAACTGGTGCGCAATCTGGTGGACAACGCGCTGCAGTACACGCCAGCCGGCGGCACCGTGACCGCCCGGGTGATGGACGACCCCTTCGGCCAGGTGGTGGTGCTGCAGGTGGAGGACACCGGGCCGGGCATCCCCGAGCCCGAGCGGGCCCTGGTCTTGCAGCCCTTCTACCGGTCCCTGGGCTCGAATGTGGACGGCAGCGGTCTGGGGCTGGCGATCGTCAGCGAGATCGTGGCCCAGCATGGCGCCGAGATGACGATCGAGGATGCCCGGCCCCGGGCGGCGGCGCTGGCCCAGGGCCAGGGCCCGGGCGCGCTGATCACGGTGCGCTTCGTGCTCAGTCCGCTGGCGCCTGCGGCGGCGCCGGCAGGTGGGCCGGGGCCGGCGCTGCGCTGAGCGGCGTGCCGGGTGGTGCGCGGTAAGCCTGGCGCAGCAGGCTGAGCAGCCGGGCGTCGTCCTCGGCGCCGTAGCCGGCCGCCAGCGCGGCCTGGAACAGCGCCGCAGCCTGGGCGCCCAGGGCCGGCCGCACGCCCGCCTGGGCCGCCATGGCCAGAGCCAGGGCGGTGTCCTTGGCCAGCAGGGTGGTGTGCGCCCGCGGCGCAAAGTCGCCCGCCAGGGCCCGGGTCATGCGGTCACTGCCGATCCAGCTCTGGCCGCTGGACTGGGCGATCACCGCCAGCGTGCGCTCGGTGTCCAGGCCGAGCTGGCCGGCCAGGGCCAGGGCTTCGGCCGCCGCGGCCAGGTTGACGGCGGCCAGCAGGTTGTTGACCAGCTTGGTGCGGGCGCCGTCGCCCGGACGCACGCCGATGTGAAACAGCGGGGCCGCCAACTGCTGCAGCAGGGGCTGGTGGCGCAGCCACAAGGCATCCGGGCAGGCCACCATCAGGCTCATCTGGCCGCTGCGGGCGCGCAGCGGGCCGCCGGACATCGGCGCGTCGATACAGGCCAGCCCCAGGCCCCGCAGCGCCTGGTCGAGCTGCTCCACATCGGCCGGGCCCAGGGTGGGGCACAGCATCACGGTGGCGCCCGGTGCCAGTGCGGCGGCGCCCCCCTGTGCGCCGAACAAGGCGGCGTGGGCCTGGGCCGCGTCCACCACCGCCACGATCAGCAGGCTGCAATGCGCGGCGGCCTGGGCGGCGTCGTCCAGCACCTGGATGCCCGCCGGCCGGGCCAGCGCGCCGCGTGCCGGGTCGGGGTCGAAGGCCCGCACCGCCTGGCCGGCGTCGCGCAGGCGCAGCGCCATCGCCAGGCCCATATTGCCTATGCCCAGCACGGCCACCGGGGTGTTGTTCAAGCTGCCGGCCGGGGGGCTCATCGTTGCATCAGGCCACGGCTGCGCGCGATCGACATCAGCATGCCCAGCGCCACGCCCAGCGTGACCATGGCGGTGCCGCCGTAGCTGATGAAGGGCAAGGGGATGCCCACCACCGGCAGGATGCCGCTGACCATGCCCATGTTGACGAAGGCATAGGTGAAGAAGCTCAGGCTGAGCGCGCCCGCCAGCAGGCGCGTGAACACCGTCGGGGCCTGTGCCGCGATCCACAGCCCGCGCAGGATCAGGAAGCCGAAGCCCAGCACCAGCGCGCCGGTGCCGGCCAGGCCGAACTCTTCGCCGAAGGCGGCAAAGATGAAGTCGGTGGTGCGCTCGGGGATGAATTCGAGATGGGTCTGGGTGCCGCTCATGAAGCCCTTGCCGCTGAGCCCGCCGGCGCCGATGGCGATCATGCCCTGAATGATGTGGAAGCCCTTGCCCAGCGGGTCGGATGTGGGGTCGAGCAGGGTGCACACGCGCTGCTTCTGGTAGTCGCGCAGGCCGTGCCATTGCACCTCGGGCTGGCACAGGGCGTCGCCGCTGAGCACGATGGCGGTGATGGCCAGGCCCGCCGCCAGCACCACCGGCAGGATCAGGCGCCAGGACAAGCCGGCAAAGAACATCACGTAGAGGCCGCCGGACAGCACCAGGATGGCGGTGCCCAGGTCGGGCTGCTTGGCCACCAGGCCCACCGGCACCAGCAGCAGCAGCCCGGCGATGACAAAGTCGAGCAGGCGCAACTGGCCCTCGCGCCGCTGGAACCACCAGGCCAGCATCAGCGGCATGGCCAGCTTGAGGATCTCGCTGGGCTGGATCACCACGCCCACGTTCAGCCATCGCGTGGCGCCTTTCTTGGTGATGCCGAACAGGGCGGTGGCCACCAGCAGGGCCAGGCCCACGCTGTACAGGGGCACCGCCAGGGCCTGCAGGCGCTGCGGCGGCACCTGCGCCACGCCGAACATCAGCAGCGCGGCCAGCACCATGTTGCGGCCATGGTCGACAAAGCGGCTGCCGTGGTCGAAGCCCACCGAGTACATCGTGACCATGCCCAGCCCCGCCAACGCCATCACCACCGCCAGCAGCGGCAGGTCGAAGCCGACAAACACCGGGCGCAGCCGGGTCCAGACCGATGGGCGGTCGTAGACCGCGATCATGGCGCGGCCCGCCGCTGCGGCCCGGCCGCCGCCGGTGCCGCAGGCCTATCGCCTGCCGATGCCGGCAGGCCGGCCGACGCAGCTTGCGCCCCGGGCGCTGCGGGCAGCCCCAGTTCGACCACGCTGACCTCGCTGGCGCGGCGCGGTGTGCCGATCGGCGCCACGCTCTTGCCCAGTTGGGTGGCGGCGATGTCCTCGTCGCTGGGCCACAGGCCGGCCAGCAGGTAGTCGAACACGCGCCGGGCGATGGGCGCTGCGGCGGCCGCGCCAAAGCCGGCGTTCTCGACGATCACCGCCAGCGCCACGCTCGGGGCGTCGACCGGCGCGAAGGCGGTGTAGAGCGAATGGTCGCGCTGGTATTCGCTGAGGCGGCTGGCGTTGTATTTCTCGTTGGCGCGCAGGCCCACGGCTTGGGCGGTGCCGGTCTTGCCGCCCGATTTGTAGGGCGCGCCGACGAACACCGTGCGCGAGGTGCCCTCCTGGGTCACGCCGTACATCGCGTTGGTGATCAGGGCCACATGCTCGGGCTTGAGCGGCAGTGGCGGCAGCGGCGCACCCGCCGCCGGGCTGGCGGCCTGGGTGATCACGTCGCGCACCTCGCGCACCAGGCGCGGCTCGAAGCGCTGGCCGCCCGACACCAGGGTGGCAGTGGCGCTGGCCAGCTGCAGCATGGTGAAGTTGTTGTAGCCCTGGCCGATGCCCAGCGAGATGGTCTCGCCGGCGTACCAGCGTTGCTGCTCGGGTTTCTTGTAGGCGCGCTTCTTCCAGGCGGTGGACGGCAGCAGCCCGGTCACCTCGCCGTCGAGGTCGATGCCGGTGCGCCGGCCGATGGCAAAGGGCGACAGCTGCTCATGGATCAGGTCCACCCCCAGCTCGTTGGCCAGGGTGTAGAAGTAGACATTGCTGGATTCGACGATGGCTCGGCGCATGTTCATGATGCCGCCGCGCTCGTTTTCCGGGCTGCCGAAGCGGTGGCCGCCGAACATGAAGTAGCCCGGGTCATTGATCAGGGTGTTGGCATTGCGCTTGCCGGTGGCCAGCGCGGCCATGGCCATGAAGGGCTTGTAGGTGCTACCGGGCGGGTAGGTGCCGCGCAGCGCCCGGTTGAGCAGGGGCTTGTCGATGCTCTCGTTCAGGCCGCGCCAGCTTTCGGCGTCGATGCCGTCGACGAACAGGTTGGGGTCGAAGGTGGGCTTGCTGACGAAGGCCAGGATCTCGCCCGAGCGCGGGTCGATCGCCACCAGCGCGCCGCGCCGGTCGCCGAAGAGCTGCTCCACCAGGGCCTGCAGCTTGATGTCGATGGCCAGCACCAGGGTGTTGCCGGGTTGGGCCGGGTGGCTTTGCAGGCGCCGCACCGCCCGGCCGCCGGCCGAGGTCTCCATCTCCTCGAAGCCGGTGGTGCCATGCAGCTGCTGTTCGTAGCGCTGCTCCAGCCCCAGCTTGCCGATCACGTCGGTGCCGCGGTAATTGGCCAGCACATCGTCGTCCCAGTCCTCCATCGCCTTCTTCTCGGCGCTGTTGATGCGGCCGATGTAGCCGATCAGGTGGCTGCCCACCTCGCCTGCCGGGTAGCTGCGGAACAGCCGGGCGCGCACGTCCACGCCAGGGAAGCGGAAGCGCTGGGCCATGAAGCGCGCCACCTCCTCGTCGCTGAGCTTGGTGCGTATGGGCAGGGACTCGAAGCTCTTGCTCTCGTCCTGCAGGCGCTTGAAGCGGCGCCGGTCGCGGGTCTGGACCTCCAGCACCTGGGCCAGGCTGTCGATCATCGCGTCCAGGTCGCCCTTGACCTTGGACGGCGTGATCTCCAGCGTGTAGGCCGAGTAGTTGGTGGCCAGCACCAACCCGTTGCGGTCCTGGATCAGGCCGCGGTTGGGCACCACCGGCACCACCGCCACCCGGTTGGCCTCGGCCTGCTGGGCCAGTTCTTCATGGCGCACCACCTGCAGCCAGACCAGCCGGCTGCCGAGCAGGCCGAAGCACAGCAGCACGAACAGGGCTGCGGCGATCAGCCGGCCATTGAAGCGGTCGAGCTCGCGTTCGAGGTTGCGCAGTTCAGTCATGCCGGCCCTGCGTTTCAGAGCGGGCGATTTTCGTCGGGATCGGGGGCGCGGCGCTGCGGTGCCAGCAGCAGCCACACGGCCAGCGGCCACAGCAGGGCTTCGCCCAGCGGTGCACCCAGCAGCCACCAGCCGGGGAACATGCCGCCCGCCACCAGCCGCGCCAGCAGCGACACCGCATGCGCCGCCGCAAACACCGGCAGCACATGCAGGGCCTGCGCCGGCAGCGCAAACCACAGCACCCTGCGGTGCACCGTGATGGCCAGAAAACTCAGCAGGGTGTAGGCCAATGCGTGCTGGCCCAGCAGCGCGGCCTGGTGCACATCCATCACCAGGCCGAAGCAGAAGGCCACGCCCACACCCACCCGGCGCGGCTGGTGCACGTTCCAGAACACCAGCACCAGGGCCAGCAGATCGGGTGCGGCGGCATGCCGGCCGCCGGGCAGCATTTCCAGCAAGGCCGCCGCGATCAGCGTGAAGCCGATGAAGAAGGGATTGACCGGCAGCAGCAGCTGGTCAGCGCCGCGCGGCATGATCATGGCGGGCTCCTGGGCCGCGTGGGCTTGGCGGCGCTGGCCGGTGCTGAGGCGCTGGTTGCAGCGCTGGCCGCAGCGCTGGTAGCCGGCGTGCCCGCGGCCCGAGCCGCGGCCTTGTCAGCGCCCTTGCTGCCGGGTTTGGGCGGGGGCGGCGGGGGCTCGGGGCGGGGCGGCATCTGCAGCCCGGTGGGCTCGAGCACCAGCAGGTGGCGCACATTGTCCATACCGGCCGCGGGCTTGAGCACGATGCGCGCAAAGCCGGCGTCGGCACGCCGGTCGACCCGGCTGACCCGGGCCACTGCAAGGCCGGGCGGATAAACCCCGTCCACCCCGCTGGTGGTGAGCAGGTCGCCCACCAGCACGTCGGCATTGCCGGCCATGAAGCGCAGCTCCATCGCGCTGCCCCCGTCGGCCCCGCCAAAGGCCGCGCCGCGCTGCTGGTTGCGGGTGTTGAGCACCGGTATCGCGGCCTCGCGGTCGACCAGCAGCGTGACCACCGCGCTGAGCGGGTAGACCTCGGTGACCTGGCCCAGCACACCGGCCTCGTTGATCACCGGCGCGCCGGCCACCACGCCCTGGCGCGCACCCCGGTTGATGAAGAGCTTGCGCGAATAGGGGTCGGCCGCCTCGTACAGCAGCTCGGCCGCCAGGGCCTTGACCTGCAGCGCGGGCTGCAGGCCCAGCAGGGCGCGCAGCGCAGCGTTCTCATTGGCCAGCACATCGGCGCGGGCGGCTTTTTCGGCCTGGCGTGCCAGTTGGGCACGGGCGGCGGCCTCGGCGCCCTGGGCGGCCTTGATGCCCTGCAGGTAGCTCAAGCCGTTGTGCGCCAGGTCTACCGGCACCTGCAGCGCGCCCTGCGCCGGCAGCAGGCCGGTGGCCACGGTGGCGCGCAGCGGCTGGGTCAAGCGCCAGCGGCTGTCGGCAGCCATCAGGAAGACCGCCAGCGCCGAAAACAGCGCCAGCTTGGTCAGCGCCGACGGGCCCTGGCGGAAGAACGGCGGCGGGGTGCGGTCAATCGTGCCCAGCGGCATGGCTTGTCACCGCCCCGGTGCGCGACGGGCCGGCCCCGCGGCGACCATGGCGGATTACTCCGAGGTGAAGATCGAGTGCAGCCGCTCCATGCGCTCCAGCGCCATGCCGCAGCCGCGCACCACGCAGGTCAGCGGGTCTTCGGCCACCAGCACCGG
>JANNZD010000042.1:0-1746 GCA_031410435.1 Betaproteobacteria bacterium | reverse complement strand
TGACGATAGGGCGGCTGGCCGACCAAGCCGGTGTGAACGTGGAGACGATTCGCTACTACCAGCGGCGCGGGCTGCTGGCGGAACCCCCCAGGCCGGCCAACGGCCAGCGTCACTACCCGCCCCAGCTGGTGAAGCGCGTGCGGTTCATCAAGCGTGCGCAGGTGCTGGGTTTCACTCTGGACGAGATCGTCGGCTTGCTTGACCTCGACGAGGCTGGCGCCTGCGGCGAGACGCGTGAGCTGGCGGCTCGGAAGCTGCATTTGATCGAGAGCAAGCTCGCTGACCTGACGGCCATGCGCGAGGCACTGTCCGAGCTTGTGCGCGCGTGCGACTCGGTGGGCAGCAGCGGCGCCTGCCCAATCATTCACGCCCTGGCAACCGATTGAGGTCCTGTAGGGACCGGCAACGCCGGCATGGGCTGGTCGGTCGCCCACACCCACACCGCTGCGCCGGCCCGCGTGATGGCGTGCTCCTTGTCCACGCGGGCCCTCGGCGCCATGAAGGCGCTGACGACGTGCAGTGGCACTGGCTTCGGCCCCATGTCCAGCAACAGCGCGTTAGGAAAGGCGCCGCTCGTCGCGGCGTCGTAGCGCAACGGCTTCGCAAAGCGCCGCCCCTGCTCCACCAGGGCATGCACCAGCGGCAGCTCGTGGATCGCGTCGATGGGGATCCAGTGCTCGGTCGTCATCATCAGGCTGGCGGCGTCGATCTCGTAGGTGTACTCGCGCCGCGCCCGCACCAGGGCCGCCAGCATCAGGCGCACCCGGTGCCCGGTGTCCGCATCCCTTGCTTCGAACATCGGCGCGAACACCTTCTCGATCCGGGCCCATGTCTTGCCGGCGATCAGCAGCGGTGCATCGGGCATGTGCTTGACCCAGACCCTGCAGCCTCCCACCGCCGCGTCGCTGCCCTTGAACTCGCCCAGCAATAAGGCCAGCGGGCTGTGGCCGTCGTGGGGCCGCAGCACGGCCAGCTTCTCGCGGCGGCGCTGCGCGGCATCGGCCTTGGTGGCCTCGCTGAAGGGTTCGGGCACGTACAGGCGCTCGGTCAAGGCCACGCCCTTCACCGACACGTCTTCGGCGGCCTCCAGCAGGTACTTGTGCAGCACGCCCTGGTTGCGCTTGCCGGCCATCGCCGGGCTCCAGCGGTTGAAGCCGGCGCGCTCGAACAAGAAGTGCATCAGCGCCCGCAGGCTCATCCGGCGCCGGGCCACGCCGACTTCGGCCTCGGCGTCGCTTTCGCCGCGGGTGGCGCCACGCCCGCTGGTGCGTGTCCACGCAAAATCCACGCGCAGGTCAACACATCCCACGGCGGTTTCGAGCACCGCTTCGCCGATCAGTTCACCCAGCCCCGATTCCCGCGCCTCGGGCTCGTACGAAGGGCAGCTTGCGTGGTGGTGGCTGCCCGTGTCCGGCATGCGCTTGACCAGGAACTGCCGATGTCGCGCCACGTACATCTCGACGCCGCCAGGCACGCACAGGCAGCGTGGCCGCTCTGGCGTGTCATGCACGCGAGCCAGCGCCTGCTGCACTTGCGCGTCGTCCGCGGTAAACACGCGCCACAGGATGGAAAAGCGTTGGACGTCCACCATCGTCAGGCCCCGGGGGGTCACACCAGTTCGCGCACCAGCTCCGACATCGCCGGCCGATGCTTCGGGAACAGTTCGCGCACCGCGCTGCGGCCGTTGATGCCCAGCAGCAGGCCCACCTGCTCTTCGTCCGCGCCGCGTTCGTACAGCCGGGCCGC
>JANNZD010000041.1:0-6534 GCA_031410435.1 Betaproteobacteria bacterium | reverse complement strand
GAGGTAGGGCAGCTTGGCTTTGGCCAGGCGGGTCAGCGCAGCATTGGTCTTGGCCATCTGGAACAGGCTGAACAGGCCCTCCTGCATGCGCGCGCCGCCGGTGGCGGTGAAGCACACAAAGGGCACCTTCTGCTCGATGGCGCTCTCGACACCGCGCACGAAGCGCTCACCCACCACCGAGCCCATCGACCCGCCCATGAAATCGAACTCGAAACAGGCCACCACCAGCGGCACGCTCATCACCGCCCCGCCGACCACCACCAGCGCATCGGTCTCGCCGGTGGCCTCGAGCGCGTCTTTCAGGCGCTCGGTGTATTTGCGGCTGTCCTTGAACTTCAGCGGGTCGACAGGCACCACCTCCTGGCCGATTTCATAGCGGCCCTCGGCATCGAGAAAAGCGTTGAGCCGGGCGCGCGCGCCGATGCGGTGGTGGTGGCTGCATTTGGGGCAGACATTGACGTTCTGTGCCAGGTCGGTGTTGTAGAGCACCGTCTCGCAGGCCGGGCACTTGACCCACAGGCCTTCCGGCACCGAGCGGCGCTCGGTCGGATCGGTCTGCTGCATCTTCGGGGGTAGCAACTTCTCAAGCCAGCTCATCGTCAACTCCTGTGGTCTACGGCGCGTCCAGCGCGGCGCGGATCTCGGCCATGAAGGCCCGGCCCGCCTGGGCGGCGGCGTCGGGCGGCGCCTCGTGCAGGATCTGCACCAGCCTCGACCCGATCACCACCGCATCCGAGACCCGACCCACGGCCTGGGCCGTGACGGCATCACGAATCCCGAAGCCTACCCCAACCGGCACCTTGACATGGGCGCGGATGCGTGGCACGGCCTGCGCCACGGCGTCAGTGTCCAGGTGGCCGGCGCCGGTGACGCCCTTGAGTGACACGTAGTAGACATAGCCGGTGGCAATCCGCCCCACCTCGCGGATGCGCGCCTCGGTGGACGTGGGCGCCAGCAGGAAGATCAGGTCCAGCCCGGCGGCCTTCAGGTCGGCGGCAAAGGCCTCGCATTCCTCGGGCGGGTAGTCGACGATCAGCAGGCCGTCCACGCCGGCCGCCGCCGCATCGCGGATGAAGGCGCCGGCGCCCTGCTTCTGGTCGTAACGCTCCACCGGGTTGGCATAGCCCATCAGCACCACCGGGGTGGCGGCGTTGGCAGTGCGGAAGGCCCGCACATAGCCCAGCACCTGGCCCAGGCCGATGCCCCGCGCCAGCGCCCGCTCGCTGGCCTGGGCGATCACCGGGCCGTCGGCCATCGGGTCGGAGAAGGGCACGCCCAGTTCGATGATGTCGGCGCCGCCATCGGCCAGCGCCTGCATGATGGCCACGGTGGTGCCGGCCGACGGGTCACCGGCGGCGATGTAGGGGATCAAGGCCTTGCGGCCTTGCGCCTGAAGCGCCTGCAGGGTGGCGGCAATGCGGCTCATCGGGTCACCTCGATGGTCTGCAAGCCGACCGGCAGGCCGCCCTTGACCGACTGGCCCTTGCAGGACGGCCGGCAGAAGAACTCGGCGCCCGACAGGTCGGCCACGGTGCCGATGTCCTTGTCGCCCCGGCCCGACAGATTGACCAGCAGGTGCTGATCCGGCCGCAGGGTGGCCGCCAGCTTCATCGCATAGGCCACCGCATGGCTGGATTCCAGCGCCGGGATGATGCCCTCGGTGCGGCACAGGCGGTGGAAGGCGCTCAGCGCCTCATCGTCGGTGATGCCCACGTACTCGGCGCGGCCGATGTCCTTCAAAAAGGCATGCTCGGGGCCGACGCCGGGGTAGTCCAGCCCGGCCGAGATCGAATGGGTCTCGGTGATCTGGCCGTTGTCGTCTTGCAGCAGGTAGGTGCGGTTGCCATGCAGCACGCCGGGCGAGCCTTTGATCAGGCTGGCCGAGTGCTTGCCGCTGCCCAGGCCCAGGCCGGCCGCCTCCACGCCGATCAGCCGCACGTTCTCATGCGCGATGTAGGGATAGAAGATGCCCATCGCATTGCTGCCACCGCCCACGCAGGCGATCACCGCATCGGGCTGGGCCCCGGCCCGGCCGATCATCCCGGGCATCTGCTGCAGGCACTCGTCACCAATCACGCGCTGGAAATCGCGCACCATCATCGGGTAGGGGTGGGGGCCGGCCACCGTGCCGATGATGTAGAAGGTGTTCTCCACATTCGTCACCCAGTCGCGCAACGCCTCGTTGAGCGCGTCCTTCAGGGTCTTGCTGCCGCTCTCCACCGGCACCACCCGCGCGCCCAGCAGGTGCATGCGGTAGACATTGGGCGATTGGCGTTTGACGTCCTCGCTGCCCATGTAGACCACGCAGTCCAGGCCGTAGCGCGCGCAGATGGTGGCGGTGGCCACGCCATGCTGGCCGGCACCGGTCTCGGCAATCACCCGCGGCTTGCCCATGCGCTTGGCCAGCAGGGCCTGGCCGATGGTGTTGTTGATCTTGTGCGCGCCGGTGTGGTTCAGGTCCTCGCGCTTCAAGTGGATCTGCGCGCCGCCGATCTCGCGGCTCATGCGGGCGGCGTGGTAGACCGGGCTGGGCCGGCCGACGAAGTGCGCCAGCTCGCTGCGGTACTCGGCCATGAAGGCTTCGTCCCGGCTGTAGTGGGCATAGGCCTCGCGCAGTTCATCCAGCGCATGCACCAGGGTCTCGGCGACAAAGGTGCCGCCGTAATTCATGCCATTGACAGGCCCGAAATGCCCGCGGGCATCGGGTTGGTGGTAGTCGAACATCGCTTTATCCTGTGGTCAACGCGGCCCGCGCGGCGGCAGGCCGGCAGGCAGCAGGTTTCAATGGTCGGCGTCAGTCCGACGCGCATCGGCGTCGCGTACCGCATCGCAAAAGGCGCGCATCAGCGCCGCATCCTTCAGGCCCTTGGCGCTCTCCACGCCAGAGCTCACGTCAACGGCCCAGGGCCGGACATGGCGGATGCCATCGGTCACGTTTGCAGGATTCAACCCACCAGACAAAACGACCGGAAGGGGCACGTTGTGCGGGACGAGGGACCAATCGAATGCCTTTCCACCACCACCATAGCCGTCGACATGGGCGTCGAGCAGGATGCCGGCAGCGCTCGCATGAGCAGCCGCGAAGTCTAACAAAGCCAAGCCCGGCGCCATGCGCGCGGCGCGCAGCCAGGGCCGGCCGGTGGCCTGGTGGATTGCCTCGCATTGGGCCGGGGTCTCGTCGCCATGCAATTGCAGCAAGGCCTGCGGGATGGCTTGCAACGCGGCGTCGATCAGCGCCCGATCGGCATTGACGAACAGGCATACCGGCATCACGAAGGGCGGCAGCAGGCGTGCCAGCGCGGCCGCGCGGGCCACGCTGACCGCGCGCGGGCTCTTGGCATACAGCACTAGGCCGATCGCGTCGGCACCGGCCGCCACCGCGTCGGCTACGTCGGCCTCGCGGGTCAGGCCACAGATCTTGATGCGGGTGCGGGTGTTCATCCGGGGATTCTCGGGTGGGCAGGACGGATCGGCCCAAGCTCCTAGGGCCGCCAATCCATGGGCGGGGTGTGCACGGGCAGGCCCCAGGCCTCACCGTAGTATGGCCCGACAAAATACAGGCCGTCGGCGGCGAAGGTGGGCGCGGCGGCCCGGCGGTCGCGCGCGGCCAGCACCTCACCCATCCAGCCCGGCGCCTGCCGGCCGCTGCCCACAGCCACCAGGCAGCCCATGATGTTGCGCACCATGTGGTGCAGGAAAGCCGAGCCGTCCAGGTCGACCCGCCAGTAGCTGCCGTGGCGCAAGATCTGGATCGACCGCAGGGTCTTGACCGGGCTGCGGGCCTGGCATTCGGACGAGCGAAAGCTGCTGAAATCATGCTCGCCCAGCAGCAGCGCGGCCGCCTGGCGCATGGCCGGCCCGTCCAGCGCGCGGAAGACCCAGCCGACGCTGCCGGATTCCAGTGCCGGCCGCACCGGCGATTCGAGCAGGTAATAGCGGTAGCGCCGCCCCTGCGCCAGATAACGGGCATGGAAGTCTGCCGCGACCGGCTGGCACCACTGCAGCGCGATGTCGGGCGGCAGGTAGCGGTTGGTGCCACGCAGCCAGGAAAATGGCTCACGCCGTACCGGGCTGTCCAGATGCACCACCTGGTTAAAGGCATGCACGCCGGTATCGGTGCGCCCGGCGCAGACGGTGGCCACCGGCGCATCGACAAAGGCCGCCAGCGCCGCTTCCAGCTGGCCTTGCACGGTGCGCCCCGCGGCCTGGCGTTGCCAGCCCAGGTAGGCCGTGCCCCGGTAGCTCAGGCCCAGGGCCATGCGCTGGATCACGCGCCGAGCCCGCCTGGCCGGATCATGCGCCGGTGCGCATCAGTTCAGGGCATCGAGCATGGCCTGGGCCTTGACGCGCAGTGCGCCGCCGGCCTTGACGAGCACTTCTTCGAGCAGGTCACGTGCGCCGTCGATATCGCCAATCTGGCGAAACTCCTCGGCCAATTCCAGCTTGCGCATCAGCGGGTCGCCGCTGTCGAGCAGCACATCGTCCAGGTCACCCGGCGTGGTGGGCGCGCTGTCGGACAAGCTGCCCGGCTCGGACATCGGGAAGCGGCTGAAATCGACCGTGGTGTCGCCCCCCAGATCGCCGGGCACGGTGCCGCCCTTGCCGGGCATGGAGATCGTGGTGTCGGCCAGCCCAGCGTCGAGCTCCATGGCCATCGCATCGAAATCGACATGGGCAGTGGGCTCGGGCACGCTGCTGGCGCGCCGGGACGGCTGGGTGGGCTCGCCAAAGTCGAAATCCAACCCCGGTTCGATGGGCCGCTGCACGCTTGCCGCCATCGGCCGGGTGGCCTGCAGCGCGCGCTGGGCGGCGCCGCCATCGTCGAAGGCCTGGCTCAGGTCGAGGTCGAGCGCAGCGTCGGAAAAATCCATCTGCTGGGTCGGCGCGTGTTGGCGCGCCGCCGCGCCGCGGGGCGCCGGCCGTGCGTCCAGCGTCGGCAGGCCGCTGTCGACAAAGGGTTGGGTCGGCGCCGAGAGCACCGAATGCGGCTGGGTGGTGGCGCCCAGCGGCTCGACCACGACGCGTTCGCCGTCGAGGATGATCTCTTCGGGATGGCCGCCCGGCAGGTAGAGCTGGTTCTCCGGGTCGCACTGGCGGCCCAATTCCTGGGCCCGCGCCCAATCCGGGCCACCGCCCTTGGTCAGCGCATACAGCTGGGTGGCCAGCAGCTCGAAGCCCTTGATGTCGCGCCGCTTGGCATACACCTCCAGCAGCTTGGTGCGCACCGCCAGGCGGTCGGGCGTGGTGCGCATCGCCTCCTTCAGGATTTCTTCGGCCTGCAGATCACGGCCATAGGCCAGGTAGACATCGGCCTCGGCCACCGGGTCGACATCTCCGATGGCATCGAGCTGGCTGAGCGAGTAGCCCATCGAGCTGGCATTGGTGCGTGACGCGTCGCGGGTGTCCACATGCTGCCCGCCGCTGGCCCCGAAGAAGGAATCGGGCTGCATGCGGCTCTCAAGAAACGATGTCTCGCTCGCGCTCTTGCCCAGGCGGCCGCGCATGCGCCAGGCCGCCAGGCCCGCCACCAGCGCCAGCAGCAACCCGGCCCCGGGCAGCAACCAAGGGCTGCCGGTGATGCTGTCGACCAGGCCGGCCGCAGGTGGCGCCGGCAGGGCCGGCGCAGGCATCGGCAAGGCGGCCGGCATGGGTGCGGCGGCGTCCGCCACCGGCGGCGGCACTGGCGCTGGCGTGACCGGTGCGGCCACGGGCGCGGCAGGGGCAGGGGCCGGCACGGCTGGCGCCGGCACCGCAGCCACCGGGGCCGGTGCGGGCGCTGGCGCAGGCAAGGCCACCGGCGCCGGCGGGGCGGCGGGCACAGCGGCCGGGGCGGGCGCTGCCGCGCCGCCCTGCTGCAGTTGCTTGAGCGCCTCGACATTGCGCGACAACTCCGCCACCTTGGCGGCGTTGTCCTTGCGCTCACTGGCCAGGCTGTCGGCCGACGAGGCGGCGGCCCCGCTGAGCTTGAGCTTGTCAGGCGACGCCTGGGCCGGCTGCTTGCGGTCGTCCACCGATGCCTGCACCTTGCCCTGCGCCGTGCGGCCGGCTTCGGGCGCCTGGGCCGGGGGCGCGGCCTGGGCCAGGCGGCTGCGGTAGGCGCTGAAATCCATGCTCTGGGCGGTGATCAGGCGCCGCATGTCGGCCTGGGTGACAGCGCGCACCTCATCGGCCGACGGCACTGCCAGCACCGACCCCGAGCGCAGCTTGTTGACATTGCGGTCGATGAAAGCCTCTGGGTTGGCGCGGTACAAGCCCACCAGCATCTGGTCGAGCGACACCCCCGCCGCCTGGTTGCGACCGGCCACGCGGTACAAGGTGTCGCCCGGCCTGACTGCATAGCGCTTGCCAGCCCCAGGGCCTGACGCCATCGGCACCGGTGCAGGCTCGCCCGCGGCCGGCCGGACGCTTGCTCGCGGTGCGGCAACCGGCGGCAGGGCCACCCGCCCGGCCTGCGGCGCACGCGGTGCGGGGGCGGGCAGCACGGCGACAGCCGGCGCGCGCGGGCTGGCCGGGGCCTGGGCCACGGCCGGCGCC
>JANNZD010000040.1:0-6955 GCA_031410435.1 Betaproteobacteria bacterium | reverse complement strand
CCTTGAAATTAAAAGGATTTTATTGCCCCCTGCACTTTGGCTTCAGCGTCGATGAGGAAATTCGCGCTTGTGACAACGCGTTCTTTTTCTTTGAGGCCGGATTTTATTTCGTAATAGTCGCCGTATTTTCGGCCCACCTCGATGTAGCGCGGTTCCAGTTTGCCCCAGCGCCAGCGTGCCCAGGCCGGGCCAGGAGAAGACCGTCTCGACCAGCACCGCGCCCGAGATCAGGTTGCCGAACTGCAGGCCGGCGATGGTGACGATGGGCATCAGCGCATTGCGCAGCGCATGCTTGAAGGTGACCACGCCGTCCGACAGGCCCTTGGCGCGCGCGGTGCGGATGTAGTCGGACCCCAGCACCTCCAGCATGCTGGTGCGGGCCAGCCGGCTGTACTGGGCCAGGTAGATGATGCCCAGGGTGAGCGCCGGCAGCACCAGGTGGTGGGCCACGTCCAGCACCGCCGCCCAGCCGCCCTGGCCCAGGTTGCGCACGTCCTGCATGCCGGCGATGGGCATGATGGGCCAGACCTTGCCGAACAGGATCACCAGCAGGATGCCGGTCCAGAACACTGGCATCGAGTAGCCCACCAGCGACAGCACCGTGACCGCCCCGCTGCCCAGGCTGTCGGGCTTGCGCGAGGCCAGCACGCCCAGCAGCGTGCCCAGCACGATGGCGCTGATCAGCGACGTCAGCACCAGCAGCACGGTGGGGCCCAACCGGTCCAGGATCAGCCCGCTGACCGGCCGGTTGTAGGTGTAGCTGACGCCCAGATCGCCCTGCAGGCTCTTGCCGATGTAGGTGGCGAACTGCACCGGCAGCGGCCGGTCCAGCCCGTAGGTCTTGCGGATGCTGGCCATCGCCGCCTCGTCGGCGCCGCCCATCTCACCAGCGATCACCTGGGCCGGGTCGCCCGGCGCGGCATGGATCAGCGTGAAGTTCACAGCCAGCACCGCCAGCACCAACCCGAAGGCCAGCGCCAGGCGGCGCCCCACGGCCAGCAGCAGCTTGATCATGGGCGGCGCCGGGATCAGGCCTTGGCGACGCGGGTGTCGGTGATGCCGTCAGTCAGGCCCCAGATGCCCTTGGGCGGATGGGCCACCTTGGCCTGGTAGCCCTCCACCACCACCGGCTCCACCAGAAAGGCCACCGGGCAATCGTCCACCACGATCTGCTGCATCTCCTTGTACAGCGCCTTGCGCTTGGCCGGGTTCATCTCCTGGCCGGCGGCGGCCAGCAGCGCGTCCACCTTGGGGTTGCTGTAGCCCTGGGTGTTGGACCAGATCACGCCCGGCTTGATGTTGCTCGACAGCCAGGTGCGGTGCACGCCGATCACCGGGTCGCCCCAGTTCCAGACCGAATCCAGGGTCATCTCGAACTGGCCCGACGACACCCGCCGCGCCCAGCTGGGGAAATCGGGCGAGGCCCGCACCGCCACGTCGATACGCACCTTGGCCAGCGCGGGTTTCAGGTACTCCTGCAGGGTCTTCAACTCGCTGGACCCCGGGATGGTGTCCACCTCCAGCGTCATCCGCATGCCATTGGCGCCGGGCTTCAAGCCCGCTGCGTCCAGCAGCTGCGCGGCCTTGGTGGGATTGAAGGCGTATTTCTCGACCTCGGCGCTGTACAGCGGGCTGCCCGAGGCAATCGGCCCGGTGCTGGTCTTGTGCAGGCCGCCCAGCAGCGAGTCGAGAATGAACTTGCGGTCGATGGCGTAGCTGATGGCCTGGCGCACCCGCTTGTCGGCCAGCTTGGGGTTTTTGGTGTTGAAGGCCAGCCACAACAGCGGGCCGATCGCCGGGCCGGCGTTGTTGACCAGCTGCACCCCGGGGATCTTCTTCGCCCGGGCCAGGTCGCGGGGGTCGCCAATGCCCTGGTGCACGTCGATCTCGCCACGCTCGAAGGCCAGCAGCAGGCTGGACGGGTCCTTGAACTCGCGGATGATGATGCGGTCGAGCCGGGGCTGATCTTTCAGGAAGAAACGGTCGAAGCGCTCCAGAACGATGTGCTCGCCGGGCTTGAACTCCACCAGCTTGAAGGGCCCCGAGCCCACCGGGTTGGCATTGCGCGGGTGCACCTTGGGGTCGATGCCATCCCCGAACAGGTGCTTGGGGATGATGGGCGTGAACGAGGTCGACATCGCCAGCAGCAGGGCCGGATGTGGCTCGGCCAGGCGTACCACTGCTGTGCGCGCATCGCTGATCGTCACCGCGTTGACCGGCGCGTACATGCTCTTGAAGGGATGGTGGTCGCGGATGGTCTCGATCGAGAACTTGATGTCCTCGGCGGTGATCGGCTTGCCGTCATGGAAGACCGCGTCCTTGCGCAGGGTCAGCGACACGCTGCGGTTGTCCGCCGACAGGTCCCACTGCTCGGCCAGGTAGGGCTGGGGCTTCCAGTTCGCGTCCATGCGCAGCGGCGACGCAAACAGCTGGGCGGCCGGCATCATTGTGGCGATGCCGCTCTGCACCGCGCTGTTCAGGTGGCGCGGCTTCTGGGTGGTGCCGATCACCAGCACCCCGCCCTTGGCGGACTGGGCCAGCGTGGCCAAAGGCAGGCCGAACAGGCTGAAGGCCCCGGCTTGCAGGATCTGGCGGCGGTCAGGATGGGTCATGGGCAAGGCTCCTCGGCGCTGGCGGCGGGATGGGCCCGCCACCTGGCAGCCAGCATGAAGCGCGCCCAGGCCAGCCGCAATCAGGGGCTTCCATCGGCCACCGGCCTGGCAGGGCGCCAGACCCGGCCCAGCTGTGGTGCCAGTGAAGCTGAGCATGCCGGCGCTGCGAGAAAACCCCATGCCATGCCGCTTGGCGCTGCGCCGGCTTGCACGCAAGATGCTGCTTTGCAGCGGGGCCCGCCCCCGCCCCCGCCCACCCTGTGCCGGAGACACCCCCATGGGCCATGCCGAACCACCAGCCAGCGCCGCCGGGCCGGACACCAGCGCCGCCCGCCAACCCTGCTGGATGCCCTTCTCGCCCAACCAGGAGTTCAAGGCCGAGCCCAAGCAGTTCGCCCGCGCCGAGGGCATGTACTTCTACACGCCCGAAGGCCAGCATATCGACGAGATCGTTGGCAAGCTGCGCGACGCCATCAGCGCGTGGCCCCTGATCAACGCGCCCGCATGAGCGACACCACTGTCTTCGCCGCCCGCAGCATCCTGACGATGCACCCGGCGCGCCCGCGCGCCACCCATGTGGCGGTGCAGGGCGGCCGCATCCTGGGCGCGGGCAACCTGGCCGACCTGGCCGGCTGGGGCCCGCACACCCTGGACACCCGCTTTGCCAGCCAGGTGCTGATGCCTGGCCTGGTGGAAGGCCACAGCCACCTGATGGCCGGCACGCTGTGGCGCTATGTCTACTGCGGCTGGTTCGACGCCACCGACCCGACCGGCCGGGTCTGGCCTGGCCTGAAGACCCTGGACGCAGTGGTGGCCGCGCTGCAGCACGCCGCTGCGGCCCGGCCCGACGGCCCGGTGGTGGGTTGGGGCTTCGACCCGATCTACTTCGGCGCCCAGCGCTGCAACCGGGCCGACCTGGACCGGGTCAGCCTGGACCGGTCGGTCGGCGTGATGCATGCCAGCGGCCACATCCTCAACGTCAACAGCGCGGTGTTGGGCCTGGCCGGCCTGCAGCGCAGCGGCATCGACCACCCTGGCATCCCGTTGGGCGCCGACGGCCTACCCACCGGCGAATTGAAAGGCCCCGAGGCGATGGGCCCGGCCTTCGCCCATGTGGGCCTGAACCGCAGCTTTCTCAGCGGCGACGAGGCCGGCATTCGCGACTTCGCCCGGCTGTGCGTGCGCGCCGGCGTGACCACCGCCACCGATCTGGCGGCCACGCTGGGCGAGGAGGAGCTGGCCACGCTGCAACGCGTCACCGGTGAGGCCGACTACCCGGTGCGCATCGTGTCCTTCCTGCGCCTGATCGGCATGAGGCCGGCCGACGCGGTGGCCCGCGCGGTGGCCCTGGCCGGGCAAGGCACCGAGCGGCTACGCCTGGGCCGCATCAAGCTGGTGGCCGACGGCTCGATCCAGGGCTTCTCGGCCCGGCTGCGCTGGCCGGGCTACTTCAACGGCGCGCCCAACGGCCTCTGGTACACCGCGCCCGAGACCCTGCTCGAGGCCTACACCTTGGCACTGCAGGCCGGCGTGCAGGTGCACACCCACACCAATGGCGACGAGGCCACCGAACTGGTGCTGGACTGCATGGCCCAGGCCCTGGCCGCCCAGCCACGCCGCGACCACCGCTTCACGCTGCAGCATTGCCAGCTGGCCGACGAGGCCCAGTTCCGGCGCATGGCCGCACTGGGCCTGGGCGTGAACCTGTTCGCCAACCACCACCACTACTGGGGCGACCAGCACTACGCCACCACCGTCGGCCCCGAGCGCGCCGAGCGCATGAACGCCTGCCGTTCGGCACTCGACCACGGCGTGCCGCTGGCCATCCACAGCGACGCGCCGATCACGCCGCTGGGCCCGCTGTTCACCGCCTGGTGCGCGGTACACCGGCGCACCGCGTCGGGCCGGGTACTGGGCGAGCACCAGCGCATCACGGTGGCCGAGGCACTGCGCGCGATCACCCTGGGCGCGGCCCACAGCCTGGGCCTGGACGGCGAGATCGGCAGCATCGAATGCGGCAAGCGCGCTGATTTCTGCGTGCTCGACGACGACCCCGGCAGCGCGCCGGCCGAGGCGCTGAAAACGATGCGGCCCTGGGGCACCGTGCAAGGCGGGCGGGTCTTTGCCGCCTGAGGCCGCCGAGCCCCCGGCGCCGCTGCCGCTGCTGGTGATCGGCGGCTACCTGGGCGCCGGCAAGACCACGCTGGTCAACCACCTGCTGCGCCAGGCCGATGGCCGGCGCATCGCGGTGCTGGTCAACGATTTCGGCGACATCAACATCGATGCCGAACTGATCGAGGCAGATGCCAACTCGGCCGGCGTGATCAGCCTGGCCGGCGGCTGCCTGTGTTGCAGTTTCGGCGACGACCTGGTGGGCACCTTGGTGGCGCTGACCCGCCGCACGCCAGCGCCCGACCTGGTGCTGATCGAGCTGAGCGGCGTGGCCCTGCCGGCCGCCGTGCTGCGCACCGCGCGGCTGGCACCGGGCATAGAAATCGCCGGCTCCTTGGTGGTGGCCGACGCTGGCGACCTGCGCCGCCAGGCGGCCGACCGCTATGTGGGCGACACCGTGCGCCAGCAACTGGCAGGCGCCGATTGGGTGGTGCTCAACAAGCCCGACCTGGTAGATGACGCCGCGCTGGCAGCATTGCAGACCTGGCTGGACGATCCGGCAGGCCCGGCGCCCCAGGCCCGGGTGCTGGCCTGCGCGGTCGTCGACCTGCCTGCTGAACTGGTGCTGGGCTGGCATGCGGCCGCGCTGCATGCCGAAGGCGAGCGGGTCGCGGCAAACGGCTCCGTCGCCGATGCCGAGGCCCTGGCACGGCTGGCGGCACGGCCCATCGGCACAGAGGCGCGCACGGGCAAAGCGGCCCACCCCGTCTTCGAGAGCCGCAGCCAGCGCCTGCCGTGCGGCGCCGACCTGGCCGCGCTGGGCGCAGCCTTGACAGCGCCGGGCAGCGGCGTGCTGCGCGCCAAGGCGCTGGCCATCGGCACCGACGGTCTCGGCCAACTGCTGCAGGTGGCCGGTGGGCGCTGGGCTGTCACGCCGGCGCAGGTGCGCGGCGCGGGGCGCCTGGTCGCGATCGGCCTGCGCGGCCGGCTGTCGCCCACCCTGTCGGTGGCGACCGACCCAGAGGCCTGATCTGCCGGGGCGCCCTCACGCCGCCTGGCGGATACCCCCCACGTTCACAGGACACGCTACACACTTTGTTGCAGGCAGATCCATTGCGCGGCAGCCGCTGGGTGGCCAATATGCGCAGCACACCCGCCCAACGACCCCCCGAGGAGACGCGCATGACCCCGATCCCGTTCACCACAGCCGCCCTGGCCCGTACCCGCTGGGTGCGCACAGCAAGTGCAAGGGCTGTCGGGGCCGTGCTGGCCGTCGCGGCGGCCGTATTGGCCGGGCCGGCCCAGGGCGCGATCACGGTCTTCGAAGCCGCGGCCGCATTGCCCGGCGGCTTGACACCCACGCGAGACGCCTTCCGGGCCGCCGTGGGGGGTGGCAACGTGGCCGCATTGCATGGCGATTTTGGCGGCCTGCGCCGCGAGATCAACTGGGATGGCGTGGGCAATGCCTTTGCCATACCGGTCGCCCTGCCCGCCAACTTCTTCAACACCACGTCGCCGCGCGGCGCGGTGTTCAGCTCGCCCACCCCTGGGGCCAGCTTCGCGGTCAGCGCCAAGGCCGGTGCCGGCCCGGCCATACTCTTCGGCTTCCCGGACGACCTGCAGACCTTCAGTGCCGAGCGCCTGTTCGCCTCGGTGGGCAGCCGCATCACCGACATCGCGTTCTTCGTGCCCGGCACGTCGACGCCCGCCGCCACCCGCGCCTTCGGGGCGGTGTTCGTCGATGTCGAGACCAACAATGCGGTCGACTTCACCACGGTGGAGTTCTTCAACCCCGCCAATGCATTGATCTTCAGCCGCACCGTGTTGACCGCCGGCAACCAGGGCCTGTCCTTCCTGGGCGGCGTGGCCACGGCCGGCGAGCAGATCGCTCGGGTGCGCATCACCACGCCCGACAACTTCCTGCTCAGCAATGGTGTGCGGGCCAACGAAGCGCACGACTTCGTCGTGATGGACGATTTTCTCTATGGCACGCCGGCCGCCGTACCCGAGCCGGGCGCCTGGGCGATGGCGCTGCTGGGCTTGGGCGCGCTGGGCTGGAAGGCGCGGCGCCGGGGCTGACGCGGCTTGCCGCCTCAGACCTGACTTTGACAGTTCCAGGGCACATAGCCTCGGTTCTGGCGTGTCTGGGTTGTGTAAGTCATTGATTTGACGAGGTCGAGAGGGCTCAAGCAGCACCAGATGCCTAGATACATGGATTGCCGTAGGGCTCT
>JANNZD010000039.1:0-4992 GCA_031410435.1 Betaproteobacteria bacterium | reverse complement strand
GACCCGGCCAGCGAAGTCGCGCTGAGCGCTATCCCGGCCGACGCCGCCGGTCAGACCGAGCCCGCCCTCCCGGGCCCAGGCCCGATCGATGCGGCGCGGGCCGGCAACGCGTCCGCGCCAGAACTATCGCCGCCCGACCTCCTGCCGAAGTTGCCGGCGGCGGAGCCCGCTGGCACGACAGATCGGGACGCGCCACCCGGCCTGGACCGGACCGCCGAAGCGGGTCTCGCCGGGCCGCCGCTGCAGCGGCCGGGCAGGTCGTCGGCCCTGGGCACAGAGGCCGCTGGGCCGGCGGCCATCGACCCGGTCAGCGTCCCCGGCCCGGCGGCTGCGGTCCTGCTGGCGGCTGGCGCGCCCGCGGCCCGCACCGGTGTCGCAGCCCCGGGCGAAGCCGGTACCGACAGCCCCGCCCAGCGCGGACCGCGCCGCACGGATCGCGCCCAGGTCGCGGCGTCGGCGCCTGCGCCAGGTGAACTGGCCAGCCTGGCACCGGCAGCGCTGCAGGCCCGCACCGGTGTCGCAGCCCCGGGCGAAGCCGGTGCCGACAGCCCCGCCCAGCGCGGACCGCGCCGCACGGATCGCGCCCAGGTCGCGGTGCCTGCGCCAGGCGACCAGGCCAGCCTGGCACCGGCAACCCTGCAGGCCGGCACCACTGCTGGCGCAACGCATGGTGCCAGGCCCGCTCTCAACGGCCCGGCCGGGCATGGCCCGGAGGCCGCGCCGTCATCCAGTGTGGGCCTGGCCGGTGGCGCCAGTGGCGCCGGCCAGGCCGCTGGCGCCGGAGGCGCCGCCCTGGCCCCGGCCGGGCCGCGCTTCGACCAGGCGCTGCAAGACGCGCTGCAGGCCATGCCCTTGGCTTTGGCTGCGCCCGGCGGCCCCGCGGGCCGGGCCACGACCGGCGAAGGCGATGTCAGCCTGCGCATCGATGTGCCGGCCGACAGCCCGCAGTTCGCGCCCGCCCTGGGCACCCAGCTCAGCCTGCTGGTGCGCAATGGCGTACAGACCGTGCGACTCGAGCTCAACCCGGCCGAGATGGGCCCGATCCAGGTGCAGATCGCGCTCGACGGCAATGCCGCCCAGGTCGAATTCCAGGCCTCGCGCGCCGATACCCGCAGCCTGATCGAGGCCTCGCTGCCGGCCCTGGCGGGCGCGCTGCAGGACGCTGGCCTGACGCTGGCCGGCGGCGGCGTGTTCGAGCATTCCCAGGGCCGGCAGGCCGGTGACGCGCCGGACCGACAGGGCGGCAACCCGGCCCAGGGCAGCGGTCGCACCCAGGCCGGGCGCGAAGCCAGCGCCGGCGCCGGCCCGGCCGCGCCGCGCTCCGGCCTTGGCACCAGCCGGGGTCTGGTGGACCTGATCGCCTGATCGCCGGCCCGCCAGCAGCGCCATAACAGCAGGCTTTGCCACGCTTATCCCGGCATTGCCGCAGGGGCCGATCCGAATAATCGAAACCACGGGATCCCCCTGGCCACCGGCCCGGGCTGCCTGCCGATTGCCTGGAGAGCTCCATGTCTGCCGCACCTGCTGCCACCGCCCCCGCCGACGCTGCCGCGCCCAAGGGCGGCAAGAAGAAACTGATCATCATCATTGCCGCCGTGCTGGTGTTGGTGCTGGGCGGCGGCGGTGCCGCCTTCATGCTGCTGAAGAAGAAGCCGGCCGAAGGCGAAGAAGACGGTGGCGACGGCCATGCCAAGCCCAAGGCCAGCGCCAAGGCCGAGCATGCCGAGCCGGTCAAGCAGATGCAGCGCCGCGACCCCAAGCATCCCCCGGTCTTCGTGCCGCTCGACCCCTTCACGGTCAACCTGGCCGACAAGGAGAGCGAGCGCTTCGCCCAGATCGGCGTGACCCTGGAGATCGAGGACGCCAAGGCGGGCGAGGAGATCAAGGTCTACATGCCGGCCATCCGCAACAACATCCTGATGGTGCTGTCGCACAAGACGGCGGCCCAGTTGATGACGCGCGAGGGCAAAGAGAAGCTGGCCCGCTCGATCCAGTACGCCGCGCTGCGGCCGCTGGGCTACGACATCGACGATGACGAGGACGAGGACGAGGCCGCCGTCGACACCACGCCCAAGAAGAAGAAGAAAAAGAAGAAGCTGCCGCCCAACAACCTGCCGATCGTGGCCGTGCAATTCGCCAACTTCATCGTGCAGTGATGGCCCGGCCCGCAACGCCTTCGGTGCGCCCCGCCAGGGGGGCCGGGGCGACACCTCGTCAGGCCTGAAGCAAGCACCGTCATGAACCAGCAGATCCTGTCGCAGGACGAGGTCGATGCGCTGTTGCAAGGCATCACCGGCGAGAGCCAGAAGCTTGAGCCCGAAGAGCTCAAGCAGGAGGGCATACGCGACTACAACATCGCCAGCCAGGAGCGCATCGTCCGCGGGCGCATGCCCACCATGGAGATTGTGGGCGAGCGTTTCGCCCGCAACATCCGGCTGGGGATGTTCAATTTCATCCGCAAGAGCCCCGAGGTCTCGATCGGCGGCACCAAGGTCATCAAGTACAGCGCCTTTCTGCGCGAGATCGTGGTGCCCACCAACTTCAACATCGTGCAGATCAAGCCGCTGCGCGGCAGCGGGCTGATCGTCTGCGACCCGTCGCTGGTGTTCGCGGTGATCGACTCGCTCTACGGCGGCAACGGCAAATACCACACCCGCATCGAGGGGCGCGACTTCTCGCCCACCGAGCTGCGTGTGATCCAGCGCCTGATCGACTGCATCATCACCGAGTACCGCAAGGCCTGGGTCGGCATCTACCCGCTCGAGCTGGAATACACCCGCTCGGAGATGCAGCCCCAGTTCTGCACCGTGGCCTCGCCCAGCGAGGTGGTGGTGGCCAGCAGCTTCACCCTGGAATTGGGCGAAACCAGTGGCACGGTGCACATCTGCATGCCCTACAGCACGCTCGAACCGATCCGCGACGTGCTCTACAGCGCGATGCAGGGCGACGCCGAACCCGACCGGCGCTGGGTCAAGCTGCTGCGCTCGCAACTGCAGTCAGCCGACCTGCCGGTTGTGGCCGAGCTGGCCACGGCGCGGGCCACCGTCGAGCAATTGCTGAGCTACAAGCCGGGCGACTTCATCGAGCTGGACCTGCAGCAGATGATTCAGGCCAAGGTGGACGGCGTGCCGGTATTCGACTGCACCTATGGCACATCGAATGGCCGCAATGCCATCAAGATCGATCGATTGTTGACCGGCTCCGACCTGGGCTGGCTGGGAGAGCGCGATGAGTGACGACAACGCCGTGGGCATGTCGGAAGAAGACCGCATGGCCGCCGAATGGGCCGCCGCGCTGGAAGAGTCCAAACCCGAGACCGCCAGCGAGGTGACGGCACCCGCCGACAAGGTCGCGGCCGCGCCCTTTGCCAGTTTCTCGGCCGCACCGGCGGCCGGCGCGGCCAATGGCCACGACCTGAACATGATCCTGGACATCCCGGTGCAGTTGACCGTGGAACTGGGCCGCACCCGCATCCCGATCAAGCACATCCTGCAACTGGCCCAGGGCTCGGTGGTGGAGCTGGAGGCCTTGGCCGGTGAACCGATGGACGTGCTGGTCAACGGCTACCTGATCGCCCAGGGCGAGGTGGTGGTGGTCAACGAGAAATTCGGCATCCGCCTGACCGACATCGTCACCCCGAGCGAGCGCATGCGCCGCCTGTCCCGGTGACGCCCCGGCCATGAGCACGATGATCGGGCCCCTGCTGGCCTTTGTGCTGATCCTGGCGCTGATCCCGGCCGCGCTGTGGTTGCTCAAGCGCAGCCCGCTGGGCGGCGCCAGCGGCGACAGCGGCCTGCGCCTGGTGGGCAGCCTGGCGCTGTCGCCGAGCCAGCGCCTGGTGACGGTGGAGGTGGGCAGCGGCGACGACCGGCGCTGGCTGGTGCTGGGCGTCAGCACGGCCGGCATCCAGGCCCTGCACAGCCTGCCGCCCCAGGCCGAGACCCCGCTGCCCGCACCGGCCGGCAGCGCGCTGGCCGGCTTTGCCCAGCTGCTGCAGCGCCAACGCGCCGCGCAAGCCCAGGCAAGTGCCGCTGGAGGCCGCAATGGCGTCTGAGCCCAGGGGTTTCGCTGGCCCATCCCTCTGGCGCTCAGCTGGCCGCGCCACGCGGCTGTTGGGCCTGTCGGTGTTGTCGGCCGCGCCGCTGGCGGCCTGGGCCAAGACCGCTGCCGCGCCCGGCCTGCCCCTGCTGGTGGGCCAGGCGGCTGGCGGCACCGCCTATTCGGTGCCGATTCAGACCCTGCTGTTCTTCACCGCGCTGGGCTTTCTGCCAGCCGTGGTGCTGATGATGACCGGCTTCACCCGCATCGTCATCGTGCTCAGCCTGTTGCGCCAGGCCCTGGGCACCCAGGCCGCGCCACCCAACCAGGTGGTGGTAGGCCTGAGCCTGTTTCTGACCTTCTTCGTGATGTCACCCACGCTGGACAAGGTCTACAGCAGCGCTTGGCAACCCTATGCGGCGCAGCAGATAGAGTTTGAAGAAGCGCTGGCCCTGGGTGCCAAGCCGGTGCGCGAGTTCATGCTCAAACAGACCCGCCACAGCGACATGCAGCTGTTCGCCAAGCTGGCCAAGGTGGCGCCCGGCACCGCCAGCGCCGAGATGCCCTTCACGGTGATCGTGCCGGCCTTCGTCACCAGCGAGCTGAAAAGCGCCTTCCAAATCGCCTTTCTCATCTTCATCCCCTTCCTGGTGATCGACATGATCGTGTCCAGCGTGTTGATGAGCTTGGGGATGATGATGTTGTCGCCGGTGCTGGTCGCGCTGCCGTTCAAGCTGATGCTGTTTGTGTTGGCGGATGGCTGGAACCTTTTACTTGGATCATTGGTAGCGAGCTTCGTGACCTGATATGGACGCACAACAAGTTTTCACTTTCGGCCAGCAAGGCCTGTACATGATGATGCTGGTGGCCGCGCCGATCCTGCTGACCGTGCTGGTCGTCGGCGTGCTGGTCAGCGTGTTCCAGGCCGCCACGCAGATCAATGAAGCGACTTTG
>JANNZD010000038.1:0-8747 GCA_031410435.1 Betaproteobacteria bacterium | reverse complement strand
AGGGTGAAGAGGATGTCGGGCTCATCGGTCTTCGGATCACACCGTTTTGCCAGAGGAACCTACATGTTCAAGAGAACCAGGATCAGCACAGGTGCGTTGCTCGCGCTCGGCGCCATCGCGGCACTGCCGGCTGCAGCACAGGACGCCGCTCAGCGAGTCGAAATCACCGGCTCCAACATTCGCCGCGTCCAATCTGAGACTGCCTCGCCGGTCCAGACCGTTAGCCGTGAAGACATCGCCAGATCGGGCAAGAGCAGTGTGGCCGAGTTGCTGCAGACTTTGTCGGTGGACAACCAGGGCTCGGTGCCAACGACCTTCGGTAACGGTTTTGCGTCGGGCGCGTCAGGTATCTCGCTGCGCGGCTTGGGTTCGGCGTCTACCTTGGTGTTGATCAATGGCCGGCGCATCGCTCCCTACGGCTTGGCCGATGACGGGCAGAAGGTGTTCGCCGACCTGAATGTGATCCCACTTGAAGCAGTTGAGCGGGTGGAAATCGTCAAAGACGGCGCATCAGCGATCTATGGATCTGACGCCATTGCTGGCGTCGTCAACATCATCTTGCGCAAGGATTTCAACGGTGTCGTGGCCAAGGCCAGCGTCGGTCAATCCCAAAAAGCTGATGGTCGACTCACATCTGCGGCAGTCACCGCCGGTTTCGGTGATCTGCAGAAAGACAAGTACAACATTCTGTTGAACCTGGAAGGCAGCAAGAAAGACGCGATCTGGAATCGGGACCGTAACGGTCGCGGTGCCGTGGGCCGCGCGGACCTGCGCGACCTGGGCTTTAGTGCTCAAGAGACGTTGGGTGGAACAGGCGCGATCACCACTCAAAACGCGGCAGGCAGCGCGATCAACGGTAACGTCCGGCGCCCGGGCGTCGACGGGTTCGGCAATCCCTACAACGACTATTACAACCGTGGTGATCTCAACGGCGCGGGATTCACGAAGACCTTCCCAGGTGCAGCTTGTTCCAACTTCACCAGTCATCCCCAAGGAGATCCCAGCTACAACGTAAACCGTGACAAAGACGGAAATGCTGTGCTTCCTGCCATCAAGGGCGGGAGCGGTTGCCTGATTGATGCCCCGCAGATCTACAGTCAGATCCAACCGTCGGCAGAGACCGTCAACTTCTTTGGCCGCGGTACGCTTCTGATCAGCGGAAACCTACAGGCCTATGCTGAACTCAATTTGTACAACAGCAAGTCGACGGCTGCGACTACGCCGTCGGGCGTCAGCGCTTCCACTGGTTACCCGGGCGGCCCGGTTGCAAACAACACAATCGCACTCGGCGGGGCGCATCCTGACAACCCGTACAGCGCGACCGCTCGTGTACGCTATTTGGCTGTTGACGTCGGTCCACGTGTGAGCAATGTGGAGTCTGACTTCAATCGGTTCCTGGTTGGTGCCAAGGGCACCTTCGGCGTTTGGGATTTCGACACCGCACTTCTGAGTTCTGAAACCAAGGTCAAGAATGATCGCTCGGGTTATCTTCAACGTGACGTGACCTATGCATTGCTCAACCCAGCCGGCGCCAATGCCCTGGTCCCAGGAAAAACCAATGCCCAGGTGGCTACCGCCAACAGTGCCGCCTATGCCGCTCTACCGGTTGGTACGTTTTGGCGGATTGGTGAGAACGCTGGCCTGAATTCGGCGGCCATGTACGCTGCACTGTCGCCCAACATCTCCAACGACTCCACCGCAAAGACGCAGCAGATCGACTTCAAGGCGTCGCGCGAGTTGATGCAACTTGGCGGCGGTGCCATGTCCTTGGCTGTGGGCGCCGAGTACCGCAAAGAGTCGGTCAATCTGCAGCCAACCGCCGGAACAGACAAGGGTAATATCATCGGCCTGGGCTACTCGGCCTATGACGGCTCGCGTAAACTCACCGCGGCTTACGCCGAAGTGCTGGCGCCGGTTACTAAGGACCTAGAGTTGAACGCGGCGATCCGGTTCGACCACTATTCAGACGTCGGCAACTCCACCACCCCCAAGCTCGGCATGAAGTGGACGCCGATGAAGACGGTGGCGGTGCGTGGTACCTATGCAGAAGGTTTCCGCGCACCGAGCGCAGCTGAAAACGGTAAGGGTGGTCTGGCCGCGTTCACAACGGCCAAGGATCCATTGCGATGCAATTTGGGTATCACCACAGCGTGTGATCCCGCCAACGTCGCAATCATCACGTCGCCGAACCCGGCCCTGGTGCCTGAAAAGTCGAAGTCATATACCTTGGGTCTTGTGTTCGATCCGATGCCCGGCACCAGCATTTCGTTCGACTACTGGGAGATCCAGCGCAAGAACGAAATCAACCAGGAGTCGTCTAGCGCGGCCATTGCCGCTGGCCATGTGGCACGCGATCCTAGCTCGGCTACTGCTACTGCGGGCGACCCTGGTCCGATCATCGCAGTCCTGACGAATTACGTGAACTCCAGCAAGACGACCGTCAAAGGATTCGACGTCGACGCGCGCCAGGTGTTCAACCTAGGTGCCAACGGCAAGCTGGGCTTCGACATCAAGTGGACCCATATGCTGAATTTTATCCGGACCGAGACAGATGGTTCGTCGGTGGATTACGCAGGCACGCATGGCAATTGCGACGTGACCAACTGCATTGGCACACCCGCTGACCGCATCAATTTCGGGGTCAGCTACGATGTGGCTGGGTGGCGCATTGCAGCGATTGCCAACTATCGCGCAGCGATCGAGAACCGTGACTTCAAGGGTGGTGACTGCGTGTCGCACTATGCGAACGGTACGGAGATTTGTAGCGTTTCTTCGTTTACTACCCTCGACTTGACGGCCCGCTGGAGCGTGACTCCCAAGCTGGAAATCTACGGCTCGATCCAGAATCTGCTCGACACGAAGCCGCCGCTCGATGTTTATACCTATGGCGCTACGTCTTATAACCCGCTGGATTACAGCGGCGCCATTGGTCGCTACTTCAATATTGGCCTGAAGTACAAGTTCTGAATCTGTAAGGGCGGGCACAAGCCCGCCGCAGCAACACATCGATTCAAACCCGGCGGGATTCATTCCCGACGGGTTTTTTCAGTTTTTACGCTGAGAAATAACCTGGATCATCATGCTGTCTGGCTGCTTGTACCTGGGCGGATGTCGATGCTATGTGTCAATCCATTGAGGGTCGACACTTTGACGCCCCCCCGTTGGGTTTGAGCTCAAGCCTGACAACCACCCAGAGTCGCGCTAGGCCATTGGTTGTAGTAGCAGGTTTGTAACTGACAGGTTTGGGGCAGATTCAAAACAGCCCGCCATCATGCCGGGCGTCCCGGCGCACGGGTGAGTCAGGGCTGCTGGGGTCGGCCCCGAGAACATCGCTCCGCTGCTGGCCCAGTTGCTGATCGATGCGAGCGCCTAGGCGATGAAAGAGCGCCAGCCGAACTGCGCAGGGTCGCGCCAATTCGATCAACCTTTCGATGTACCCGTCCCGCAGTGCGGGTTGGGTGCGCGATTCAAACGGCCCTCACCGGGCTTGCTGAGGCAGCGCCGCCGCTGCTGCTGAGGCCGTGCTGAGTCAGGATTGAGCGGCCGCGTTGGCAGCACTGCCGGCCGACTGCACCAAGCCTGCCAGCGTCTGCGCTGTAGCATCCAGCAGTGGCACCGCCACATGGCCTTTGCTGAGGGCCGCTGCCAGCACAGCCATGTCACGCACGTATTCGTGGATCATGAAATTGCGCAATTGACGGCACTCGATCCAGTCAGTGGCGGACCCGATCCAACCCAGGCGTTCGGCGCGCGCCAGGTTGTCGATGGCCGGGCCGACCGGTTCGGCCAACCAGATCAGCAAGGCGGGCAGCAACTTGTCACCCAGCGTGTCTTGCAAACGCCCGAACCTCGCGACGAAAGCGTCAACCCGCTCTGCCAGATCGATGTCGTGACGCAGGCTTGCGGCGCGATCAGCGGCCATTGGTTCGGCAAGCAGGCGGCCGTCGGTGATGCGCAGCATTGCCGCCTCGGCGAGCACCGTTTCTGCAAGGAATCTCAGCTTGTCGCCGGGCGGCTGGCGCAGCGGCTTGCCGGCGGTCACAGGGCAATGCCTTCACGGCGTGCAGTTCGGATCAGCGATGTTTCCTCTGACTCAGGATCCGTGACCAGCACGTCGATCTTGCGCTCGCCGATCGCCAGTTGCAGCTTGGCGCCGACCCGCAAGGACACAGCCAGCTTGTCGGCGCCGGGTTCGGGCAATTCGATCAGCAGGTCAATATCGCCGCCGCGAAGATCGTCGCGGGTGCGCGAACCAAACAGGCTGACCCGTGCCAGCGGGCCCGCCACCTCTGCGGTGATTCGCCGGATGGCGGCGGCTTCCTGGAGCGTGATTCGCATGGCAGTCGATTCTAGAACTCGACTGCGCCGTGCAGGGGCTTGCACTGTTGACCGTCAGGCGCCGGCAGTGCCGATTTGCACACCTTGATCGGCGCCGGCGTCGGCTGCCGGCAGACCAGGTCTTAAACTATAATGGACTTAGTCCACACAGCTTAACCAACAGGGGCCGCCATGACCATCACCGTCAACCTCCACCAGGCCAAGACGCACCTCTCGCGCCTGGTCGATCAGGCCGCCAAGGGGCAAGAGTTCGTGATTGCCAAGGCAGGCCGGCCCATGGTCAGGGTGGTGCCGATCGAGGCGCCCCCGGTGCTGCGCGTGCTTGGCTTTTTGGCTGGCCAGGGCAGCATTGCGGCGGATGTGAAGTCGGCGTTTGCCGAAGACATCGACACGATGTTCAACCCAGTGCGCTGAGCCTGCGCATGTTTCTGCTTGATACCCATCTGCTGCTGTGGGCGGCGTTTGAACCGGCGCGGCTGTCCGGCAAGGCGACCCTGGCATTGCAATCGCGTGACACACCGTTGGCCTTCAGCTTGGCCAGCCTGTGGGAGGTGGCGATCAAGAGTTCACTGGGTCGCCCGGATTTTTCGGTTGATCCTGGTTTGTTGCACCGCGCATTGCTGGCCGAGGGTTTTGTTGAGCTTGCCATCGCTGCGCCGCACCTGGTGCGGGTGGCCACGCTGCCATGGGTCCATCGCGATCCGTTTGATCGCCTCTTGGTGGCTCAGGCGATGGAAGGCAAGCTCACGCTGCTGACCGTGGACGCCACGCTCAGGCGCTACGGTCGATTCGTCAAGCTGGTGTGATGCGGTGCTGTTGTGAGCGCAAATCGTTTCGCGCGGCCCTCCCTCGCGATGGTGCAGGCATGGGCTCATCGGCACAATCGCAGCCCGAGGCACCGAAGACCGGACGCAGACATCCCGACTGATCGGCCACGCCGTGTGGCCGCGCCGACCCGCTGCACCCTTCAAGTCTCTCCTCAACCCCTGGAGCACCCACGATGAAGCCAGTCACCGCACGTCCGGTCGGGCGCGCGATCAAACTTGGCGCCAGCGCCAGGCCTGAGGCCAGCGCCAAAGCCCGGCCCAAGCCGGGCGGTGGCAAGCCTGGCAAGCCTGGCAAAAAGGTCAAACCCGCAGCCGAGCCCCGCCTGTCGCGGCAGCGCCGGCCGCAAGACATGCCGGCCGACGATTGGCAGCGCGCCTTGAGGCGCCAGTTCGGCAGCGAGCAGGCTTTTGAGTGGCAGAACTTGGGTGACGCAAGATTGGCGCCGGTGTTCTCGCAGTTCCTGGTGGGCAATGCGGCCAGTGGCGGTCGCTACCGGGTGGACATTCGCGGCGACCAGCCGGGTGACAACCTGTGCACCTGCCTGGACTTCGTCACCAATGACCTGGGCACTTGCAAGCATGTGGAGTTCACGTTGGCCCGGCTGCTGGCCCGACGCGGTGGCAAGGCGGCTTTCAAGCGTGGCTTTGCGCCGCCCTACAGCGAGATCTATCTGCACCAGGCGGGCCAACGCACGGTGCGCTTCCGGCCCGCGGCTGGCTGCCCGGCGCCAGTGCTGCGCCAGGCCCAAGCCCTCTTCGAGGCCAGTGCCGGCTGGGTGCTGCCCTGGGCCAGGCTGGCTGACCTCGATGGTTTCATTCAGGCCGTGAAGGAGGGGGTCGACGCCGCCGAGCACGAACTCCGCATCGACGACCGGGCGCTGGCATTCATCGCCCAGGTGCGGGACGCCGAGCACCGCCAGCAGGTGCTGGCCCTGGCCTATCCCGAGGGCGCTGCCGACGCCGGGCTGACCGGTTTGCTGCGCATCCCGCTGTACGCCTACCAGGCCGCAGGCGCCTTGTTTGCCGCGCGCAGCGGCCGTGCCCTGCTGGGCGACGAGATGGGCCTGGGCAAGACGGTGCAGGCCATCGCGGCGGCTGAGTTGCTGGCCCGCCACTTTGGCGTGCAGCGGGTGCTGGTGGTCTGCCCGACCTCGCTCAAGCCGCAGTGGCAGCGTGAGTTCGATCGCTTTGCCGGCCGGCCGGCGCAGGTGGTGCGCGGCCTGCGCGCCGCGCGCCAGCAGCAGTACCAGGAAGATGCCTTCTGCCGCATCACCAGCTATGACACCTTGGTGCGCGATGGTGATTTGATCGCAGCCTGGGCGCCCGAGCTGTTGATCGTCGATGAGGCCCAACGCATCAAGAACTGGAACACCGTGGCAGCGCGCTCGCTCAAGCGCATCGACAGCCCCTATGCGCTGGTGCTCACCGGCACGCCGCTGGAGAACCGGCTGGAGGAACTGATCTCCATCGTGCAACTGGTGGACCAGCACCGTCTCGGCCCGACCTGGCGCCTGCTGCATGAGCATCAGCAGGTGGATGATGCCGGCCGCGTGGTCGGCTACCGCGACCTGGACCGCATCGGCGCCACCTTGCAGCCTATCTTGCTGCGCCGCCGCAAGGCCGAGGTGCTGTCGCAACTGCCCGAGCGTGTGGACAAGACCCTGTTCGTGCCGATGACACCCGAGCAGCGGGTGCACCACGATGAAAACGGCCTGCAGGTGACGCGCATCGTCGCGCGCTGGCGCAAGACCGGCTTCTTGTCGGACGTGGACCAGCGGCGCCTGCAATGCGCGCTGCAAAACATGCGCATGGCCTGCAACAGCACCTGGCTGCTGGACCATGAAACCGACTTCGGCCACAAGGCCGATGAGTTGATGGTCTTGCTCGAAGAGCTGTTCGAGCAGCCCGATGCCAAGGCGGTGGTCTTCAGCCAGTGGCTGGGTACCCACGAGGTGCTGATGCGCCGGTTGAGGGCGCGCGGCTGGGCCCATGTGTTGTTCCACGGTGGGGTGCCGGCCGACCGGCGCGGCGCCTTGGTGGACCGCTTTGTGGCCGATGCGCAGTGCCGGCTGTTCTTGTCCACCGATGCCGGCGGCGTGGGATTGAACCTGCAGCATGCGGCGGCCACCGTGGTCAACATGGACCTGCCGTGGAACCCTGCCAAGCTGGAGCAGCGCATCGGTCGGGTGCACCGCATCGGCCAGCGCCGGGGCGTGCAGGTGATCAATCTGGTGGCCCAGGGCAGCATCGAGGAGGGCATGCTGGGTGTGCTGGCCTTCAAGCAGTCGCTGTTTGCCGGGGTGCTGGACGGCGGCGACAGCGCGGTCTTCATGAACGGCACCCGGCTGTCGAAGTTCATGGAAAGCGTGGACGCGGTCACCGGTGGCATGGGGACGGCTGATGATGCGCCGGCGTCAGCACCGGCACCGTCAGTCGCCGCCACCGAGCCGGCAGCAGCGGCCGATGCCGCGCCTATCGGCCCGGTTGTTCCTGTTGACCCTGAGGCGCGGACGCCGGCATTGCCGGGTGAAGCGCCGCGGGGTGATGCGCCGGGCGCACCCGTGGCGGACAACAGCGCAGCGCCGCCTGCCACCTCGTCCGACCCATGGCTGCCGCTGCTCGACCTGGGTTTGCGCTGGCTGAGCGGGCTGGCCGACAGCGGCGGAGGGGACGCTGCAGGCCGTACCGATGGCCCGCAGGTCGTCGTCGACCCAGCCACCGGCGCCCGCCGCCTGAGCTTGCCCATGCCGGCCCCGGAAACCTTGCAGCGGGTGGCCGACGGCTTGGCCGGGCTGCTGGCCCAGCTCAGACGCTAGGCCAAGCCCCTCACTTCGGCGCCAGCCGTATCGCCCCATCCAGCCGGATCACCTCACCATTGAGCATCTCGTTCTCGATGATGTGTTTGACCAGCTTGGCGTAGTCCTGCGGCGTGCCCAGGCGGCTGGGGAAGGGCACGCCAGCGGCCAGCGCGTCCTGCACCGCCTGCGGCATCGTGAACAGCATCGACGTGCCGAAGTTGCCCGGCGCGATGGTCATGTTGCGGATGCCGTTGTGCGACAGGTCGCTCGCGCTCAGCCCGGCCGCAGGGAACGCAAACAGCGTCAGGTTCGATGAGACATCGTTGTCCCGGTGCCCAAAACGAGGCCTGCCAGTGTCTGCGCTGACTCCTCCAGCAACGGCACGGCCAGATGGCCCTTCGTGAGTGCGGCTGCCAACACCGCCATGTCACGCACGTACTCATGGATCATGAAGTTGCGCAGTTGTCTGCATTCAATCCACCCGGCCGCCGAGCTCACCCAACCGAGACGTTCCGCGCGGGCCAGGTTGTCGATGGCCGGGCCCACGGGTTCGGCAAGCCAGGCCAGAACTGCGGGCAGCAGCTTGTCGCCAACGGTGTCTTGGAGTCGGCCGAAACGCGCCACAAAGGCGTCCACGCGCTCTGCCAGCTCAATGTCCTGGCGCAGCGTGGCCGCACGAGGCGGGTCCATCGGTTGCACGAAGAGACGGCTGTCGGTGATGCGCAGCAATTCGGCCTCGGCCAGCACCGTCTCAGCGAGGAACTGAAGCCGGTCACCGGGCTGC
>JANNZD010000037.1:0-5946 GCA_031410435.1 Betaproteobacteria bacterium | reverse complement strand
CCGACGCCGGCGGTATAGCCCTGGCCCAGCACGTTGCCGGCCATCATCTCGCCGGCCACGAACAGGTTGGGGCTGGGCAGGCCGCCAAAGCGCACCGCCGTGCTGGTGTCGGTCTTCAGGCCCAGGTAGGTGAAGGTCACGCCCGGGCGCAGCGCATAGCCGTAGAAGGGCGGCGTGTCGATGGGCCGCGCCCAATGGGTCTTGGGCGGCAGCAGGCCCTGGGTGTGGCAATCGTCGAGCCGGGTGTGGTCGAAGCTACCCACCCGGCAGGCGGCGTTGTAGGCGTCCAGGGTCTGCATGAAGGCGCCGACCGGCAGGCCCAGCGCGCTGGCCAGCGCCGGCAGGCTGTCGGCCTGGCTGCCGTCGAAGACCGGCGGCATGAAGCGGCCGATGGCCTTGGCATCGATGACGGTGTAGCCGATCTGCCCGGGCTGCTGGGCTACCAGCCGGCCCCAGATCGCATAGCGTTTGGGCCAGAAGTCCTCGCCCTCGTCGTAGAAGCGCTGGCCGTCGCGGTTGAGCACCACGCCCAGCGACACGCAGTCCAGCCGGGTGCAGATGCCGCCGTCGTAGAGCGGCGCGCGCGCGTCGATGGCCACCATATGGGCCTGGGTGGCGTCGCCGATGGTGTCGGCGCCCTCGGCCATCATCTGCTGCAGCAGCACCCCGGTGTTGAAGCGCGTGCCGCGGATCAGGAAGTTGTCGGCCGGCCACTCGCCCAGCGCGTTCTGGCCCCAGGCCTGGCGCAGCCATTCGCGGTTGGATTCGAAGCCGCCGGCCGCCAGCACGCAACTGCGGGCGCTGATGCGCTCGTCACCCACCCAGGCGGCGGCAAAGCGCCGGCCGTCCAGCTCGATGCGGTGCACCAGGGCTTTGTAGCGCACCGCCACGCCCAGCCGCTGCGCGCTGCGGTAGTAGGCGTTGACCAGGGCCTTGCCGCCGCCCATGAAGAAGGCATTGGTGCGCGCGGTGTGCAGCGCCCCCGACAGCGAGGGCTGGAAGTGCACGCCGTGGCGCCGCATCCAGGGCCGGCAGGTGGCGGAGTCGCGGATCACGCGGCGCGCCATCACCTCGTCGGTGCGCCCGCCGGTGACCTTCAGCAGGTCCTGCCAGAACTCCTCTTCGGGATAGGCGTCGACCAACATGTCCTGCGGCGCGTCATGCATGCAGCGCAGGTTGCGCACATGCATCGAGTTGCCGCCGCGCCAGTCGGGCGGCGCGGCCTCCAGCAGCAGCACGCTGGCGCCGGCCTCGCGCGCCATCAACGCGGCACACAGCGCGGCATTGCCGCCACCGATCACCAGCACATCGACCATGGCCGCTGCGGCCCGATCAGGCACGCGCCAGCGCGGTGAGCCCGCGCAGGTCGTCAGCCTGGCCGACGGCCCAGCAGGCGTCGATCAGGGCCGCGCAAGGGTCGGCGCCGATCACCGCGTCGGCCATGCCGTGGAACTTGGCCGCCAGCTGGGCGTCGCTCATCGGCCGGTGCAGCGAGCCGATGGCATGCTCGACGAAGACCTGCACGCGCCGGCCGTCGGTCAGCACCGCCGTGACGTCGGCGCTGGCCTCGGCGATGCCGTCGTCCACCGTGGCCATCACCTTGCGGCGCAGCGCCACCAGGTCGGGTCGGTTGACGATGGCGTCGGCAAACTCCGGCTCGCCCGCCTGGCCGAAGGTCAAGCCTGCGGCGCAGCCGTGGTAGACGCTGAACTTGGCCTGCAGCCCGTCGGCCGGCTCCTTCTTGCCGGTGAGCTCGAGCACCAGCGAGTGCACCTTCAGCTCGATGCGCTCGACCTGCTCGGGCCGCACGCCCTGCTCGCGCAGCTGGGCGCAGGCGTCGATACTGGGGTGGATCACGATGCCGCAGGCAAAGGGCTTGTAGGTGTTGAAGCTGATCTCGAAGCGCTGGCCCAGCTCGCCGGTGATCTCGGCCCAGTCGTTCTTGGTCGACACCGTCTGCATCATGCCGCGCGGTGCCTCCAGCGCCCGCGGGCTGGCGGTGTAGCCCTGCTGGGCCATCAAGGCGGCCATCAGGCCGGCCCGCGCCGCGCCGCCGGGGTGGAAGGGCTTGGTCATGGTGCCGAACTGCTCGCGCATGCCCACCGGCTGCGACGCGGCGATGCCCAGCGCCATGGCGGTGCGCTGCGGGTCCAGCCCCAGCAGCCGGGCACAGGCCGCAGCCGCGCCCAGCGTGCCGGTGCTGCCGGTGATGTGCCAGCCGCGGTCGTAGTGCTCGGGGTACATCGCATTGCCCACCCGGCAAGACACGTCGATGCCCAGCACCAGCGCATCGATCAGCGCGCGGCCGCTGCTGCCCAGGTGCTCGGCCAGCGCCAGCGCGGCCGACGCCACCGGGCCGGCCGGGTGGATGATGGTCTTCAAGTGGGTGTCATCGAAATCGAAGGTGTGCGAGCTGATGCCGTTGATCAGCGCCGCGCTGGCCATGTCGACACGCTCGCTGCGCCCCAGCAGCGTGGCCTGGGGCGCGGGCTGCAGCAGCTGCACCGCCGCCAGTGCCGCCTGGGCCGTCTCGTGCCGGGCCGCGCCGACGGCGCAGCCGACCCAGTTCATCAGCGTGCGGTGGGCCTCGTGGTCGACTGCGTCGCTCCAGCCGCGCGAGGGGTGGCCGGCGACGAACTGCGCCAGGATCTGGGTGACGGGCGGGGCGTGGTGGTCGGCAGCGACCTGGGTGTTGCGGGCCATGGTGGGTTCTCGGTGAGGTGCAGGTTTATCAACTGTCGAGCTGGATGTGGCGGGCCTGGGCCAGCGCCGTCCAGCGGGCTATATCGGCGCGGATGAAGGCGCCGAAGGCCTCGGCGCTCATCGCCTGCGGCTCCAGCGCCTCGACCGACAGGCGCTCTCGCAGGTCGGGCAGGGCCAGCACCGTGGCCAGGCTGTCGTTGAGCAGCTTGACGATGGCCGGCGGCATCCCGGCCGGGCCGACCACGCCGTACCACTGCTGTGCGTCGAAGCCCTTGAAGCCCGATTCGTCCAGCGTGGGCAGGTCCTTGAACTGCGGGTGGCGCTTCAGCCCGGTCAGCGCCAGCGGCCGTACCCGGCCCGAGCGGATATGCGGCACCGCCGCGGCCAGGCCGGGAAACATCGCCTGGGTCTGGCCGCCGATCAGGTCGGTGAAGGCCGGCGCGATGCCGCGGTAGGGGATGTGCACCATGAAGGAGTCGATCTGCTGCTTGAACAGCTCCATCGTCAAATGCGTCAGCGAGCCCGGGCCGGCCGAACCGTAGCTGACCTTGCCGGGGTTCTTGCGCAGGTAGGCGATGAACTCCTTCAGATTGGCCACCGGCAGCGCGGCGTTGACCACCAGCACATTGGGCGTGCCGCCGATCATGCCGATGGGCGTGAAATCCTTGACCGCGTCATAGGGCAGCTTGCGGGTGGCCGGGCTGGTGCCGTGGGTGGCCACATAGCCCTGCATCAGGGTGTAGCCGTCGGGCGCGGCGCGGGCGGTGGCCTGGGCCGCGATGGTGCCGCCGCCGCCACTCTGGTTGTCGACGATGATGGTCTGCTTGAGCACCTGGCCCCAGCGCTCGCACAGCGTGCGGCCGACCATGTCGCTGCCGCCGCCGGCGGCCACCGGCACGATGTAGCGGATCGGCTTGTGGGGGTAGGGCGCCTGGGCCAGGGTCTGGGCCGAGGCGGCCAGGCCCAGCAGTGCGGGTGAGGCCTGCATCAGCGTGCGTCGATTCAACATGGGGTCTCCAGTTTGGCCAGCAGGCGCTGCCGGCCGGCCAGCACATGGCCTTGTGCCAGGTTGGCGGCCCGGCTTCCGGCACCCTTGGCAATGGCTTCGTAGATGCGCCGGTGCTCGGCATTCGACCGCCGCATATGGCTGCTGGCGTCGAAATAGCGGCGCCGGTACAGGTGCAGTTCCTTCACATGCTCGTCATAGGCCTGTTGGGCGCGCTGGTTGCCGCACAGCTGCATCAGCAGCGCATGGAAGCGCAGGTTCAGGCCGTAGTAGCGCTGGCCATCGCCGGCTTCGCAGGCGCTGTCCATGCCGTCGAGCAGCTGCTCGAAGGCCTGCCGGTGGGCATCGCCCAGGTGGTCGGCCGCCCGCTCGGCGGCAAAGCCGAACAGCAGCGCGCGCAGCTCGTAGATCTCCAGCATCTCGCGCACCGAGATCTGGCGCACATAGACGCCGCGGTTGGGCACGGCGGTGACCAGGCCGATGCCGGTGAGCATGCGGATGGCCTCGCGCACCGGCCCGCGGCTGGTGCCCATGCGCAGCGCCAGTGCGGCTTCGTTCAGGCGCTCGCCCGGGGCCACCTCGCCGCTGTAGATCAGCTGCTGCAGCTGCTCGGCGATGCCGTGCGACAGGCCCAGCTCGGGCCGTGCGGGCTCGGTCGGCGGCGTGGCGTCGGGCTGGGGCATGGGCTGATCGGGGTACATCGCGGCCGCATGCTAGCGCAGGTCGGGCCGCCTGAGGGGCGCCTAAGTGTTAGCGATAGGTTATGAAGTGTTGACACTTTGAAGGTTGCCGCCCGACACTGGCACCTCACTTCCAGGCCCTGGCCGGCCTGCTGCCATGCCGCATCTCGCTGCCTCTGCCGCCCTGGCGCGCTTCCGCGTGATCGATCTCACCCAGGTGCGTGCCGGGCCCACCGCCTGCCGCCAGCTGGCCGACTGGGGCGCCGACGTGATCCAGGTGCAGATGCCCGAGCACCTGCGCGGCGACGACACCCTGGGCGGGCAGGACGGCTCCGACTACCAGTACACCCACCGCAACAAGCGCTCGGTGACGCTGAACCTGAAGGCGGCCGAGGGCATCGCCGCGCTCAAGCGCCTGATCGCCAGCGCCGACGTGGTGGTCGAGAACTTCCGGCCTGACGTGAAACACCGCCTGGGCATCGATTACGACAGCCTGGCCGCCGACCACCCGCGCCTGGTCTACGCCAGCATCTCGGGCTTCGGCCAGACCGGGCCATTGGCCGACCGGCCCGGCTTCGACCAGATCGCCCAGGGCCTGGGCGGGCTGATGTCGGTCACCGGCCTGCCCGGCCAGGGCCCGGTGCGGGTGGGCATCCCGATCGCCGACCTGTGCGCCGGCATCTTTGCCGCGCAGGGCATCCTGGTGGCGCTGCTCGAGCGCGAGGCCTCGGGCCGCGGCCAGTGGCTGCACACCTCGCTGTTGCAGGCCATGGTGGCGATGATGGATTTCCAGACCGCGCGCTGGCTGATCGACGGCGAGGTGGCCGGCCAGGCCGGCAACTTCCACCCGACCAGCATCCCCACCGGCGTCTACAAGGCGCGCGACGGCTACCTCAACATCGCCGTGTTCGGCAGCAAGATCTGGGAGCGCTTCTGCACCACGCTGGGCGCGCCCGAGTGGGTCACCGACCCGCGCTTCCACGACAAGCCCGGCCGCTCGCTGAACCGCGAGGCGCTCAACGCCGCCATCAATGCGCGCCTGGCGCTGCACGACCGGGCCCACTGGATCGCGCGCTTCAATGCCGACGGCGTGGCATGCGGCCACATCAACAATGTGCAGCAGCTGTTCGACGAGCCGCAGATCGCCCACCTGGGCCTGGTGCAGCCGGTGGAGTCAGCACGGCTGGGGCCGCAGCGCCATGTCGGCCAGCCGGTGACGCTGGCCCGCACGCCCAGCCACATCGCGCGGGCCGCGCCGCGCCGCGGCGAGCACACCGAAGAGGTGCTGGGCGAGCTGGGCCTGGCCGCTGCCGACATCGCGCGGCTCAAGACCGAAGGGGTGTTCTGATGAGTGAGACCAAGGCGGACGCGGCGGACTACCGCAGCCCCACCGACCGGGTGCAGGTGTGGACCGACGCGACCACGCTGCACATCCGTTTCAACAACCCGGCCCGCCACAACGCGCTGTCGGTCGACATGTGGGGCGCGCTGCCGGCCCTGCTGGCCCAGGCCGAGGCTGACGCGCAGCTGCGCCTGGTGGTGTTCTCGGGGGCCGGC
>JANNZD010000036.1:0-3452 GCA_031410435.1 Betaproteobacteria bacterium | reverse complement strand
CGCTGGCTCAGGGCGCCCCGAGTAGCCGGCGTTCCAGCAGGGCCTTGAGGTTGCGCCGGCCGTCGGCAATGACGAGCACGACGATGTTCTGTCCGACGACGCGGTAAATCACCCGGTACGGCTTGAAGTGCACCTGGCGGTTCCGCAGGTTCAGGTAGCCGAAGGGCTCGGCCTGAAGCTGCAGCTCGGCGGCGTCCACGTCCCGGGCCCGCAGTGGCAGCAGCCCGTCGGGGGTGTGCCAGCCTGCGAGCGCACCGGCAGGGTTGCTGGCAGGCCGCAGGTCGCGAAACCAGACGCCGCTGCGGGTCTCGAACTGCCGGTGGTAGGGCCGGCCATGGGGGGCGCAGAAAAAGGGCACCCGGTAGTGGGTGGCGCCAGTGACCTTGGCGTGCAAGGCGGGCCAGCCGGGAAACGCGCCGAACTCGGCATCATCCCAGCCCGGGGGGGGGCTGCGAGCGGTTGGCTGCCGCCTGCCTGGAAGCCCAGGCTGTGGCGCTCGGCTTGCCCGACCACCGCCGACACCTCGGCGCTGAACTTCTTGGCCTCGACCACCGCCACCGGAACCAGCCCGCAAAACCGGCCCGGGCTTGAACTGTACGCCGGGGCTTCGAAAGGCAGGGTGAAGCCAGATCCCCACGGGGTGAGCAATGCGCAGGGTATGGGTCGCGTCCCGGGCGTCGACGCTGAAGCTGTGCACCCCGACATTGCCCTGGGTGCGCAGCATCTGCAGCATGCTGATCACCTCGCCGTCGATCAGTTGCCGGCGTCGGAACTCGCCCAGCAGGTCTGACGGCCAGGTTTCAGTGTCGACCTGCAGCCCATGAACCGCCGCCAGGTGTTGCGCGACCGCCTCGCCGAACTGGCGCAGCTTCAGCAGGCAGGCATTGGGGTCGGGCAGGCAGTAGCGCTCGGCAGAGGCGCCCAGCTGGGCAAGCAGCGGGTCAGCCTGCCCCAGAAACGAGAAGTTCGGCTGCGGTGATGCCGGCGTAGCGCGCGCGCATTGGTTGATGTCTTGCCGGAATACGCGGCCGGCGGCTGCGCTTGCCCGACGTCTTGTTGACGAGACGGCATAGGCGAGCCTGCTGTTCCTCCACGGGATCTTGCCTTTCGACCAAGCCCGACATTGACGCCTGTTTGACGCGACCTTGGCCTGTTGGCGTACACGCCATCGATCACCCAATGAAGCTGCTGTCGAGCCGGTGGCCCCTTACAGGGCCGAGCCCGACATTGCTTTTGTCTCGGGCGCTGTCGCACCCGTCGGTGGTGGGGGTCATCGCCCCGGCGCATGGCGCTGTGCATCAACACGCTCAAGGCCGATCGCAGCCTGCGCGCCTTGCTGGACGTAGCGGCCGCCATGAGCCCGGTCACCTCGTCCGCAGAGCGTGTCCGCGTACCGATGGTTGGCGCCAATTGCCTTGGCCGGTTGGATCACCCGTGGATCAACAGCGCCTGCAGACCCACTCTTTCATAGCTAAGGTGCGTGGGTTTTGCAGCACCCGCGCAGGATGGCGCTGGCGCGGCGGCTTTGGTCAGCGCACCGGCGCGCTGAATTCGCGCCAGCTGTGCGGCTGCAGCGCTGCCTGGCACTGGAACAGGTCGACGGCGCCATCCGCACAAGGCGCGAAGAAGCTGTCGGCCTCGACATTCTTGAACTCGCGCAGCCGCTGGGCCAACCAGCGTGCCCGGTCGGTCTGCCCCTGGGCTGCCAGTTGACGGGCCCAGGCCAGCATCAGGCGCGTGTCCAGCAGCGAATGGGTGGCCCTGGCCAGGCCCGCTGCGGCATTCGCCGGCGGGGCATCGTTGGTGGCGGCCGCGTAATCGGCATGGTGGCCGAACAAGGGGCTGTGCTGGCCGCGCAGGATGCGCTCGCCCAGGCTGCCGGCGCTGTCGCCCGGGGCATAGATCACCACCACGCGCTGGTAGTCGAGCAAGGCCCAGGCGCCGCCGGCGGTCATCAGCAGCGCGGCTGCCAGGGCCCAGGGCGCGGCACCGGCAGGTTCGGCCGGGCGCGCGGGCGCGTCGATGGTGGCTGCGCCCGCGCCCGACTGGCCCAGTGCATAGCCCCAGGCCAGGGCCGCCGGCAGCAGGAAGTAGGCATACCAAAGCGGGTATTCCACCGCGCTGTGCAGCAAGACCAGCAGCACCAGCACCCAGGCCGCGCGCGCGGCCTGCCCGGCCTGGCCCGCGCCCTGCCAGGCGCGCTGGCCGGCCTGCCACAACGCGATGGCCAGCGCCAGCAAGACGGCGGCGGCGGCCGGCAGGCCCAGTTCCACCGCCAGCTGCAGCGGCAGGCTGTGGGTGTGGTCGAAAAAGGCGGTGGGCCGGTGGGGGAAGGCGGTCAAGGTCCAGGCCAGGTTGAATTCGCCGAACCCCACCCCGGTCCAGGGCTGGGCCGCGATCAGGTCCAGGGTGTTGCGCCAGATGTTCAGGCGCGAGTTGGGGCTGTCGGCGCCCGGCGCCACGCCCACCTCAGTGGCCACCCGCGCGCCCGCGCCCAGCGCCTGGTGGCTGAGATCACCCCACCAGCCCATGCCGACATAGGCCAGGCCGTACAGCAAGGGCAGGGCGGCCAGGAGCAGCCGGGCGGGCCGCCCCAGGCGCTTGTCCACCGCGCCCCATAGCAACAGCAGGCCCAGGCCCAGTGCGCCGGTGCGCGAGGCGGTCAACTCGATGGCCAACACCATCAGCGCGCTGGCGGCCCAGGCCGGCCCGCGCGGCAATCTGCGCTGGGCCAGCAGCAGCGCAGCGCCCACCAGCGCCCACAGCAGCAGGCTGCCCAGGTGGTTGGGCTGGCGCAGATTGCCCACCGCGCGCCCGACGATGCCGGAGTGCGCGACCAGATTGCCATCGGTCCAACCTGGCGCAAACACCTGCAACAAGGCCACCCCGCTGCCCAGCAGCCCTGCCACCAGCAAACCCAGGGCCAGGCCCTGCAGGGTGGCGGCACTGGCCGCCCGGTGCGCGGCCGCCGCACCGGTGACCACCATCAGCGCGGCGCCGGCCAGCAGGCCGAGGGCCTGCAGCGCCATCGACAGCGGCAGGCTGCCCAGGGCCCACGAGCCAGCCGCCCCGGCTGCCATCAGGGCCAGCGCGGCCAGTAGCCATCCGCTGCCACCCGGCCAGGCCGCCGGCGCCAGGGCCAGCGCCACACCGCCCCACAAGGCCACGGCCACGCACTGGTTCAGCAGGGTGGCCGAGGGCGGCTGGTTGTAGGCCAGCAAGGTGGGCAGGCTGCAGGCCAGCAGCAGGGCCCAGAGTGCCAGGGCAGGCAGGGCCGGCGGGGGCGTCTGGGGCCCCAGGTGGGCGTCGGGGCGGGTATCTGGGTCGGTCATGTCGGGGTGGCGGGCTAGGCGGCGTCCAGGGGCCGCCGGGGGTGCCGCCGGGGCCGTGCGCGCGGCAGTTGACCACAGTTGCCCTGCAGGCCTGGCCCGGGCCGGTGCGGGCAGACGCGG
>JANNZD010000035.1:0-8303 GCA_031410435.1 Betaproteobacteria bacterium | reverse complement strand
CTTGCGCAAACATGCGCTTGGTGGGGCCGAGCGCGTCCACATTCCACTCGGCGCCGTCGCGGTCGGCCACCGACACAAAGGTGGGCTCGCCGCCCATCGTCAGCCGCACATCGCCGTCGATCAGGTGCGCGTCAACCTGCTCACCCAGCGCCAGCACCTGGCCCCACTGCGCCTCGGTGTAGGGCTTGGTAACGCGCGGCGACTCAAAGATGCGGGTCACACCCATGCTGTGGCTGAACTCGACCTCGCACTCGTCCATCGCCCCGCTGATCGGCGCGGCGCTGCCGGGGGTGGGCGTGCAGGCCACCGGGATATGGCCCTCACCGGCCATCAGGCCCGAGGTCGGGTCCAGCCCGACCCAGCCGGCGCCGGGCAGATAGACCTCGCACCAGGCGTGCAGGTCGGTGAAATCCACCTCGGTGCCGCTGGGGCCGTCGAGTGCCTTGACATCGGACTTCAACTGCACCAGGTAGCCCGAAACAAAGCGCGCCGCCAGCCCCAGGTGGCGCAGTGTCTGCACCAGCAGCCAACCGGTGTCGCGGCAGGAGCCGCTGGCCAGCGTCAGCGTGGCCTCTGGCGTCTGCACACCCGGCTCCATGCGGATGACATAGCCGATGTCCTTTTGCAACTGCTGGTTGATGCCGACCAGGAAGTCGATGGTGCGGCTGACGATGGGCGGTGAGCCCACCTTTGTGTCGGTGGCCGACCGCGACGGCGCCGAGTGGAATGTGGACGCGCTCGGCCCCACCAAGCGCATGTTTGCGCAAGACCTGGTGCAGCGCCTGAGCGCCCACTACGGCCACGGCGGCTTTCTGCACTACGGCCAGGGCAAGTGGTATCCGGGCGAGCAGTTGCCGCGCTGGGCCCTGAACATCTGCTGGCGTGCCGACGGCCAGCCCTGTTGGCATGACCCGGCCCTGTTTGCCGACGAGCGCCAGCCCACCCAGTACAGCTCGGCCGATGCCCTGGCCTTCATGGGCGCCTTGACGCGCCGCCTGGGCCTGAGCGACGCGCATGTGCAGCCCGGCTACGAGGACACCTGGTACCACCTGTGGCGCGAGCGCCGGCTGCCGGTCAATGTCGACCCCTTCGACGCCCGGCTGGACGACGAAATGGAGCGCATCCGCCTGCGCCGCATCTTCACGCAGGGCCTGGACCACCCGGTGGGCTATGCGCTGCCGATCAAGCGGGCCGAAGGCGGCCCGGCGCTGGCCGGCGCCCGCTGGGCCACCGGCCCCTGGTTCTTCCGCGACGAGCGCATGTACCTGCACCCGGGCGATTCCCCGATGGGCTACCGCCTGCCGCTGGACAGCCTGCCCTGGGTCAAGAGCACCGACTACCCCTACCACATCGAATCCGACCCCTTTTCGCCGCGCGATGCGCTGCCGGCGGCCACCACGATCAAGAGCCAGTACGCGGCGCATGTGATCGGCGGCGGCTTGGCCGAGGGCGGCACGGTGTCGGCGCAGCGCCATCTGTTCGAGGTGGGCAAGGGCCTGCCGGCCGGCCTGGACGCGGACGCGGCAGGGCTGGCTGCCTTGCCCGGCGCTGGCCTGCGGCCTGCGGCCGGCCCGGCGGCGGCTGCGGATGCGGCTGCGCCTGTTGCTCCGGATGCTGCTCCGGATGCTGCTGCGGATGCTGCTGCGGATGCTGTTGCGGATGCTGCGGGGGCCGCAGGGCCTGGCGCCGGCGGTGCCGCTGCAATACCCGCGGCGCTGGGCGGGCCGATCAGCCGTGCGCCGGCGGCTTTCGAGTCGGCCCACTGGATCACACGCACCGCGCTGGTGGTGGAGGTGCGCGACCCGCGTCGGTCCAACGGCCCCAAGGCCGAGACCCAGGGCCAGCCCAGCGGGGTGCTGTATGTCTTCATGCCGCCGCTGGAAAAGCTCGAGGACTATCTCGAATTGCTGGCGGCGATCGAAGCCACGGCGGCCGCGCAAGGTGTCAAGCTGGTGCTCGAGGGCTACCCGCCGCCGCGCGACCCGCGCCTGAAGCTGCTGGCAGTGACCCCCGACCCGGGTGTGATCGAGGTCAACATCCACCCGGCGCACAACTGGGCCGAGCTGGTCGAGCACACCGAATTCCTGTACGACGCGGCTTGGGCAGCGCGCCTGTCGACCGAGAAGTTCATGCTCGACGGCCGCCACACCGGCACCGGCGGCGGCAACCACTTCGTGATGGGCTGCGCCCGGCCGGCCGACAGCCCCTTCCTGCGCCGGCCCGACGTGCTGGGCAGCCTGCTGGCCTTCTGGCACAACCACCCGTCCTTGAGCTACCTGTTCTCGGGCCTGTTCATCGGCCCCACCAGCCAGGCGCCGCGGGTCGACGAGGCCCGCAACGACCAGCTCTACGAGCTGGAGATCGCGTTGGCCGAGATCGAGAAGAACAAGCAGCTCTATGGCCAACAGATGCCGCCCTGGCTGGTGGACCGTACGCTGCGCAACATCCTGGTCGACCTGACCGGCAACACCCACCGCAGCGAGTTCTGCATCGACAAGCTCTATTCGCCCGATTCGGCCACCGGCCGGCTGGGCCTGCTCGAGCTGCGCGCCTTCGAGATGCCGCCGCACGCGCGCATGAGCATCGTGCAGCAGCTGCTGCTGCGCGCGCTGGTGGCGCGTTTCTGGGCCCAGCCCTACCAGCAGCCGCTGGTGCGCTGGGGCACCGAGCTGCATGACCGCTACCTGCTGCCCACCTTCGTCTGGCAGGATTTCGAACATGTGATCGAGGAGATGGCCTTTGACGGCTTCGCTTTCGAGGCGGCCTGGTTTGCGCCGCATTTCGAGTTCCGCTTCCCCAAGGTGGGCGATCTGAGCGCCGAGGGCGTGCACTTGCAGCTGCGCAGCGCGCTCGAGCCCTGGCATGTGATGGGCGAGGAGGGCTCGTCGGCCGGCACCGTTCGCTATGTGGATTCATCGGTCGAGCGCATCGAACTGAAGGTCAGCGGCCTGATCCATCCGCGCCATGTGATCACCTGCAATGGCGTGCCGGTGCCCTTGCAGCCCACCGGCCGGGTCGGCGAGTTTGTCTGCGGCGTGCGCTACCGCGCCTGGCTGCCCCCCACCGCGCTGCACCCCAGCATCGGCACCGACGTGCCCCTGGTCTTCGATCTGGTCGACCGCTGGATGAAGCGCTCGCTGGGCGGCTGCCAGTACCACGTGGCCCACCCGGGGGGCTTGAGCTATGCCAGCTTCCCGGTCAACGCCTTCGAGGCCGAGAGCCGACGCCTGGCGCGCTTCTTCACCATCGGCCACACGCCTGGCCCGATGGAAGTGGGCCCCGCCCGCCGCAGCCAGGAGTTCCCGTTCACGCTGGACCTGCGCACCGCCTGAGCCGCGCCCGGCGCGGCCAGGCCGTGTTCAGCCGGCCAGGAGCCCCCGCATGAAGGGTGTGAGCGGTCCTGGGGAGGCGGTGCCGGCAAGGCATGATCGGGCCATGCAAAGCAGTCTGCTGGCCGATGACGACGACGACCTGCCGCCTGCCGCCCAGCTGGCGGCGGCGGCGGCGCGCCGTGCCAGCCCGGGCCATTTCGACGAATGGCGGGCGCTGACCGCCAGCCAGGCCGCCGCCAGCGGCGCGGGACTGAGCCAGCCGGCCGCGCACTGGCAGCAGTTCTTCGCCGCGCTGGGGCCGCAGGGCTGGGCCGGGCTGGGCGCCCGGGCCGCGCAGGTGCAGCAGCAGGTGCATGCGGACGGTGCCACCTACAACGTCTATGCCGACGGCAATCCGGCGGCCCGGCCCTGGCCGCTGGAGCTGCTGCCCTTCATCGTGCAAGCCGGGGAATGGGCGCAGATCGAACTGGGCGTGCAGCAGCGGGCGCGCTTGATGGCGGCGGCGTTGGCCGACATCTACGGCCCGCAGGCCCTGCTGCGCGATGCGATGTTGCCGGCCTCGCTGGTGTTTGCCCACCCGCATTACCTGCGCGCCGCGCATGGCTTGTGGCCGGCGGGCGGCGGCAGCGGCCTGGCAATGGCGGCCTTTGACCTGGCCCGCAAGCCCGAAGGCGGTTTCTGCGTGCTGGCACAGCGCCTGCAGGCACCGTCCGGCCTGGGCTACCTGCTCGAGAACCGCCTGATCATCGGCCCGCAGTTCAGCGAGCAATTCGCGGCCCTGCGGGTGCAGCGCCTGGCGGGCGCCTTCCGGTCACTGCTGGACGGGCTGATGCAGGCCAGCCCGGCCGGCGCGCGCAGCCGGGTGGTGCTGCTCACGCCGGGGCCGTTCAACGAGACCTATTTCGAGCATGTCTTCCTGGCCCGCTATCTGGGGGTCACGCTGGTCGAGGGCAATGACCTGACGGTGCGCGGCAAACGCCTCTACCTCAAGACCCTGCGCGGCCTGGAGCAGGTGCATGTGGTGCTGCGCCGGGTCGACGACGAGTTTCTCGACCCGCTGGAATTGCGGCCCGATTCGCAGCTGGGGGTGCCTGGCCTGCTGCAGGCCCTGCGCGCCGGTGAGGTGGTGATGGCCAACACCCCGGGCGCCGGGGTGCTGGAAAGCCCCGGCCTCACCGCTTTCTGGCCGGCGGTGGCCGATCGCCTGCTGGGCCAGCGCCTGCTGCTGCCGGCCTCCACCAGCTGGTGGTGTGGCGAGTCCAGCGTCTGGGCCGCGCAGCGCGAGCGCCTGGCCGATTTCGTGGTGGTGCCCACCTTCCCCAGCAGCGGCTTCGACGCCACGGTGGCGGCCCAGCTGGCCCCGGCCGAACGCGCCGCGCTGCTGGCCCGCATCGATGCGCAGCCGGCGGCCTTCACCCTGCAGCAGCGGGTGCTGCCGGGGGAGACACCGGTCTGGGTGGCGGGCCAGTTGCAAGCCCGCGCCGCGGTGCTGCGGGTCTATGCGCTGGCCGACGGCCAGGGCCGCTGGCGCGTGCTGCCGGGTGCCCTGACCCGGGTGGCGGGCCAGGCCAGCGGCCGCCCCGGCGCCAACCATGACCCCTGGCTGAGCATGCAGCATGGCAGTGCCAGCGTGGACACCTGGGTCATCACCCGGGGTGCGGTGGACGACAGCTCGCTGCTGCCCAAACCCCTGACTGCCCCGGACCTGCTCGACGCGCAACGCAGCGTCACCAGCCGGGCCGCCGAGAGCCTGTTCTGGCTCGGCCGTTATGTCGAGCGGGCCGAGAACGCGGTGCGCCTGACCCGTCTGGCGCTCGAGTCCCTGCATTACGGCAGCCCGCCGGTGCAACGCCTGCTGGGGCAGCTGGCCCGCTTTCACGGCCTGGTGGCCCACGCCGTGCCCGGGCCGGACAAGGCGCCGCGGGTCTTCGAGCGCGCCTTGCTGCGCGGGCTGAATGCCGACGGCACCGCCACCGGCGTTTACAGCAGCCTGCGCAGCCTGCGCCACTGTGCCCAGTCGCTGCGCGAGCGCCTGTCGTCCGAGCATTGGCAGATGATCAACGAGGTGCTCGAGCCGCTGGAACAGCATTGGGCCGGGGTCCTGGCCGCCGAAGACCCGCCCGGCCTGGACAGCACCCGCGCCGACATGCTGGGTGTGCTGGCGCGGGTCGCCACCCACCTGTCGGCCATCACCGGTGCGCAGACCGACCGCATGATCCGTGACGACGGCTGGCGCCTGCTCAGCGTGGGGCGGCAGCTCGAACGCCTGCACACCCTGGCGCATGCCCTGGCCCAGGGCTTCGAGCAGCAGGTGCACCAGACCGATGACGGCTTCCTGCTGCTGCTGGCCCTGTTCGACAGCGTCATCACCTACCGGGCGCGCTTCCAGGGCCGGCGCGAGGCCCTGCCGCTGCTGCACCTGCTGGTGGTGGACACCGACAACCCGCGCTCGCTGGCCTGGGTGGCGCGCACCCTGCGCGACCGCCTGCGCAAGCTGACCCGCCATGACCAGGCCTGGTCCGACAGCGTCAGTGCCGGCCTGTCGATGCCCGAGGACTGGCCGCTGGCGCGCCTGGCCCAGGCCGATGCGCAGGGCCGGCATGCCGACCTGATCCAGGCCCTGCACGCTTGCAGTGCAGACTGCCGCAGCCTGTCCGACGCCATCGGCCGGCGCCTGTTTGCCCATGTCGACAGCCCCGACCGGACGGTCTGGCAATGATGCCGATGCGCCCGCTGGAACCGTTGGAGCCGCTGGAGCCGCTGACGCCGCTGACGCCGCTGACGCCGATGCGGCCGCTGTTGCCGGTGGATGCCGAGCCGGCCATGGACAAGGCGGCAGGCGCGGCGCCTGGGCAGGCCCCGGGCCCCTCGCAAAGCCAGACCCAGGACCAGCGCCCGGCCATTGCACCGCGGGCTGGCCTGGCGCCGCCGCCTCCCGGTCCTCGCCTGCTCTCGGTCTGCCACCAGACCCGCTACAACTATGACCGCCCGGTGGAAGTGGCCCACCACAGCGCCTGGCTGCGCCCGCGCGATACCGAGAGCCAGCAGGTGCTGGGCTGGACCCTGCAGATCGACCCGCTGCCCGAGGATTCGGTGCAGGAAAGCCGCGACGCCTTCGGCAACTGGCGCCACGGCTTCAGCCATGCGCGGGTGCATGACCGGCTGACCGTGGTCAGCCGCTTCCAGGTACGCCTGCTGGCGATGCCGGCCCTGAACCCTGCCCTCAGCCCGCCCTGGAGCGAGGCGGCGGGCGCATTGCGCTACCGCGCCGGGGTGTCGCAGCCCGACGCGGTGGAGTTCATGTTGCCCACCCGTTTTGCCCCGGCCGATGGCTTGCTGGCCGACTATGGGCGCGACCTGTTCGGCCCGGGCCGCCCGCTGCTGCAGGCCGCCGACGCGCTGATGAGCCGCATCCATGCGCGCATGGAATTCAATTCGCGCGCCACCGATGTGGCCACCGACGCGCTGCAGGCCCTGGCCAAGGGCCAGGGCGTGTGCCAGGACTTCGCCCACCTGATGATCGGCGTGATGCGTTCACTGGGCCTGGCGGCGCGCTATGTCAGCGGCTACCTGCTGACCCAGCCGCCGCCCGGCCAGGCGCGGCTGATCGGCGCCGATGCCAGCCATGCCTGGGTCGAGGTCTGGTGCCCGCTGCATGGCTGGGTGGCACTGGACCCCACCAACGATGTCTGGGTCGGCCAGGACCATGTCACCCTGGCCTGGGGCCGTGACTATGCGGACGTGGCCCCGCTGCGCGGCGTGATCCGCGGCGGCGGCAATGCGCCGCCGGTGGTGGGTGTCACGGTCGAGCCGCTGGCTTCGGCAGCATGAGCGAGGGCCGGCCGCAGCCGCCGCTGCCGGCGGTGCGCCCGGCGCGGGCCGTCGATGCGCCCGGGCTGCAGTCGGTGTTTGCCCGGTCGCTGCTGTCAGCCGCCTGGCTGCCGCCGGGCAGCCCGCCCGATACCGACTTCGCCCGCAATTCGCAGGGCGAGGCGGTGTGGGTCTGTGCCGACCCGGCCGGGCCGGTGCTGGGCTTTGTTGCGGTGTATGCCGCCGGGGCCTTCATCCACCACCTCTATGTGGCGCCCGAGGCCCGGGGCTGCGGCGTGGGCCGGGCCCTGGTCGATTCGCTCGACGCCTGGCTGCCCCGCCCCTGGCGCCTGAAATGCGTGATTGCCAACCAGGCTGCGCTGGCCTTCTATGCGCGCCTGGGCTGGGTCGAGAGCCACCGCGACCACGGCAGCCAGGGTGAATACGCGGTCTTGCGCCGGTTCTGACGTCACCGCCGCGTCATCCCGGCCCCGTGCTTTCCCCCGGTGCCAAGCATGGCGGCTTGAGACAGCATAGCGGCACAAGACGCCGGCCGGTAGTGCCCGCAGACTTGCCAGCCTTGGCCAACCGGCCCGGGCCGGGCCGGGGGCCGGCAGCATGGCGGCTGCCCACACAGGAGACAGGCTTGGCCTTTGTGCAACTGCTGATATCGGGCATCTCGCTCGGCTGTATCTACGCGCTGATCGCGCTGGGCTTCGTGCTGATCTACAAGGCCACCGAGACCGTCAATTTTGCCCAGGGCGAGTTGATGATGCTGGGGGCCTTTGCCGGCCTGGTGATGATGACCGTGCTGGGCCTGTCCTTCTGGATCGCCGCACCGTTGGCGGTGGCCTGCATGTTCGGGCTGGGCATGGGGCTGGAGCGGGCGGTGATCCGGCCGATCCTGGGCCAGCCCCAGTTCACCGTGGTGATGCTGACCATCGGTGTGGGCTACACCGCGCGCGGGTTGATCTCGATGATCCCCGAGATCGGCACCGAGACCCACGCCCTGGCGGTGCCCTACAAGGGCCAGGTGATCGCGCTGGGCGGCGCGGTGATCAGCCTCGAGCAGGTGGCCGTGATCGGCGTCACCGCGCTGCTGTGCGGCGGCCTGTACCTGATGTTCCGCTACAGCAAGCTGGGCCTGGCGATGCAGGCGGC
>JANNZD010000034.1:0-6594 GCA_031410435.1 Betaproteobacteria bacterium | reverse complement strand
GCGCCTGGCCGACGATCTGGAAGAGCGGCAAGCCCTGCGCGCCAAGCTGCTGGGCGCCGCGCTCTACCCGGCCATCGTCTCGCTGATCGCGCTGGTGATCGTGATCTTCCTGGTCACCTATGTGGTGCCGCAGGTGGCCGGGGTCTTCGTCAGCAACCAGCGCGCCTTGCCCTGGTTGACGGTGGCGATGCTGGCCCTGAGCGCCTTCGTGCGCCAGTGGGGCTGGCTGGTGGTGCTGGCGCTGGCCGGCGGCGCCACGGCGCTGGGCCTGGCCTTGCGCCAGGAGGCCTTCCGCCAGCGCTTCGATGCCGGCCTGCTGGGTGTGCCGCTGATCGGGCGGGTGGCGCGCGGCTACAACGCCTCGCGCTTTGCCGGCACGCTGGCGATGCTGGCCAATGCCGGCGTGCCCATCCTCAAGGCGCTGCAGGCGGCGGCCGAGACCCTGGGCAACCGCGCGCTGCGCGCCGACGCCCTGGCGGCGCTGGTGCAGGTGCGCGAAGGCGCGCCGCTGGCCGCCGCGCTGGCGGCCAAGAAGCGCTTCCCCGGGCTGCTGGCGATGTTTGCCCGGCTGGGCGAGCAGACCGGCCAGCTGCCACAGATGCTGGACCGCGCGGCCAAGCAGCTCAGCGGCGAGGTGCAGCGCCGCGCCATCGCGCTGGCCACGCTGCTCGAACCCATCCTGATCGTGGTGATGGGCATGGTCGTGATGCTGATCGTGCTGGCCGTGCTGCTGCCCATCATCCAGCTCAACACCTGGGTCAAGTAGGGCCGCGCCCGGTGGCTCGGCTGGGCGGCGGGCCGGCCTCGGGCGGGCGCTGGCACCCCCCGGGGCAGGGGCAGGCGCGGTGGCCTGAGGCTTGCTAGTATTTGATCCAGCGGCAGCGGGTTCGGGGCCGATCGGCGACGCACGGAAAAGGGGCCATCCCTGGCGCTGATCAAGCGACCGACCGGGCGCCGGTTTGCTTCAATGGCTCTGTCGGACTCTGGAGGTTATGCATGCCCCGCTCCTCGAATGACCTGGTGCCGCTGGCCTCGCGCAGCGCCTTCTCGGTGGCGCAGATGCGCAGCGTCTACCGCTGCGACGAAGTCGAGCGCTGCCTGACCAAGCTGCCGCCCAAGGAGCATGAGAACCTGCGCAGCACCTATGAGCGGATGTTGGAGAAGGGCCCCGAGCGCTTCCAGGTCAAACCCAGCGGCCTGCCGGCCATGGCGCACCTGTATGACGAGATGCCCAACTTTCACGCGGTGCTGGACGACGTGAAGCGCCAGCTGGCCCTGTGCCACGACAGCCATGACGCGCTGGAGATCACGCCGATGCTGCTGCTGGGCCCGCCGGGCGTGGGCAAGACCCACTTTGCACGCGAGCTGGCGCTGCTGCTGGGCACCGGCATGGGCTTCATCTCGATGAGCTCGCTCACCGCCGGCTGGGTGCTGTCGGGTGCGTCCAGCCAGTGGAAAGGCGCGCGGCCGGGCAAGGTCTTCGAGACCCTGGTGGACGGCCAATATGCCAACCCGGTGATGGTGGTCGACGAGATCGACAAGGCCCGCGGCGAGCATGCCTACGACCCGCTGGGCGCGCTCTACAGCCTGCTCGAGCATGACACCGCGCAGCAGTTCGTCGACGAGTTCGCCGAGGTGGCAGTGGACGCCAGCCAGTTGATCTGGGTGGCCACGGCCAACGACGATCGCAGCATTCCCGAGCCCATCCTCAACCGGGTCAATGTCTACCAGGTGCAGACGCCCGATCGCGACGCCGCCCGCGCCATCGCGCTGCGGCTGTACGCCGGCATCCGCGGCCAGCATGACTGGGGCCGGCGCTTCGAGCCCGAGCCGGGCGATGCGGTGCTCGACAAACTGGCCGACATGGCCCCGCGCGAGATGCGCCGGGCCTGGATGACCGGCTTCGGCAATGCCCGGCTGGACGGCCGCGGCCGCATCGAGCCGGCCGACCTGCCCGCCCCCGGCCAGGCCGGCAAGCGCGGGCCGCTGGGCTTCATGAACTGAAAGGGCCTTGCGGACCGCCCGGCCTGCGGGGCTCAGGCGCCGGCCATCGCGATCGACGCACCCCCCCGGTGCATGCAATGGCCACCGGCCTGCTTGCCGACATACATGGCCGCATCGGCGCGTTTGAGCAGGTCGGCCGTACGCAGGCCATCGTGGGGCGCCAGCGCGAACCCGATCGACAGCCCGATCCGGCAGACCTGGCCCTGCACCTCGAAGGGCAGCCTGAAGGCGTCCAGCACCTTGCGCCCCAGGGCCATGGCCTGGTGCTCGTCGGCGAGGCCGGGCGCCATGATCACGAACTCGTCGCCGCCGATGCGGGCCACCCCGTCGCCCCGGCGCAGCAGGGTGCGCAGCCGCGCCCCCACCTGGACCAGCAGCGCGTCGCCGGCGTCGTGGCCCCAGCGGTCGTTGATCGGCTTGAAGCCGTCCAGGTCCAGCACATAGACGGCCAGCAGGCTGTCGGGCCGGCAGCGCAGCAGGGCCGGGTCCAGCGCCAGCTGGAGGCCGCGCCGGTTGGGCAGGCCGGTGAGTGCGTCGGTCTGGGCCTGTGACAGCAGGGCCTGGCGTTCCAGCCCGGCGCGCTCGGCATCGCGGCGTAGGCCCTGGATGCGCAGGCTCAGGATCCGGGTCCAGAGCATCATCTCCACCAGCGTGGCCCACTGGAACAGATGTTGGGTCCAGAAGTTGGCAGGCAGGTGGCCGCGCAGCAGCCCGGCCATGGCCAGCGCGCCCAGGGTGTAGGCGCACCAGCCCAGCAGCATGAACACTGCCGCCGCCTCGCCCTGGCGCGCCTGGGCGCAGACCAGGGGCAGGGCCACCAGCAAGGGCAGCGGGCCCAGCAGGGCGGCCAGCAGCTGGGTGCTGCGGTAATCCAGCAGGCCCGTGGCCGAGGCGACAAACACCCCGGCGGCCAGCAGTGTCAGCAGCTGCAGGCAGCGCCAGACGCCGGGCCTGCGCTGGCGTGCCTGCAGCGCCAGCGCGGCAAACTGGCTGCCGGCACCGATCGCCAGCAACACCGACAGCGGCGCCAGCCGCGCGCGCAGGCCAGTGAGATCATTCCAGACGTACTGATGGGCCAGGCCGTAATAGGCGAAGAACAGCGATCCGGTGCCCGCCAGCATCAGCGCATAAAACAGGAACATCGGGTCGCGCAGGCTCAGCCAATTCATCAGGCTGTAGGTCAACAGGGCCAGGCCCAGGCCGGCCAACAGCCCCTGCAGCAGCTGTTCGCGGCTCTCGCGGGCATGGAAGGCCGGCGCCTTGGACAGGCTGATCGGCAGCACCATCGCACTGCTGGTGCTGACCCGCAGGTAGACCTCATAGGCCTGGCCCGGCTGCAGGTCCAGTGCCAGCGCGTGCGCCCGCGTGGGCAAGGGGCGCTGGTCGAAGGGCATCGCATTGCCCAGGCGGGCGCTGCGCAGCAGCTGGCCCTGTTGCAGCAGATGCAGGTCGACCTGGTTGAGCGGCGGAAAGTCGATGTCCAGCACCCAGCGGCCGTCGCCCTGGCCAAGCTGCAGCGGCAGCCGCAACCAGACGGCCTCGCGCCGCACGCCCAGGTTGGCCGACGGGCCGGTGGGGGGCAAGAAATCGGCCCGCCGCCGCAGCACCTGGGCCAGGCTCAGGCGGGCGTCGGCGTCGGCGTCGTCCTCGGCCAGGACCGTGATCGACGGCCAGGCGCTGACGCTGGGCTGGCTGTCGTCCAGCTGCAGGGCCGGCAGGGCCAGGGCTGCCGCACCGGCCCCGCCCAGCGCCAGCCCCAGCAGCCCGCGGCGCAGCCAGGCGCACACCCAGGCAAACACCAGGGTGCAGAGTTGGATGGGCAGGCAGGTCGGCATGCGGGGAGAGGCCTTGGCTGGCCGGGCAAGTCCGGTCGGTCGGTCCTCGGTCTATCGGCCCGGGCGCGCCGCGCTTGAGCCTGGCCGGGCGCAGGCCGCCCGTATGATGGTTTGCATGCCTGCCCGCCCTGACGCCGATCTGCCCCTGCCAGCCGCCCGCGACGCGCCGGCCGACAGCCGGCTGGTGGTGGCTTTGTCATCGCGTGCGCTGTTCGACTTCGAGGCCGAGAACCAGGTCTTTGAGGCGCGCGACGACCATGCCTATATGCAGCTGCAGTTGCAGCGCCTGGACCTGCCGGCGCTGCCCGGGGTGGCCTTTTCGCTGGCCCGCAAGCTGCTGGCCTTCAACCGGGGGCAGGCCACACCCCGGGTGGAGGTGGTGATCGTCTCGCGCAACGACCCGGTATCGGGCATGCGGGTCTTCCGCAGCTGCCAGCATTACGGGCTGGCGGTCGAGCGCGGTGTCTTCACCCGGGGCGAGGCGCCGTGGCGTTACCTGCGGCCCTTGCGGGCGCAACTCTTTCTGTCGGCCAACGAGGCCGATGTGCGCGCGGCGCTGGCCGCCGGTGTGCCGGCGGCGCGGGTGGCACCGTTGGCGCCCCAGGCCTCGGCCGCGCACCCGGACGAGTTGCGCATCGCCTTCGACGGCGATGCGGTGCTGTTCTCGGACGAATCCGAGCAGGTCTACCAGCGCGAGGGCCTGCTCGCCTTCCAGACCCACGAGTCGGCGCAAGCCGCCACGCCCCTGGGCGCCGGGCCGTTCAAGCCCCTGCTGCTGGCCCTGCAGCAGCTGCAACAAGCGGGCGTGGCGTCGGGCATGAAGGTGCGCACCGCGCTGGTGACCGCGCGCAGCGCCCCGGCCCACGAGCGGGCCATCCGTACCTTGATGGACTGGCGCATCGAGGTGGACCAGGCGATGTTCCTGGGCGGCCTGCCCAAGGGCGAGTTCCTGCGCGAGTTCGAGCCCGACTTCTTCTTCGACGACCACCCGCGCCATATCGAGAGTGCGGCCCGCCATGTGCCGTCGGGGCATGTGGCGCATGGGGTGGCCAACCCGGCGCCGGCCGGCCCGCCGGATCACGCCGACTCGTAGCCGCGCAGCGCCGCCAGGTCGATCACCCGCACCCCGCCATATTCGACGCGGATCAGCTGCGCAGCCTGCAGCGCATTGAGCGCCTGGTTCACGCGCTGTCGCGACAGGCCCACCAGCCAGGCCAGCTCCTGCTGGGTGATGCGCAGCACCTGGCCCACGCCGGGGTAGAGCACCGGGTGGAACAGCGCGGCCAGGCTGCGCGCCACCCGGGCATCGGGCTGGTTGTTGCGGTCGATCTCGCGGGCCGCGATGAACTGGCCCAGCCGCTCGTTCAGCTGCATCATCACGAAGCGGTTGAAGGGGATGCTGTGGTCCAGCAGCTGCCAGAACACCTCGATAGGCAGGCCGGCCACGGTGCTCTTGCGCAGCGCCTCGATGTTGTAGCGGTAGACCTCGCGCTTGAGCAGCGTGCCCTCGCCGAACCAGGCGCCGGGCGGGATGCCGGTGTAGGTGATCTGGTGGCCGTGCAGGCTGACATTGCTCATCTTCAGCAGGCCGTCGATCACCCCGAACCAGTAGTTGCTGGGCGCGCCGGTGCGGCACACCCGGTCGCCCGGCTCGGCGCCGCCCACTTGCAAGGCCGCGGTGGCCAGCGTCCGGTGCGCGTCCGACAACACGCCCAGCCAAGGGATGTTGGCCAGCTCGGCGCCGCTGGGCGCGCGGGCACGCTGGCGCAGTCTGCTGGCCACAGGGCTCATCATGGGTCTCCGTGATACGGGAAAGTCCGCTGGGGGTTGACCCTGGGAATGTCGTCCAACCGACAACCTGACGTCAAACTTATCCCTAGCATTCTTCCCTAATCGCTGACCTGTTCGGCCCCGCCCGGGGCCGAGAGCGCGCAAGGAGTTGCCGGTGCAGACCACCTTCCCCCGCCTGATGCTCGACCATGCCAAGGCCAGGCCCGACGCTGCGGCCTTGCGCGAGAAGTCGTATGGCATCTGGCAGACCACGACCTGGGCGCAGCTGGCCACGCTGGTGCGCCAGCTGGCCTGCGGCCTGGCCGAGGCCGGGCTGAAGCGCAACGACCATGTGGTGGTGGTGGGCGACAACCGGCCGCGCCTGTACGCCAGCATGCTGGCGGTGCAGGCCCTGGGCGCGGTGCCCATCCCGCTGTACCAGGATGCGGCCAGCACCGAGTTCGTCTTCCCGATCAACAACGCCGAGGTGCAGTGGGCGGTGGTGGAGAACCAGGAGCAGGTGGACAAGCTGCTGGAGATCCGCCCGCAATGCCCGCAGCTGGCGGGCATCTGGTACGACGACCCACGTGGCCTGCGCAAGTATGACGAGCCCGGCCTGGCCTCGCTGGACACGCTGATCGAGGCCGGCGCGGCGCGCAACCTGCGTGATGCCGGCTTCTTCGACGCCGAGTTGGCACGTGCCCAGCCGCAGGATGTGGCGGCGATGTTCTTCACCAGCGGCACCACCGGCAACCCCAAGGGTGTGGTGCACACGCATTTCAGCCTGCTCGACCGCGCCGCCGCCGGCCAGGCCTTCGACAAGCTGACCAACCGGGAAGAAGTGCTGGCCTACATGCCGCCGGCCTGGATCGGCCAGAACATCTTCAGCTATGCCCAGTGGCTGGCCTGCGGCTACATCGTGAACTGCCCCGAATCGGCTGCCACCATCACCATCGACCTGAAAGAAGTGGGCCCCACCTACTAC
>JANNZD010000033.1:0-23477 GCA_031410435.1 Betaproteobacteria bacterium | reverse complement strand
TGCAGGGCCGGGCCGTTGGCGACGACCCGCTCGACCGTGGCATGGGCGCCGTCGGGCAGATCACTGAGCAGCTGCATGGTCATAGGGGGACGTTGGTAATCTAAATGCGATTCTCTCTCATTTCGGAAAATGATGTGGCGTACTCGCCTGGCCCGGGCTTGCGCCGGATCAAGGCTTGGGCCCGACCCGGCCCACCGTCACAATCGACGGACGGGTCCGGTGCGTCTGGCACCGGCCCCTTGCCCACCGTCCCGACCCGCCCGACCCCTCTTCCGCAGCATGACCGAATCCGATCTGCGCGACGTCTTGCTGATGCGGGCCACGGAACAGGCTGCAGCGGCCAGCCCCCCGGACGCCCGCCTGGCTGTCGACCTGGCGGCTGACCTGGACTGGGCCGGCGCCGAAGCACGCCGGCGCCTGGGTGCAGCGGCCGCGCCGCAGGACTGGCTGGCGCTGCGCGCCCGCCTGGGTCTGGCGCGCCGGGCTGAACGGGGGGCCGCCTGGCTGCCCGGGGCCGGCGCGCTGCCAGCGGTCAGGAAGCCCCTGTCGCTGGCCTTGCTGGCTTTGACGCTGGGGCTGGGCATGGCCAGTGACGGCCTGGGTGCCGGGCGGCAGATCAACCTGCTGGCCCTGCCGATGCTGGGCCTGCTGGCCTGGAACATCCTGGTGTATGCCGGGCTGCTGGCGCTGGCACTGCGCAGCGCCGGCGATCGCCGCAGCCGGCCAATGAGCCCGCCGGTCGGGCCGCGGCGGCATGCGCTGCTGGGGCTGGCGGCCAGCGTACAGCGCCGGCTGAGCCGGTTGGCAGCGCCGGCCCTGGCTGCGGGCCCGGCCGAGTCTGCGGCGGTGCTGCGCTTCCAGCGCGACTGGCTGGCGGCCAGCCTGCCGCTGCAGTCCGCCCGACTGGCGGCCTTGCTACATGCGGCAGCAGCGGCCCTGGCCCTGGGCCTGCTGCTGTCGCTCTACGCCCGCGGCCTGGTGCTGGATTACCGCGCCGGCTGGGACAGCACTTTTCTGGACGCCAACGCGGTGCGCGCGCTGTTGGGCGGGCTGCTGGGCCCGGCGGCGGCCATCAGCCAGCAGGCGCTGCCCGACGCACAGGCCCTGGCCGCCCTGCGCCTGGCCAGCGGCGGTGGTGAAGGCGCGGCGCGCTGGATCCACCTGTGGGCCTTGACCCTGACCGCAGCGGTGGTCATGCCGCGGCTGGCCCTGGCCGCAGCGGCCGGGCTGCGGGCACGCAGACGGGCGGCTGACCTGCCCTGGCCAGCGGGGCTGACCGACCTGCAGCCTGTGCTGGCCAGCGCCGGCCAAGCCCGGCGCCCGGTACTGGTGCTGGCTTACAGCTATGCCCTGGATGGGCCACGCCAGGCCCGGCTGCGGGCCCTGCTGGCCGATCAGGGCCAGACGGCCACCTTGCTGCCCAGCCTGCCCCTGGGTGCCGAGGACCTGCCCACGCTGGGCCTGCCGGCCGACCACCCGCCCGAGCTGCTTGCGCTGTTTGCCCTGACGGCCACGCCCGAGGCCGAATCCCACGGGGCCTTCCTGCGCGCCCTGGCCACCCGACTGCCGGCCGGGGGCCAGCTGCGGGTGCTGGTCGACGAATCGGGCTTCCGCCAGCGCTTCGGCGGCGCGGCCGGGCAACAGCGGCTAGGCCAACGCCGGGCTGCGTGGGCGGCTTGTGTGGCCGCGGCGCTGCCGGCCGGCGCGGCAGGGCCGCAGTTCATCGATCTCGCTGCCGCTGCTGGCAGCGGCGCTGCGCCATGAGCACCGCGCCGCCCGCCACGCTGTCGCTGAGCCTGGTCTCGCACACCAATGCCGGCAAGACGACACTGGCGCGCACCCTGCTGGGCCGCGACATCGGCGAGGTGCGCGATGCCCCCCATGTGACCGAGAGCGCCGAGGCCCATGCGCTGATCACCAGCCTCGACGGCGACCGCCTGCTGCTGTGGGACACGCCGGGCCTGGGCGACAGCCAGCGCCTGGCGCGCCGCCTGGCCTTGCAGGGCCGGCCGCTGGGCTGGCTGCTCAGCCAGGTCTGGGACCGTTGGCGCGACCGGCCCTTCTGGGCCAGCCAGCAGGCGATCCGGCATGTGATGGACCGAACCGATGTCGCGCTCTACCTGGTCAATGCCGCCGAGGCCCCCGAGGACGCCGCCTACCTGGCGCCCGAACTGCAGGTGCTGGCGCTGCTGGACAAGCCGGTGATCGTGCTGCTCAACCAGCTGGGCAGCCCGGCGCAAGCCGAGGACGAAGCCCGGCAACTGCAGCTGTGGCGCGGCCACCTGGCCGGCCAGCCCGGCGTGCGCGCGGTGCTGCCGCTGGACGCCTTCGCCCGCTGCTGGCTGCAGGAGGCAGTGCTGCTGCAGGCGGTGGCGCAGGCTCTGCCGGCCGCTGCGCAGGCGGCCATGGCCCGGCTGCAGGCGGCCTGGGCGGCTACCCAGCAGCAGACCTGGCAGGCCGCGATCGACGCGCTGGCCGGCCGCTTGCTTGGGGCTGCGCTCGACCGCGAGCCGCTGCCGCAGCCCGGCTGGAGCGCGCCGCTGCAATCCTTGCGCGGCGCGCTGGCCGGCCGGATGGGCCGCGCCTTGGGCTGGGACGGCCTGGCCGCCAGCGACCCACAGGCCCGGGCCATGGCGGCGCTGGCCCAGCGGCTGGATGTGCAGGTTCGACGCAGCATGGACAGGCTGCTGGCCCTGTACCAGGTGCCCGGCCAGGCCCAGGGCGAACTGCTGGACCGGCTGGCCCGCCACTTTGCCCGGCGCGAGCCGGTCAGCGAGACCCGGGCCGCGCTCTGGGGCGGCCTGGTCACCGGCGCGCTGGGCGGCTTGAAGGCCGACCTGGCCAGTGGCGGCCTGACCCTGGGCGGCGGCCTGCTGCTGGGCGGGGTGCTGGGCGCGCTGGGCGCAGCCGGCGCGGTGCGCGGCGTGAACCGCATCCGTGGCCGCGACCAGGCCTGGCTGGCCTGGGACACCCCGGTGCTGGACGCCTTGCTGCGCTCGGCCCTGCTGGCCTACCTGGCGGTGGCCCACCATGGCCGAGGCCGTGGCGCCTGGCAGCAGGATGAGCCGCCTGCAGTCTGGACCGAAGCGGTGCAGGCCGTGCTGGACGAAGCCCAGCCCGGCTGGGCCGCGCTGTGGCGCCAGCGCCAGTCCGGTCTGGACGCAGGCACCAGCCCGGCGCCGGCCTTCCACGCCGACCTGCGCCTGGCGTTGGCCCAGGCCTGCGCCGCAACCCTGGCGCGGCTTTATCCCGAGGCCTCGGCCCTGGTCGGCCTGGCGGCCTGGGCAAAGGCTTGACGCTGACGGGCCGATCCGCTGAAGGCCCCGCGCCGGTGCCCAGCCGGATTGCAGGCCTGCAGCCGGCCGGTTCGCAGGCGGACGCGAGAATGCGTGGATGCCTGCCGCCCCTGCCCCCGCCCCCGGCGCCGCGATCTCGCGCACAGCCTTTGCCACCCTGCTGCTGATCGCGCTGATGATGGGCGCCAACCATGTGGCGGCGCGCATGGCCTTCAACCACGGCCTGGACGTGGCCACTGCGGTGGCGGTCCGCAGCCTGATCACCGCGGGGGTGGTGGGCAGCCTGCTGTGGCTGCAGCGGGTGTCGGTGCGGCTCAGCGCCCGGCACCGGCGCGCGCTGCCGGCCATCGGCCTGCTGATCGGCGTGCAGAGCCTGTGCCTGTATTCGTCAGTCGCGCGGCTGCCGGTGGCGCTGGCGCTGCTGGCCTTCAACACCTACCCGCTGTGGACGGCGCTGTGGGCCCGCCTGGTCTACCGGCATCGGCCCGAGCCGCGCCTGCTGCGCGCGATGCCGGTGATGCTGCTGGGCCTGGCGCTGGCGCTGGACGTGCTGGGTGCCGCATCGGGCCTGGGCGCGGCCGGGCAATGGGCCCGCATCGGCGTCGGCGTGGCCTTTGCGCTGGCGGAGGCGGCCACCTTCGGCCTGGCTTTGGTGATCACCCAGCATGAGGCGGGCGACCTGGACGGCCGGCTGCGCACCGCCAGCACCCTGGGCATCGCCGGGCTGATCGCGCTGGCCGGCGTGGCCGGGCAGGGCGGCTTCCACCTGCCCCTGGCCCCCGCCGGCTGGTGGGGGCTGGCGGCGCTGACCTTTCTCTACGGCACCGCCTTCACCATCATGTTCACCGTGCTGCCGCGCCTGGGCGTGGTGGGCAACTCGGCGATCATGAACATCGAGCCGATCTTTGCCCTCGGCCTGGCCTGGCTGATCCTGGGCCAGGCGATCGCGCCGGTGCAGGTGGCCGGCGGCCTGCTGGTGGTGGCCACGGTGGTCTGGCTGGGTTGGCGGCGGCGTTGAGCGCGCGGGCGGTGGTGATGCACCGGCGTGCACCGCGGCGCCGGCCGGCCTGGGCGGATGGGCTGCTGCTGGCCTGCGCGGCCTGGATGGCGGGCCCTGGGCCGGCGCAGGCGCAGGCGCTGCGGTCCAGCGTCCGCCAGGACGAAATGGTTAGCTGCCTGCCCGGTGAACAGGCCACCTGGCCCGACGGCCTCGACCGGCCCGCGCCCAGCGGCGCGGTGCGGCTGGTTTACCGCCATGCCGGTGCGCCCGGGCGCTTCGACGAGCCGGTGGTGGTCGGCGCCCTGCAGCGGGCCGCTGCGGCCTGGTCGGCCTGCGGCGTGCCGGGCGAGGTGATCAGCGACGCCGCCGTCGGCCTGCAGCCGGCCAGCGAGGTGCAGGTGCGCTGGGACGATGGCGCCACCCGGGGCCACTTTGCGCTGGCCGACCTGGGCCAGCGCCGGTTGTGGCTGAGCCCGGGCATGTTCGCGCTGCTAGCCCGGCGAAACCCGCGCCACCCGGCGCTCGAGACCCTGCAGATGGCCCTCAGCCACGAGATGGGCCATTTCTTCGGCCTGGTAGCCCATTCGCGCCGCTGCGTGGACGTGATGAGCTATTACAGCTTCGGCCCGGCCGGCGAAACCTGCCGCACCCGTGACGGCGGCGCCTACACGGCGGTGCCGGAGTACCGTGCGCTGCTGCCCACCGCCTGCGACATCGCCCGCTGCCGGGCGGTGAATGGCGCGCCCCCGCTCACGCCCCGCCGTCCGCCGTGATCGCCTCGATCTCGGACTGCAGTTCCAGCCAGCGCTCCTCCAGCCGGGCCAGCTCGGCGCCGATGTGGTTGAGGCGCCGGCCGGTCTCGGCGATGTCGGCGGCCGACAGCTTGCCACCCGCCAATGGGCCCTCGAGCTGGGTGCGCTCGCTGGCCAGCACCTCCATGCGGGCGTCGATCTGCATCACCTCGTTGCGCAGCGGGCGGCTGCGGTTGGCCGCCTGGTTGCGGGCCTGGGCCGACTGCTTGCGCTCGTCGCGCTTGAAGGTGCCGGGCGCCGACGCCGCATCGGCGGTGGCACGGGCCACCGACTTGGGCGTGGGGGCGGGGGTGGTCGAGCGCAGCGGCTCGGCCGGCGCCGGGGCGGCCGCCGGCAGGTAGCCCGGCAGGGCCGGTGCCGGCAGGCCGCGCGCATTGGCGCGCGACACATCCAGCAGCCATTTCTGGTAGTCGTCCAGGTCGCCGTCGAAGGGCAGCACGCCACCCGAGGTGACCAGCCAGAACTCGTCACAGACCTCGCGCAGCAGCGAGCGGTCATGGCTGACCAGCATCACCGTGCCCTCGAACTCGTTGAGCGCCACGCTCAGGGCCTCGCGGGTGTTCAGGTCCAGGTGGTTGGTGGGTTCGTCCAGCAGCAGCAGGTTGGGCTTCTGCCAGACTATCGTTGCCATCACCAGCCGGGCGCGCTCGCCGCCCGACAGCGTGCCCACCGTCTGGTGCACCATGTCGCCGGCAAAGCGGAACTGGCCCAGGAAGTTGCGCAGGTCCTGCTCGCGCGCCTCGTTGCCGGACGCGCCCGACTCGCGCGCCAGCCGCACCATGCGCTGCATCGGCGTGTCGTCCTCGTTCAGCAGGTCCAGCTCCTGCTGGGCGAAGTAGCCCACCGTCAGGCCCTTGCCCTCGGTGAACTCGCCGGCCAGCGGCGCCAGCGCATGGGCGATGGTCTTGACCAGGGTGGACTTGCCCTGGCCGTTGGCACCCAGGATGCCGATGCGCTGGCCGGCCATCACGCTGCGGGTGACATGGCGCACGATGGTCAGCGGTGGCTGGCCGGCCACCAGGTTGGGGTAGCCGCAGGCCAGCTCGCGCATCGTCAGCATCGGGTTGGGCAGGCTCTGCGGCTGGCGGAATTCGAAATCGAACTCGGCATCCATCAGCACCGGGCCCAGCTTGACCATGCGGTCCAGCGCCTTGACCCGGCTCTGCGCCTGCTTGGCCTTGCTGGCCTTGGCCTTGAAGCGGTCGATGAACTTCTGCAGGTGGGCGATCTTCTCCTGCTGCTTGCCGAAGGCCGCGGCCTGCTGCTCCATGCGCTCGGCGCGCATGGCCTCGAAGCCGCTGTAGTTGGCGCCGTAGCGGGTCAGCGTGGCGGCGTCCAGGTGCACGGTCACCTTGGTGATCGCGTCGAGGAACTCGCGGTCATGGCTGATCACGATCATCAGGCCGTCATAGCGTTTCAGCCAGTTCTCCAGCCAGACCAGCGCGTCCAGGTCCAGGTGGTTGGTCGGCTCGTCCAGCAGCAGCAGGTCGGCCGGGCACATCAGCGCCCGCGCCAGCTGCAGGCGCATGCGCCAGCCGCCCGAGAAGCTGTTGACCGGGTCGTCGAGCTGGTCGGTGCGGAAGCCCAGGCCCAGCAGCAGGGCCTGGGCCCGGGCCGGGGCGTCGAAGGCGCCGGCGTGCTCCAGCGCCACATAGGCGTCGCCGATGGCATGGCCGTCCTCGGCGGCTTCGGCGGCGGCCAGCACCGCCTTGGCCTCGACCAGCGGCAGGTCGCCGTCGAGCACGAAGTCGGTGGCTGGCTGGTCGGTCTCGGGCATCTCCTGCGCCACCTGGCCGATGCGCCACTTGGCCGGCATGTCGAAGTCGCCCGCATCGGCCTGCAGCCGGCCGGCGATCAGCGAGAACAGCGAGGACTTGCCGGCGCCGTTGCGGCCCACCAGGCCCACCTTCTCGCCCGGGTTGAGGGTGACGGTGGCGTCCTTGAGCACCACCTTCACGCCACGGCGCAGGGTCAGGTTCTTGATCTGGATCATCGGGTCGGGTTCGGTTGGGGCGGCGCCGGCAGGCCGGCGGCCAGTGTCTGTCGGGTCAGCAGCAGCACCTGGTCGTCACCGGCACTGGTCGGCAGCCAGACCGGGTCCAGCGCCGGAAAGGCGGCTTCGAAATGGGCGCGCTCGTGGCCGATCTCCAGCACCAGCACCCCGTGGGGTGACATCGCGGCCGGCGCCTGCTGCAGCAGCGGGCGGATGAAGTCCATGCCGTCGGCACCGCCGGCCAGCGCCAGGGCCGGCTCGGCCCGGTACTCGGCCGGCAGGTCGGCCATGGCCTGGCGGTTGACATAGGGCGGGTTGCACAGGATCAGGTCGTAGGGCCGGCCCGCCACCGCCGCCAGGCCGTCGCCCTGCAGCAGCGTGATACGGTCGGCCAGGCCATGGCGGTCGACATTCAGGCGCGCCACGGCCAATGCATCGGCACTCAGGTCGGTGGCGTCCACCTGCACCTCGGGCCAGGCCATGGCTGCCAGCACCGCCAGGCTGCCGTTGCCGGTGCACAGGTCCAGCACCCGCTGGGTGTGCCGGCCCAGCCAGGCGTCGATGCTGCCCTCGGCCAGGGGCTCGGCGATCAGCGAGCGCGGCACGATCACCCGCTCGTCCACCGTGAAGGGCACGCCCTGCAGCCAGGCCTCGCCGGTCAGGTAGGCCGCCGGCTTGCGGCTGGCGATGCGCTGCCCGATCAAGGCCTCGACCGCAGCCTGGTCGGCGGCCGACACCGGCTGCCCAGCCACCTCGTCCAGCGCGTCCAGGGCCTGGCCCAGGCGCCACAGCACCAGCCAGGCGGCCTCGTCGAAGGCATTGCCCGTGCCATGCCCAAACGAAACGCCCGCCTCGGTAAGGCGGGCGCTGCTGCGCTCGATCAGGTCCAGGACAGTCACGTCAGCAGGGCTTCCAGGGTGCGGCGGTAGATGTGCATCAGCGGCTCGATGTCGGCCAGGTTCACATGCTCGTCGACCTTGTGGATGCTGGCATTGATCGGGCCGAACTCGACCACCTGCTCACAGACCCGGGCGATGAAGCGGCCGTCGCTGGTGCCGCCGGTGGTGGACAAGACCGGCGTGACACCGGTCTCGGCCTGGATCGCGGCGCTGAGGGCTGCGCTCAGGCTGCCCGGCCGGGTGAGGAAGGGCGAGCCGCCCAGGGTCCAGGCCAGGCTGTGCGGCACGCCATGCCGCGCCAGCACCTCGACCACCCGGGCCTGCAGGGCCTCGGGCGTGGACTCGGTGGAGAAGCGGAAGTTGAAATCGACCACCACCTCGCCCGGGATCACATTGCCCACGCCGGTGCCGCCGTGGATGTTGGACACCTGCCAGGTGGTGGCCGGGAAGAAGGCGTTGCCGGCGTCCCAGCAGGTGGCGGCCAGCTCGGCCAGGGCCGGGGCCAGCAGGTGGATCGGGTTGCTGGCCAGCTGTGGGTAGGCCACATGGCCCTGCACGCCGTGCACCGTCAACTTCGCCGACATCGTCCCGCGCCGGCCGTTCTTGATCATGTCGCCCAGGCGGTCGACCGAGGTCGGCTCGCCGACGATGCAGCAGTCCAGCCGTTCGCCGCGCGCCTGCAGGGCCTCGACCACCTTGACCGTGCCGTCCACCGACGGGCCTTCTTCGTCGCTGGTGAACAGCAGGGCCACGGTGCCGGCATGCTGAGGGTAGGACTGCACAAAGCGCTCGGCGGCCACCGTCATGGCCGCGATCGAGGTCTTCATGTCGGCCGCGCCACGGCCATAGAGCCGGCCGTCGCGGTGGCTGGGCACGAAGGGGTCGCTGGTCCAGGCGGCCAGAGGGCCGGTGGGCACCACGTCGGTGTGGCCGGCCAGCACCACGGTGGGCCCGGGCCGGGCGCCGCGGTGCACCGCCCACAGGTTGGTGACGCGCAGCGCTTCCGGACCGAAACACAGGGTTTCACAGACAAAGCCCAGCGGGGCCAGGCGATCGGCCACCAGGGCCTGGCAGCCGGCGTCGTTGGGGGTCACCGAGGGGCGCGCGAGCAGCGTTTCGAGCAGGCGCAGGGTGGGCAGGGTGGGGCTCATGTGCGGGCCAGGGGCGGAAAATCGGGCATGCGGCGCTCCATGAAGCCCTCGGGCACCACGTCCACGGTGAAGTCGGTGAACACCGGCTCGTCGCTTTCTTCGCGCTTGGGGGCGATGCGCGAAAGCGGCGCGGCTTCGTTTTGCAGGCGCCACATCAGGTTGGTGACCGAATCGGCATGGGCCATGCCTTCTTCGCGGCTGACCCGACCGTCGTTGATCAGCTTGGCGATGGCTTCCTCGAAGGTGATCGAGCCCTCGGCGATGGACTTTTCCATGGCCTCCTGCACGCCGTGGAAATCACCCTTCTCGACCAGCTCGGCCACCAGATTGCTGTTGAACAGCACTTCCACCGCCGGCGTGCGGCCGCTGGTGCTGGCCTTGAGCAGGCGCTGCGAGACGATGGCGCGCAGGCCGGCGGCCAGGTCGGCCAGCAGCAGGCTGCGGGCCTCGGGCGAATAGAAGGACAGGATGCGGCCCAGCGCATGGTGGCTGTTGTTGGCATGCAGCGAGGCCAGCACCAGGTGGCCCGACAGCGCATAGCTCAGCGCGGCGGTCATGGTCTCGCGGTCGCGGATCTCGCCGATCATGATGCAGTCGGGCGACTGGCGCAGCGCATTGCGCAGCGCCACTTGCAGCGATTCGGTGTCGCGGCCCACCTCGCGCTGGTTGACCACGCACTTCTTGCTCTGGAACAGGAACTCGATCGGCTCTTCGATCGTCAGGATATGCCCCGGCAGATTGCGGTTGCGCAGCTCGAGCATGGCCGCCAGGGTGGTGCTCTTGCCGCAGCCGGTGGCCCCCACCATCAGGATCAGGCCGCGTTTTTCCAGCACCAGCTGGCCCAGCAGCATCGGCACGTTCAGTGTGTCAAGCGGCGGAATGGTGTGCGGAATGTGCCGGACCACGCCGGCCACGGTGCCGCGCTGCTTGAAGGCCGACAGGCGGAAGCTGCCCACCCCCGGGATCGCGATGGCCAGGTTCAGCTCGCCGGTGTCGTCCAGTTCTTCCAGTTGTTGCGGGCTCAGCACCTCGGCCAGCAGCTGGCGCGGTTGCATCGGCGTGAGCACCTGGTCGGACAGCTGCAGCATCTGGCCGTCGATCTTGATCAGGATCGGCATATTGGCCGACAGGAACACGTCCGAGGCCTTGCGCTCGGCCATCAGGCGCATGACCTTGTCCATCCGGCCGCTCATCGAGGACCCCGGTTTGTCATCTGTGTCGCCTGCGCCGCGTGCCCGTTTCAGGGGCGCAGCAGTTCGTTGATGCTGGTCTTGGCGCGCGTGCCGGCGTCGACCTTCTTGACGATGACCGCGCAGTACAGGTTGTATTTGCCGCCGTCGCGCGGCAGGCTGCCGCTGATCACCACCGACCCGGCGGGGATGCGGCCGTAGCTGGTCTGGCCGGTCTCGCGGTCGTAGATCGGGGTGCTCTGGCCGATGTAGACGCCCATGCTGATGACCGAGTTCTCCTCGACGATCACGCCCTCGACCACCTCGGAGCGGGCGCCGACAAAGCAGTTGTCCTCGATGATGGTGGGGTTGGCCTGCAGCGGTTCGAGCACGCCGCCGATGCCGACGCCGCCGGACAGGTGCACGTTCTTGCCGATCTGGGCGCACGAGCCCACGGTGGCCCAGGTGTCGACCATCGTGCCTTCATCCACATAAGCGCCGATGTTGACGTAGCTGGGCATCAGCACCACGCCCTTGGCCAGGTAGCTGCCGCGGCGCGCCACCGCTGGCGGCACCACGCGCACGCCGGCAGCGCGGATGGCGGCGTCGTCGACATGCGAGAACTTGGTGGCCACCTTGTCGAAGAAGGTCAGCTCGCCCGAGCGCATCACCTGGTTGTCGTTCAGGCGGAAGCTCAGCAGCACCGCCTTCTTGATCCACTGGTTCACGGTCCACTGGCCTACACCCTGGCGCTCGGCCACCCGGATGCGGCCGGCGTTGAGCTCGCCGATCACATGGTCCACGGTCTCGCGGATCTGCGGGTCGGCGGTGGTCGGCCCGAGGGCGGCGCGGCCGTCCCAGGCCAGTTCGATCAGGTCTTGCAGGGCTTGCATGGAGGTGGTGGTCATGGCGGGCAGGGGCTAGGGTAAGGTCAGGGCGCCGGGTTGGCGTGGGCGCGGGTAAAGGCGGCGATGCGGTGGGCGGCTTCCAGGCACTCGTCGGTGCCGGCCACCAGGGCCATGCGGATGCGGCCGGCGCCGGGGTTGTAGCCATGGGCGGTGCGGGCCAGCAGGCTGCCCGGCAAGACCGTGACATTGTATTGAGCCAGCAGCAGCTGGGCGAAGGCGATGTCATCGCCCGGGCGGCCGTCCCGCGCCGGCAGGCCGGCCCACAGGTAGAAGCCGGCGTCGGGCAGGGCCAGGTCCAGCACCTCGGCCAGCACCGGCGTGACCTGGGCGAACTTGGTTCGGTAGAGCGCCCGGTTGGCCACCACATGGTCCTCGTCGGCCCAGGCGGCCAGGCTGGCGGCCTGCACCAAGGGGCCCATCGCCGAGCCGTGGTAGGTGCGGTAGAGCAGGAATTGCTTGAGCAACGCGGCATCGCCGGCCACGAAGCCCGAGCGCAGCCCCGGCACGTTGCTGCGCTTGCTGAGCGAGGTGAAGGCGATCAGGTTCTTGAAGTCGTGCCGGCCCAGTTTGACCGCCGCCTCCAGCCCGCCCAGCGGCGGCTCGTCGCGGAAGTAGATCTCGGAATAGCACTCGTCGCTGGCGATGACGAAGCCGTGGCGGTCGCTCAGCGCGAACAGCCGGGCCCATTCCGACAGCGGCATCACCGCGCCGGTCGGGTTGCCGGGCGAACAGACATAGAGCAACTGGGTGCGGGCCCAGGTGCTGTTGTCGATATCGTCCCAGCGCGCGGCAAAGTTGCGTGCCGGGTCGCTGTTGGCAAAGGCCGTTTCGGCACCGGCCAGCAGCGCCGCACCCTCATAGATCTGGTAGAAGGGATTGGGGCAGACCACCGTGGCGCCGGGCTGGCTGGCATCCACCACGGTCTGGGCAATGGCAAACAGGGCCTCGCGCGACCCGCCCACCGGCAGCACCTGGGTGGCGGGGTCGAGTGTCACGGCATAGCGGCTTTGCACCCACTGGGCGAAGGCCTCGCGCAGGCGTGGTTCGCCGGCGGTGGGGGGGTAGACCGACAAGCCGTCCAGCCCGGCCACCAGGGCCTGCTTGACCAGCGCCGGCGTGGCGTGGCGCGGCTCGCCTATGCCCAGGCTGATCGGCCGGTAGGCCGGGTTGGCGGTGATGCCTGCGGTGAGCGCGCGCCAGCGCTCGAAGGGGTAGGGGTGGAGTTTGCCCAGCAGCGGATTCATGCGCCGATTATCGCGGGCCGTCCCGCCCCGGGTGCCGGCCGCACGCTGCCTGGGGCTCAGGCGCCGGCCGGTGCCGCCTCGGCCGCGATCTGGCGCAGCGCGCGCTCGAACACCTCCACCGGCTGGCCGCCGCTGATCAGGTGGCGGTCGTTGATGATCACGGCCGGCACCGCGCTGATGCCCTGCTGCTGGTAGAAGGCTTCAGCCTGGCGCACGTCGGCGGCGTAGGCGTCGCTGGCCAGCACCGCGCGGGCGCCGGCCTCGTCCAGCCCGGCGGCGATGACGGCCTGCACCAGAACCTCGGCGTCGGACGGATTCTGGCCGTCGGTGAAATAGGCTTTCAGCAGGGCGTGCTTGAGCGCCCGCTGCGGCGCATCACCGGCCAGCCCGGCCCAATGCAGCAGGCGGTGGGCGTCGAAGGTGTTGTAGATGCGGCTGCGCTTGCCCACGCCGAAGCTGAAGCCCACCGCCGCGCCGCGCTGGCGTATTGCCTCGGTGTTGGCGGCGATCTGGGCCGCGTCGATGCCGTACTTCTGACCCAGGTGCTCGACAATCTCCTGGCCGTCGGCGCCCATCTGCGGGTTCAGCTCAAAGGGCTGGAAATGCAGGCTGGCTTGCAGGCCGGGGCCGATACGGGCCAGTGCCTGCTCCAGCGCGTTCAGGCCGATGGCACACCAGGGGCAGGACACATCCGAGACGAAATCGATCTTCATGGCGGGCTTTCAATGGGTGTGGACAGGGCGCGGGCCCGATTGTCGGCCCGTCATCGGTCGGCGGTTCACGAGCCCTGCACCAACTGCCGCGCCAGCCGGTTGTGGCGCTCGACCAACAGGCCCAGGTCGGCCGTCACCAATTGGCCTTGGCGCACCAGGGCCCGGCCGTTGACGAAGGTGTAGGCGGCATGGGATGGGGCGCACAGCATCAGAGCAGCCAGCGGATCGTGCACCGCTGCGCCAGCCAGGCCCACGCTGCGCAAGTCGAACAAGGCCAGATCAGCGGCCATGCCGGGCGCCAGGTGGCCGATGTCGTCACGGCCCAGTACCTGGGCGCCGCCCCGGGTGGCGATGGCCAGGGCCTCGCGTGCGCCCAGCTCGGCCGGGCCCCGGTCGCAGCCGAAGGGCTCGAGCGACTTGCCCACCCGCGCCAGCAGCAAGGCCATGCGGGCCTCGCCCAGCAGGTGGCTGCAGTCGTTGCTGGCGCTGCCATCCACCCCCAGGCCCAGGGGCACGCCGGCGTCCAGCAGGCGCCGCACCGGTGCAATGCCCGAGGCCAGCCGCATATTGCTGCAGGGGCAATGCGCCACCCCGGTGCCGGTGGCGGCAAAGCGTGCGATGCCGGCCGCGTCCAGCTTCACGCAATGGGCATGCCAGACATCGTTGCCCAGCCAGCCCACGCTCTCGGCATATTCGGTGGGCGTCATGTTGAAGCGGGCGCGGCAATAGGTCAGGTCATGGTCGTTCTCGGCCAGGTGGGTGTGCAGCCGGGTGCCCAGCGACCGCGCCAGCGCGGCGGAATCGCGCATCAGGCCGGGGCTGACCGAGAAGGGCGAGCAGGGCGCTGCCACCACCCGCAGCAGGCTGTAGCGGCCAGGGTCGTGGTAGGTCTCGATCAGGCGCTGGGTGTCACGCAGGATGTGCGGCTCAGGCTCCACCAGGCTGTCGGGTGGCAGGCCGCCGTCGCGCTCACCCAAGCTCATGCTGCCGCGCGCTGCGTGGAAGCGCATGCCGATTTGCGCAGCGGCCTCGATGCTGTGGTCCAGGCGCACCCCGTTGGGGTAGAGGTAGAGGTGGTCGCTGCTGGTGGTGCAACCCGACAGCAGCAGTTCGGCCATCGCCAGCTGGGTGCTCACTGCCACCATCTCGGGTGTCAGCCGGGCCCAGATCGGGTAGAGCGCCCTGAGCCAGCCAAACAGCTCGGCATCCTGCGCGGCCGGCACCACCCGGGTGAGCGACTGGAACATGTGGTGATGGGTGTTGACCAAGCCGGGCAGCACCACATGGCCGCGGGCGTCCAGGGTCTCATCGGCCTGCACCCTTGCGGGCATTTCACCGGCCGGCCAGAGGGCCTCGATCTGCGCGCCGCGCACCAGCAGGCTGGCGCCGGGCAATTCGCGCCGGGCGTCGTCCATAGTCACCACCAGGTCGGCGTTGGCAATCAGCAGGCTGGGCAGTTCAGGCATGGGGGTAGGGCTTGGCAGGGCGGCTGGCTGGCCGGACGGGCCGCATCATCACATGGCCGTTGCGGTGGCTTCGCGCCGCAGGGTGGAACGCAGAGCGCTGCGCTGCCCATGGCGCCGGTCTATGCTGCGCTGCCGGCGCCTTTGCGGGCCCGCCATGCCGAACCCTCTACATCCCTGTGCGATCAACCATGACTGAATTCGACATCCAGCGCCGCGCCACCCTGACCCGGCTCGGCGCGCTGGGCCTGGCGCTGTGGCCTGGCCGCAGCCCGGCCCAGGCCTGGCCGTCCAAGCCGGTGCGCCTGGTGGTGCCGTTTGCGGCCGGTGGCAGCTCGGAGATCGTGGCCCGGGCCACTGCGGCCGAGTTGAGCAAGAGCCTGGGCCAGTCGGTCTATGTCGACAACAAGCCTGGCGGCGGCGGCAATGTGGCGATGGGCGAGGTGGCACGGGCCGACGACCAGCACACCTTGATCCTGGGGCATATCGGCACGCTGGCGGTCAACCCCTTCATCTTCGACAAGCTGCCCTACGACCCGGTCAAGGATTTTCGCGCCATCAGCCTGCTGGCCAAGGTACCCAGCCTGTATGTGGTGCCGGCCGAACTGCCGGTGAAGAACCTGAAGGACCTGGTGGCCCTGGCCAAACGCAAGCCGGGCCAGTTGAACTACGGCTCCGCCGGCAATGGCAGCGCCGGCCACCTGGCGATGGAATACCTGAAGATGGCCACCGAGACCTTCATCCTGCATGTGCCCTACCGCGGCACCGGCCCGCAGTTGACCGATCTGCTGGGCGGCCGCCTGGACGCGGCCGCCGTCGGCGCGCCGGCGGTGCTGCAGCACATCAAGAGTGGCAAGCTGCGCTGCGTGGCCACCGGTACGCTGCAGCGCATCCCCCAGTTGCCCGAGGTGCCCACAGTGGCCGAGCAGGGCTACCCAGGCTTCGAGATGACCCAGTGGTATGGCCTGCTGGCGCCGGCCACGCTGCCGGCCGCTGCCGCCGATCGCCTGGCCAGCGCCGCTGCCAAGGCAATCCAGACGCCCGAAGCGCTGTCCCGGCTGCAGGCCGATGCGGCGATCGCGGTGGGCAGCACGCCGGCTGAATTTGCCCGCTTCATCGGCGACGAACAAAGGCGCTGGAAGCCGGTGCTGCAACGCGCCAGGGTCAAGCCGGACTGAGAGATCGAGAGTTTTTCGATCCTGCCCGCTCACCAGCCCAAAACGCACCCGCTCGTCGTTGCAAATGCTCGCCATAGCCCGGGCTATGGCCTCGCCGATACGCAGCTTCCACCTTGCGCCGATGGCATGTGCCAGGGCCATTTCGGCCACTTCGCGGGGATAGTTCGTGCGTTCGGCGCACCAGTCCCGGAAGCTGGCGCGAAAGCCATGCGGGCATCGACCTTCATACGGCGCAGTACGGCGGTCAGGCTCATGTCCGACAACGTGCCGCCACGGGGCGACCCGAACACCAGTGCATTGCGGTCCTCGTGGGGCAGGGCGTTGACGATGGCCAGCGCTGCGTCTGACAGCGGCACCCGGTGTTCCTTGCCCGCCTTCATGCGATCGCCGGGCACGGTCCACGTCGCGGCGTCGAGGTCGATTTCGGCCCACCGTGCACCGCCTACCTCGCCAGATCGTGCGGCGGTCAGGATCGTGAATTCAAGCGCCTGCGCACTCATGCCGGCCTGGCTGCGCAGCGTCTGCATGAAAGCGCCGATCCCACCGACGGGCAACGCGCTGTGATGGCCCGCATTCGCCACGCTACGTACCCATCAATTCTGGCGCGACGAGATCGCGTGTCGTGAAATGGCCGGACGCCAAAAATTTGGCTGAAAGCCAGCATTCATGCGGGCTGCAGAGGGACTTTCGGGACGCCATGAGGCGAGATGAAACGCCGTTCTGGCGGAAGCGGTGAGATTCGAACTCACGGTGGGGTTACCCCCACGGCAGTTTTCAAGACTGCAGCCTTAAACCGCTCGGCCACGCTTCCTTTGAAGGTGCGAATTCTATGCGGCTTCGGCGGCGGGCCTTGCTGGGCCGGCGTGTCAAGCTGCCGCCCCGCCTGCCCCGAAGCTTGCCCCCTGGGTCCATGAACACCAACGAGATCTTCCGGATCGCCATGGCGATCATCTCCGCGCCTTGGCCTGGCAGTTCGTGGCTGGCATCGGCATGGCCTGCGCGGTCACGGCCCTGCCGATCCTGATCCTGATCCTGATCCTGCTGATGGACAAGCTGGCCATCCTGCGCCAGCCGCTGGGCCAGCGCATCCTGCGTTATGCCAGCCTGGACGACATCGCGATCTGGGGCGTGCTGGCGCTGATCCTGATGGACTGGCAGCGGGTGGCCATGCTGGGCGCCGTCCTGGCCGGCGCGGTGATCAATGCCGGCTGGTTCGACCTGCGCCAGATGGATCAACGGCGCCACCCTGTGCTGCGGGTGGTGATGCCAGTGTGCTTCCTGAGCCCAGGCTTGCGCACCGAGTGGTCGCTGGGCGGCGGCGCGGTGTTTGCCGTGGCCGGCATGCTTACGGCGGTGTCGGTGGCCGGCAAGTAGCTGGGCCTCGCCCTGGCCGGCCGCATCCTGGGCTGGCAGCGCGGTGAGGCGGCCCTGATCGGCTGGCTGCTGCAGACCAAGGCGCTGATCATGATCTTCTTCGTCAACCTGCTGCTGGACAAGCAGATCGTCAGCGCCGCTGCCTTCACCGCACTGCTGCTGATGGCAGTGGCCAGCACGATGCTGACGATCCCGGTGGTCTCGCCCATGCTGGAGCGCATGCAGGCCCTGCTGCAACCCAGCCATTGAGGCCGCGTCGCGGCGGCCTCAACCGGGTGCCTGGGCCTGTGCACAGGCCACTTGCACCACCTCGCGCCGGCCACCGTCCACCCGCACCGCGGTGAGCGCGCCGCCCCAGACACAGCCGGTGTCCAGGGCCAGCAGGTCGGGGCGGTTCTGCAGGCCCAGGGTTGACCAATGGCCAAAGGCCATCGGCGTGTGGGCCGTGCGCCGGCCCGGCACGTCGAACCAGGCCAGGTGGCCGGTTGGGGCGATGCCGCTGCCGTCCTTGGTGTCGAATTCCAGTTGGCCCTCGGGCGTGCAATAGCGGATGCGGGTCAATGCATTGAGCACCATGCGCCAGCGCGGGATTCCCTGCAGCGCGTCGTCCCACAGGTTTGGGGTGTTGCCGTACATCTGGCACAGAAAATCGGCCATGCCCGGCCCGGCCAGCACCGCCTCCACCTCGCCGGCCAGCGCCAGGGTCTGGGCCGCATCCCATTGCGGCACCACGCCGGCATGCACCAGCAGCCAGCCCTGGGCCTGGTCGGCCAAGCGCTGGTGGCGCAGCCAATCCAGCAGGGCCGCGCGTTGGGGATGGCCCAGGATTTCGTCCAATGTGTCGCTGCGGTGGGGCTGACATGCACCCACCGACAGGGCCAACAGATGCAGGTCATGGTTGCCCAGCAGGCTGGTGGCGGCCGCGCCCATCCCGATCAGGCGTTGCAGCGTCTGCAGCGATGCCGGGCCGCGGTTGACCAGGTCGCCCAGCAGGTGAAGATGGTCGCGCGAGGGCGAAAAGCCGATTTCGACCAGCAGGCGATCCAGGGCATCGCAACAGCCCTGCAGGTCGCCGATGAGGTAGTGCATGGGGCGATTCTGCTACGCTGGGCGCCCTGAAGTTTCCGGGGCGCTGTCATCGCGCCGCTGCATGGACGTTGCACTGCTGCTGTTCTTGATCCTGGTGAACGCGCTGTTCGCGATGTCGGAGATGGCGCTCACCACGTCACGCAAGGCGCGCCTGGCGGTGATGGTGGAGGCCGGCGAGCCGGGTGCCAGCGCCGCCCAGGTGTTGCATGACGACCCGACCAAGTTCTTGTCGACGGTGCAGATCGGCATCACCTCGATCGGGGTGCTCAACGGCATCGTTGGCGACGCGGCCTTCTCGCAGCCGCTGTCGGCCTGGCTGCATGCCAGCTTGCCGATGTTCAGCCAGCGTGTGGCCGAGGTGACGGCCACCGCCCTGGTGGTGGTGATCATCACCTTCCTCACCATCATCTTCGGCGAGCTGGTGCCCAAAAGGCTCGGCCAGATGTACCCCGAGCGGGTGGCGGTGCTGGTGGCCCGGCCGATGGACATGCTGTCGTCGGCCACCCGGCCCTTCGTCTGGCTCTTGTCGGCCTGCACCGAGACCGTGCTGCGCCTGCTGGGTATCCGCCAGGCGCCCTCGCGCAGCGTGACCGAAGAGGAGATCGCGGCCAGCCTGGAGGAGGGCCTGGACGCCGGCGTGATCGAGGCCCAGGAGCACCAGATGGTGCGCAATGTGTTTCGCCTGGACGAGCGCCAGATCGGCTCGATGATGATTCCGCGCGCCGAGATCACCTGGCTGGACCAGGACGCACCGCTGCCCGCGCTGCTGGCGCAGATGACCGAGAACGGTCATTCGCGCTACCCGGTGTGCCGGGCCGGCCTGGACGATGTGGTGGGTGTGATCCAGGCCCAGGACCTGCTGATGCCCTTGTCGCGCGGCGAGGCGCCCGACCTGGCAACGCTGATGCATCCCCCGGTGTTCGTGCCCGAGACCCTATCGGGCATGGAGTTGCTGGACCATTTTCGCGCCACCAGTGCACAGCTGGTCTTTGTGGTGGATGAGTACGGCGCGGTGCAGGGCGTGATCACGGTGCGCGATGTGCTGGAGGCCATCACCGGTGAGTTCAGCAACCCCAGCGCGGAAGATGCATGGGCGGTCAAGCGGGCCGATGGCAGCTGGCTGATGGATGGCCTGATCCCGGTGCCGGAGATGAAAGACAGGCTCGAAATCCGTGAAATGCCCGAGGAAGATCGCGGCCGCTACAACACCCTGGCAGGCATGATCATGTTGCTGCTGGGCCGCCTGCCCCGCACCACCGATGTGGTGGAATGGGATGGCTGGCGGTTCGAAGTGGTGGACCTCGACGGCAAGCGCGTGGACAAGGTGCTGGTGAGCCGCATCGCACTGACCGATGATGAAAGTGAAAAACCATGATCAATGAAAACCTGCACAAGAAAGCGGTAGCCCTGGACCGCGTCAAGCACCGCGAGCTCAAGCTCAAGCTGGCCGCGCGTGACCTGTCCAACGTCAGCAAGCTGAATGCTTTCTTCGTGGCGGGCACTGAATTCACCGATGCCTGCAAGGAGTACCCGGTGGTCTGGGTGAATGCCGGCAAGAGCGACGACGGCAAGCCGCTGGTGGCGCCCATCGCCGTGTTCGGCCTGAAGGGCGAGCAGAACCTGTGCATCCAGGGCGACGCCTGGCGCGTGCGTTATGTGCCAGCCATGTTGCGTCTGTACCCGTTTGCACTGGCCCGCGTGGCGGCCAACGAGATGGTGGTGTGCATTGACGAATCCTGGCTCGGCTTCGGCAATGAAGGCCAGGCCCTGTTCGACGCGGGTGGTGAGCCCAGTGCCTTCACCCTGGATGTGCAGAAGCAGCTCGAGAACTTCGAGCAGGAGGTCGAGCGCACCCGCCTGGCCGGCGTGATGCTGGTCGACAAGGGCCTGCTGCGCGACATGCGCTTCGATGCCACGCTGCCCGACGGGTCCAAGCTGGTAGTCGATGGTTTCCTCACGATCGACGAACAAAAGATGGCCGCGCTGACCGACGCCGAACTGGTGGAACTGGCCCGCAATGGCCTGTTGGGCCTGATCCATGCCCACCAGATCTCGCTGGGCAATATGGCCAAGCTGGTGGAATGGCATATCGAGCGCCAGGGCATCAAGGCTGCGGCAGCCTGAGCGGGCCCACCGCCGGGCCGGCGCCCGGCTGCCGATCCTGATCCGGCATAGGCATGGGGCGTCACAAGCCCTCGGGTTGCCGGCCGGCGCAGCCGTGGTGCGGGCAGGCGGGCTGAGAATGGCGCCCTTGCCGCTGCCAAACTGACCCAAGCCGATGCCCGCTGCGTCCACCGATTCGCTGTCCATCGATCTCTATGACCAGCCCGGCCACCTGATCCGCCGCGCCCAGCAGATCGCGGTGTCGATGTTCTTCGAGTCCCTGGGCCGCGACGTCACCCCGGTGCAATACGCGATCCTGCGCATGCTGCAGGAGCGGCCCGGCATCGACCAGGTGACCTTGGCCCAGGAGGTGGCGCTCGACACGTCCACCACCGCCGAGATCGCCGCCCGGCTGGAGGCCAAGGGCTGGATCGTGCGCGAGTTGCTGGCCCGGCGCCAGCGCCGCCTGGTGCTGACGCCCGAGGGCGAAGCCGTGCTGCAGCGCCTGGTGCCGGGTCTGGCGGCGATGAACCAGAGCCTGCTCAGCCGGCTGGACGAAGCCGAGCGGCAGGAGTTCATGCGGCTGTTGCGCAAGTTCGTGCAGATGAACAACGAGCAGAGCCGGGCGCCGATGCGCAGTGCTATGGCGCAAGGGTAAACCATGAATTCTCAGGGCTTGCAGCGCGCTATTCATTGAGTACACTGAATGTGATTAAGCATACTGAATGAAGTCCTTGCCTTGCAAACTGCACAGGGGCACCATGCCCCTTTCAGCCAACCTGGAGAGCCCGCCATGTTTCTGAAGAATGCCTGGTATGTGGCCTGCACCCCGGCTGAGATTGACGACAAGCCACTGGGCCGCACCCTCTGCAAGCAGCCCATCGTGTTCTACCGCGGCGCCGATGGCGCGGTGGCGGCGCTGGAGGATTTCTGCCCGCACCGCGGGGCGCCGCTGTCGCTGGGCCGGGTGATCGAGGGCAAGCTGGTCTGCGGCTACCACGGCCTGGAGATGGGCTGCGACGGCAAGACCCTTGCGATGCCGGGCCAGCGGGTGCGGGCCTTTCCGTCCATCCGCAGCTTTCCGGTGGTCGAGCGGCATGGCTTCGTCTGGGTCTGGCCCGGTGAGGTGGCGCTGGCCGACCCGGCCGCCATCCCGGCCTGCACCTGGGCCGACAGCCCCGACTGGGCCTATGGCGGCGGGTTGTTCCACATCGGCTGCGATTACCGGCTGATGGTAGACAACCTGATGGACCTGACGCATGAGACCTATGTGCACGCCACCAGCATCGGCCAGAAGGAGATCGACGAGACCCCCACGACCACCAAGACGGTGGGCGACGAGGTGACCACCTCGCGCTTCATGGACAACATCCAGCCGCCGCCGTTCTGGAAGATGGCCCTGCGCGGCAACCACCTGCCCGACGACCAGGCGGTGGACCGCTGGCAGATCTGCCATTTCTCGCCGCCCAGCCACGTGATGATCGAGGTGGGCGTGGCACTGGCAGGGCAGGGTGGCTACCACGCTGACGCCAAGGTCAAGGCGTCCAGCATCGTGGTCGACTTCATCACGCCCGAGACCGAGACCTCGATCTGGTATTTCTGGGGCATGGCGCGCAACTTCAATGCCCGCGACAAGGCGCTGACCGCGTCGATCCGCGAGGGCCAGGCCAAGATATTCAGCGAGGACCTGGAGATGCTGGAGCGCCAGCAGCGCAACCACTTGAGCTGGCCTGAGCGCAAGCTGCTCAGCCTCAACATCGACGCCGGCGGCGTGCAGGCCCGGCGGGTGCTGGACCGGCTGATCGCGGCCGAGCAGACCGGCATGACCCAAGCCACCGGCCATGCCGCTGCGCAATAGCAGATAGTGCTGCACAAGCGCCCGGCTTAGGGGCTTGCGCGAAGAGCCCGGCCGCCCGAGGCAACGCACAATCGCCCCGCAACGCCCCTTCCAGCACCTTCGGAGACCCCATGACGAGACGACAGCACCTGATCAACCTGGCCGCCCTGGCTACCGGCGCTCTGACGCTGGCCGCCGCGCCGGTGCAGGCCCAAGACACCGTGAAGGTGGGCGTGATCCTGCCGATGACCGGCCCGTCGGCGTCCACCGGCAAGCAGATCGAGGGCGCGATCAAGCTCTGGCAGCAGCAGACCGGTGGCAAGGCCGGCGGCAAGAAGATCGAAGTGCTGATCAAGGACGATGCGGGCGTGGCCGACACCACCCGCCGCCTGGCCCAGGAACTGGTGGTCAACGACAAGGTGGTGGCGCTGGCCGGCTTCGGCCTGACGCCGCTGGCGCTGGCCAGCGCGCCGATCGCCACCCAGAGCAAGACGCCGATGGTGGTGATGGCAGCGGCCACGTCGATGATCACCGAATCCTCGCCCTACATCGTGCGCACCAGCTTCACGCTGCCCCAGGCCGCGGTGAGCATCGCCGAATGGGCGGCCAAGAACAAGATCAAGAAAGTGGTCACGCTGGTCACCGATTTCGGCCCCGGCAACGATGCCGAGAAGTTCTTTGTCAGCCAGTTCCAGCTCAACGGTGGCGTGGTGGCCGAGAAGCTGCGCACCCCGCTGCGCAGCCCCGATTTCGCGCCAGTGCTGCAGAAGGTGCGCGATGCGTCGCCGGATGCACTTTTCGTCTTCCTGCCTTCGGGCCAGGGCGCGCAGTTCATGAAGCAGTTCGGCGAGCGCGGCCTGGACAAGGCCGGCATCAAGCTGATCGGCACCGGCGACATTACCGACGACGACATCCTCAACGGCATGGGCGACGTGGCCGTGGGCGTGGTGACCTCGCACCACTACTCGGCCTCGCACAATTCGCCGGCCAACAAGAAGTTTGTCGTGGCCTTCATGAAGGCCAACCCCGGCGTGCGCCCCAACTTCATGGGCGTGGGCGGCTACGACGGCATGCGCGTGATCTACGAGGCGCTGAAGGTCACCAAGGGCGCGGGCGGCGACGCACTGCTCGCCGCGATGAAGGGCCAGATCTTCGAGAATGATCTCGACCTTGCGGCCGGCGATCGTGTTGCCGTTCTGCGCGACCCAAAGCTTCACCGCCGCGTCGATCTGCCGGCCGGTCGAGGCC
>JANNZD010000032.1:0-8205 GCA_031410435.1 Betaproteobacteria bacterium | reverse complement strand
GCGGCCCGGGCCGCGCGGGCCGGCCGGGCGGCCGCGCGGCGGGCGCTGATCAGCCAGCCCGCAGGCGCCTCGCTCAGGCCTGCAGGACGTCGGTTTGTGAAAAGTCCTGGCCCTTGAAGAGCAGCGCCTCGCCCCGGCGCATGGCCAGGGCATAGGCAAAGCAGTCACCAAAGTTCAGGCCAGCCGGGTGCTGCCCCTTGCCGAATCGTTGCCAGGCATCGAAGGCGGTTTGCACCAGTTCGGCATCCGCCGGCGCCACCTGCACCTCGGCGGCGCTGAGCAATTCGCCCAAGGCCTGCACACCGGGCGGTCCGAGCCGGGCCGAAATCACCATCATCGCCTCCAGCCAGTTGGCCGCGCAGATCACCGGCGTGTGTCTGCCAGTCCTCGCGCCGGCCAGCTTGGTGGCCAGAGCGTCGCAGCCCGGCTCTCCCAGCAGGATGGCGACCAAGGCCGAGCTGTCGATGACCATGCTCAGCCCGGCAGGCCGTCAGCGCCCAGCCCCAGGATCTCGGCCTCGGGGCGATGATCCAGCACAGGCAGGCCGGCGCTGCGGCTGGCAATCGCGCGGATGCGGGCCAGACGCTGGCCAGCATCGGCCGGGCTGGCAGCCTTGCCCCGCAGCGCATCGAGTTGAAGGATGACTTCTTTGTTGAGCGAGCGGCGGTTGGCGCCGGCTTGCTCCTTCAACCACAAGTGCAGATCGGCGGGTACGTCGCGCAGTGTGAGGTTGGCCATGGCAATTGAGATGACATCAAAGCGACATCACTTTAGCACCATTTTGATGCCAATGGCACAGGGCGAGCGAAGCCCTGCGCTGTGATGCGGCGGAGGGGCGCGGCGGCGGGCCTTGGTCTGGCGGTCATCGCTGGCACTCGGCCAACACTGCCTGCGCTTCGGCCAAGCCTGGCGACCGCAGTTCGGTGAAGATCGCCACCGCACGCTGGGCATGGTGCAGGCCTTCAGTGGGGCGGCCCTGGCGTGCCAGGACTAGCGCGAGTCTTGCGCAGTCGCTCGCGATGAGTTCCTGGCGGCCCAATTTCTCTGCCAACAGCAAGGCTTGGCGTGCAAGGCCTTCTGCTTCCGGCCACTGTTCGCGATGCACGGCCAATTCAGCAAGGTTGCCGGTATATATGGCTATGCCTTCCCGGTCTGCCAGGGCAGATGCCATGGCAAGAGCCTCTCTGAGGCTGGATTCCGCCTCGCCGTACTGGATGCAGGCTTGCTGCGTTGCGCCAAGGTCATTCAAGCAGATCGCCACGTCATCGCTTTCTTTCGACACGCTTCGAGACAGGCCAAGGGCTTCGCGGGTGGTGGCCATCGCAGCGAGATAGTCCTGGGCGACATGGTGGCCCCTGCCGCGCAGTCTCAGAGCTACCGCACGCTCGCGAGCGCCGGTGTGCGCTGTTGCCCAGTGCTCTGCTGCGCGATCAGCGCAGGTCAGCACATCGGCAGACTGGCCACGCAAGAGGTGTAAGTAACCCAGCTGCTGAGCCGGCCTTGCCATGGTCCCTGGCCAGAACGGCCCTGGCTTCCGCCGCGATGCCGAGCGCGAGCCCATCATCCCAGCGGCCGGAGAAGTCCAGGAAGCTGTTCAATGCATCACCGGCGGCCTGCAGCCGGAGGTTATCCCCGGCCAGCAGCACGGGCAGGGCGGCGGCAATCCGGGGCCAGGCAGCGTCAAGGGCGGGAAAGCGGTCGTACTGTTGGTGGCCGTTCTCGACAACCAGGGCATAGGCCCAGTCGGCCAGGCGCTCGCCACTGGCACCCACTGCCTCGGGCCGGGCGCGGCGCAAGAAGCGCGCCGCCAAGGGCGGCAGCAGCCAGGTGCCGGCGACGTCGTCCTCCACCAGCAGCGACCGGTACAGCAGGCCGTCCAGCGCTGTTTCTGCGGCCTTGGGGCTCAGCTGGGTCATCGACAGCAGCCACGCCAGCCTGGCCGGCCCGCTGAAGTGCACCAAGGCGGCCAGCACTGCGGTTTCATCCGCCGTGAAGGTGTCCAGCAAGTCACCAAACACGAAGTCGAGCGGATCGTTTTGCGCGCCCAAGGCCTCCAGCCGATGCGCCTCCTGCAGCCGCTCTACCGCTTCGGCCACCGTGCGGCAACGGCCCGTGGTGCGGCCCAGCTGGCCCGCCGTCCAGGTCGGCCAGCAACTCATCGGCGGCATCGCGCTCCAGCTTGTCCAGGCGGATCACATGGGACGCGAAGGAGCCATCGGTGCGGCGCCGGCTGGTGACGATGGCGCGGCAGGCGGCGGGCAGGTTGCCCAGCAACTCGAACAAGCGCCGCCGCTCCTCGGCATTGAAGGCCTCCAGGTTGTCCAGCACCAGCAGGGCCCGGTGGCTGGCCAGGGCATGGCGCACCAGGCCCGGCCGGTCCTGCGGTGTGGACCGCGGGATGTCGTCGAGGCCCAGGGCCAGGCCCAACTCGTTGAGCAGTTGGTTGTAGTCGTCAACCCGGTGATCGCTGAGTGCTTGAGGCCCGTCGGGCCGCAGTTCACGGCTCTTGGCGGTGATCCAGAGCTTGAGCGGAAAGTGCTCGGCCGGCGCACGGTGCGCCGCCTCGATGGCCAGGGAGGTCTTGCCCACACCGCCCGGCCCGTCCAGCACCACGCCCCAGCTGTGGTCTTCCGGCAGCAGGTACTTCGCGATCCTTTCCAGGTCTGGCTTGCGGCCGAAAAAAGCGCGCCGCGATGGCAGCGTGGAATGCGGGGCCGGCCGGGAGCTGCGGCGGGGTGCTCAGGGCTTGGCGGGCTGCTGACCAGACCGGCTTGCGGGCGAAGCGGCGTACTGCCGCGCGCCAGTTTGCGCGTGGCGAAAGCATCCGGCGCGGTGCCGCCATCGTCCAACAAGTCGGCGTTGTGATGGTCTGGCACATAGCGCCATGGGCCGGTCTGCTTGGTAGCCGTCAGCGGCCAGAGGCGCAGTGCCGCCTGGTCGCCCTGGAAGTCGATCCGGCCCGCGGCATAGCGATGGGCGCGCTGCTCGGTGGGCGGCTCGCCGAACTTGTCCATGCCGAAGACCGAGCTGCCCTGGACGAGCCTCACGGCCTGGGTGCTGCCGCCCCGGCGCGTATAGCTGATGTCGTGTTCGTGCTGGTGGCCGAAGCGCTGCACCGCAAAGCGTCCGGCGGGCGCGATTTCGGAGTCAGCGTGCTTACGCGCCTCCGGTGTCAACCAGTCCGGCCCCTGGTGGGTGAGCAGCAGGCAGACATCGTGCTGCTGGCTCCAGACGTCGACACCTCCCGCACACAGCGCATGCAACTGCCGAGCATCCCAGACCCGTCGCCCTTGGTAGTCGCCGCCCGCCAGCTGCCGAAAGGCCGTGTTCAGCCCGACGATGCCGATGCTGCGCGATCCGCAGGCCAACGTGGTGGAGAAGTCTCCGGGCAACAGGCCGTCGTTGACGCTGCCGGGTTTGCCTGGCGCGGTCTTCCACCACGCGCTGTAGGCGGCAAAGACGTTGTGCACGACCCGGCGGTAGGAGCTTGCCGGCTGGTCCCAGAACTTGTCCTCGACACCCTGGAAGCCGCCAGCCAGCAGCAAGCGATCTGCCGCCGGATCGTCATCGCTGGGGTTGGGCCGGAACAGATCGTGATTGCCGGGCACCGCCAGCAGCACGGCATTGCCCGAACCCAGTTCGGTCAGCTTCTGCCACAACGGCGCCAACACCTCAGCCTGGAACCGGGTGAATTCGTCCGACTTGCCCGCCTGCACCAGATCGCCGGTGAAGAACACCGCGTCCCAGGGGCCGCTGCGGTCATGCAGCGCCTGCAGGCTGTCGAGAAAGGGCGCGCGCAGCGTGGGCCAGAGATGGCCCTGTCCCTTCAGGCCATAGTGGAAATCGGTGAGGTGCAGCCAGGAGAACGAGTCTGTCGGCATGGCGGTGTCTCGCTTGGGGGCAACAAGGTATGAGGCGGCAAGGGCCATTCTCGTTGCCTGCAAGCACGGCGTCAGACTTCAGCCAAACACCCGCCGCGCATGCACCCCCAGCCCCTGGGCCACGCTGGCAAAGCGGTCGCCGCGCATCACCCGGGCCGCCGGGAAGCGCGCCGCGATGCGTTCGGCCAGGGCCTGCAGGCCGGTCGAGCCGCCGGTGAAGTACAGCGCGTCCACCCGGTCGCGCGCCAGCCCGGCCTGGGCCAGGGTGATGTCAGCGGCACCGGCGATGCGGTCCAGGTCGGCGTCGATGGCGGCGATGGCCTCGGGCTCGTCCATGGTCAGGGCCAGGCCGGGCTCCAGCAACGCCAGGTCGATGGTGGCGTGGCCGCCCTCGGCCACTGCGATCTTGGCGGCCTCGGCGCGCGCGATCAGCGCATGGCCCAGGTGCTGCTGCACCACGGTCATCAGCCGGGCATGGTGCTGCAGGGTGCTGTAGAAGGTCTTCATGCGTGCCAGCTCGGCCACCCGGGCCGGCGCATAGACGGTGTTGATCAGGTGCCAGGTGGCCAGGTCGAAGTAGACCCGACTGGGCACCTCGCGGCCGGTCGGGCCGGTGCTGCGGTAGCCACAGACCGGCAGGATGCGCAGCAGCTCGATATGGCGGTCGAAATCGGTGCCGGCGATATGCACCCCGTGGTTGCCCAGGATGTCGGCCTTGCGGTCGATGCGCTGGCGCTGCTGTGGCCCCACCCGCACCAGCGAGAAGTCGGACGTGCCGCCACCGATATCGGCCACCAGCACCACCTGCTCGCGGTCCACCGTGGTCTCGTAATCCAGCGCGGCGGCGATCGGCTCGTACTGGAAGCTGATCTCCTGGAAGCCCACCGCGCGCGCGGCCCGGGTCAGGGCGGCCTGGGCCGCAGCGTCGCGCTCGGCATCGTCGTCGACAAAGAACACCGGCCGGCCCAGCACCACCCGGGTCAGCGTCTGGCCGGCCTCGCGCTCGGCCATCTGCTTGAGGTGGCGCAGGTAGCCGCCCACCACGTCCAGGTAGCGCACCGACCGGCCCTGGCCCACATCGGTGGACTGGGTCGCCAGGGTGCTGCCCAGGATGCTCTTCATCGACCGCATCAGCCGGCCGTCGATGCCCTCCACATAGGCTGCCACTGCGGCGCGGCCGTAGTGGCGCTGGGGCTCTTCATGCGCGGCCAGGCCTTCGACCGCATAGAACACGGCGGTGGGCATGGTGCGCTGGCCGGGCTCCAGTTCGACCAGCTGCACGCCGTCCCGCAGCGGCAGGGCGATGGCCGAATTGGAGGTGCCGAAGTCGATGGCGCAGACCGGGGATGCAGCAGCGGGCATGGTGGGCAGGGCGTGGCCGCCGGCAGGGGCTCGCAGGGGGAGGGGGCGCGATTCTAGTGGCCCCGGCCGGCCGCACGCGTCAAGCCAAACCGGCCGGCCAGCCCAGCGGCAGCAGACGGGTCATGGCTGGCAGTTTGGCCGACCCGGCAAGGCTGCCTGCGCAGCGCGCCGCTGTGACATTTCGTGACGTATTGCGCGATGATGCCGACGCAAATCCGGTTCATTTTTCGTTGAAGGCGGCGACACTTTCTGCCAGCCAATCGAGACATGGGAGCTTTGGGATGCGTACGGAGACAGTGACGGAAGACCGCGATTTCTGGGATGAGCCGCTGCCGCCGCTGCGTTTGCGCCGCCCGCTACTTTCTTCATTGCCCGCACGGCACCTCGGCAAGGTGCAAGCCGGCGCACGGCTGCTGCGGCGCTGCCGCCTGCCGGCCCGGGCCAGGCGCTTGATCGGCTGAGCGCGCGCGCTCAGGCCGGGTCGGCGGCGTCGCGGCGCGACAGGTCGTCCCGGTACACCACATTGCGCAAGGCCGCCAGCAAGTTCTGGCCGGCCGGGCTGGCCAGGATCTGATCGGCCTGGGCCATGCCCTGATCGGCGAGTTGCGGGTCCACCGACACCCCATTGATCCCGCCGAAGGCCATCGACCACTGACCGAAGCTGCGCTCGGGCACCGGATGCAGGTGCAGGATCGTCACCTCGCTGTGCCGGGGGTCGCATTGGATCGACTCGAAGACCCCTTCCACCGCTGCCGGTGGCCCCTCCAGCACCTGGGCAAAACAGCCGTCGCTGAACAGCAACGCACCGGTCACGCCGTGCTGCTGGTTGTTGTGGCGCGCGCGCTGCAGGATGTCCTGGATCTGGGATGCCAGCTCGGCCGGGCTGCCGGTCATGGCATTGCGGCTGAAATAGGCCAGGCTGCACAGGGTGTCGGTCATGGTGCTTGCACCTCGGTGAAGTGAGGGGTTTGCTGCAGGTGGCGGATCAGCGCGGCCAGCTGGTTGGGCGGTGTGGCATGCGCCACCAGATAGCCCTGCATGCTGCCCACGCCAGCGGCCAGCACCTGGCGGGCCTGGTCGGCGGTTTCCACCCCTTCGGCTGCGGTGTGCATGCCCAGGCCGTGGCCTAGCGCGGCGATGGCCTGCAGCATGCGCAGCGACAAGTCGGCCACCGGCGCTTCGGCGCTCGGGCTGCCGGGCAGTCGCTGTACAAAGGAATGGTCGATCTTGAGCCCGTCGAACGGAAAGCGGGCCAATTGGCTGAGCGATGAATAGCCGGTGCCGAAGTCGTCCAGCGACAGGTGCACCCCCAGCGCACGGATGGCCTGCAGGGTCTGCAGCGCGTCGCCGACCAGCGCGCTTTCGGTGATCTCGATTTCGAGCCGGTCCGGTGCCAGGCCGGATTGCGCCAGCGCGTCGGCAACGCTGGCCACCAGGGCCCTGCGTTCGCGCAACTGCAACGCCGAAATGTTGACCGCCACCCGCAGTGGCCGGCCGTCGGGCGCCACCGGCCAGCTGGCAGCCGCGCTGCAGGCGGTGCGCAGCACCCAATCGCCGAGCAGGCCGATCAGGCCGATCTCTTCGGCCAGCGGTATGAACTGGGTCGGCCCGACCCAGCCCAGCTGGTGGTGCTTCCAGCGCGCCAACGCCTCGAAGCCCAGCAAGCGGCCGCTGGCCATGGCGATCTGCGGCTGGTAATGCACCTCGAACTGGTCCACGCCCATGTTGCGGCGCAGTTCCAGCTTGTTGAGTGCCAGCGCAGCGCGCAGATCGGTCTCCAGGGCCTGGCGGTCGCGCGCCTGGTCCTGCATCCAGGGCTCGAAACGGCACCAGCGGTTCTTGCCCAGGGCCTCAGACCGATGCAGCGCGATATTGGCCGCGCGCAGCAGTGCATGAGCGTCGGCCACGGCCTGGTTGGCGTCGGCCAGGCCGATGCTCACGCTCAGCACCACCGCATGGCCATTGACGGCATAGGGCCGGCCGATCAGCTCCAGCAGGCGCGCCGCGCTGGCGTCGGCCTGGCGGTGGTCGGGCAGCAGCACCGCAAACTCGTCGCCACTGATGCGCGCCACCTCCGACCCCGGCGGTACAGCGCCACTGATGCGCCGCGCCACGCGCACCAGCACCGCGTCGCCGGTGGTGATGCCGGTGGCGTCGTTGATCGCCTGGAAGCGGTCCAGGTCCAGCGCCAGCAGGGCCGGCCGGGCCGGTCCGGCGCTTGCGGCCAGGGCGGCACCCAGCAGGCGGTGCAGCGCCTGCCGCGACCACAGCCCGGTCAAGGCGTCGCGGTCGGGGTCGTCGGCGCTGGCGGGCGGGCTGTCGGCGGGTGGGCGTGTCGGGCTCATGGTCGGTTCAGTGTTTGAAGTGCCGGGCCGGCGCGACGGCCCGGGCGGGCATGGCCTGGCGTTGCGGCCTTCACCGGCGCGCCAAGCCCGCGATCAGCGGCCGCATCAGCGGCAGGCTGGCGGACGGCGGCGTGACGCTGGCATCGAAAGGCTGGGCCAGTGGCCCCACCGAGGCCAGGATGCGGCGCACATAGAGCCGGGTTTCGGCATAAGGCGGCACGCCGCGGTAGCGTTCGACCGCGCGTTCACCGGCGTTGTAGGCCGCTGCCACCAGGGCCACGTCGCCCTCGAAATAGGCCATCAGCCAGCGCAGATAGGCCATGCCGCCGCGGATGTTCTGGGCCGGGTCGCGGATGTTGCGCACCCGAAAGCGCGCGGCGGTGTCCGGGATCAGCTGCATCAGGCCCTGGGCCTGCTTGGGCGATACCGCGTTGGGGTTGAAGTTGCTCTCGGTCTCCATGATGGCCAGCACCAGATGCGGGGCCAGCTGGTAGTCGGGCGCCACCAGCCTGACGAAGTTGACGATGGGCACCGGCGCATTGGCCGGCGGCGGCGGCGCGGGCGCGGCCGCCACGCTGGCACCGGCCCGGGCACCGGCGCCGGCCTGGGCCTGAGCC